>NZ_JAJEJP010000002.1:937574-1250099 GCF_021390495.1 Paraburkholderia sp. ZP32-5 | reverse complement strand
CTTTAGTTAACGGTTTTTTGCCTGCGGCACCTTGGTTTTGTCGTTGTTCTTTTGGTTTTTGGCCTTTCCTTGATTTTTTATTGGTCTATTAGCTCTGCCCCTGTGCGGGGCGGCACCTACTTTCTTTGCGGCTGTGTACAGACTGGAGACATGATTGACACCCGTACGGGGACATCGTTGACACATGATGGTCATGGGTGCGGGCTGGTTCAGGTCAAGTCTGGCGACACGATGATGGGCAAACCAGAACTCGATCACGCCGTCTTCGTCGTTTGTGGGCCGGGCCGCCACGCGTAGTCCTTTGAGTGCAATCGACAGGCGCAGCGCGCGGCCCCTGAAACGCACCAGACCATTCGAATTGACCTGCAGGACCTCGTCCGTGGCGCTGTATTGCGGCTCGGGCAGCGTTGAGGGCACGCTCCGGGGGCTGGGCCGGTAACGGGAGAGCGGCGTGGCCATGGCCAGCGCTTCGTGGGGTCGCTCGTTGTTGTACACGTGACGCCATCGTTCCAGTTGCTGCTGCACGTGGGCGTGCGTGGTAAATGCATGCCTCTGCAACACCTCGGCCTTCAGCGAGCGATGAAACCGCTCGTCCTTGCCATTGGTCTGCGGGTGGTAGGGCCGGCTGTAGCTCACGTGGATACCCAGCCGGATCAGCCACACGGCCAGTTCGGTGAGTTGTCCCGGTGCGCTGGGCGAGCCCCAGGGCGCGCCGTTGTCGGTATTGATACGCGAAGGCAGCCCGTAGCAGCGGAACGCCCGCTCCAGTTCGCCCTGCACGACCTGCGTGGTGGTTCGCGCGCAGGCCGCCAGCACGACGTTAAAGCGCGAGTGATCGTCGAGCACCGTTAGCGCACTGCAACGGCCTGCCTCCAGGGTGGGGAAGTCGCCCTTGAAGTCCATCTGCCACAACGAGTTCGGGTACTCGTGTTCGAAGCGCTGCCAGTGCTGGCGCTGCGCGCGCTCCTGTTCGTCGAGCAGGCCGTGACGGCGCAGGATCTCGGTGATGGTGGCTGGCGCGGGCACCTGCGCGTGACCCAGATCGCGCAGGCGTCGCTGGATCTTGCGCCCGCCCCAGCCGTGCTCGCGGCGCAGCTCGAGCACGAGTGCGACGATCGCATCCGGTGAGCGCGTGGGGCTCTCATGCGGGCGGCGCGAGCGATCGGACGGCCCTCGGGGCCATGCGCCGCGTGGCGTTGCAGCCATTTGTAGCCGGTCTGGCGGCTGATGTTGAAACGCCGGCATAGCTCACTGAAGCTCAGGGTCTGTTCGCTGGCCAGACTAACAAATTCCTCTCGGAGGCTCATGGTGTCTTTTACGTTCCAGGGCATGAATGATTCCGGGCGTTCGATTGCCCGAAAGTGTCAACCATGTCCCCGTACACCTGTCAGCGATGTCTCCAGTCTGTACACAGCCGCAAAGAAAGTAGGTGCCGCCCCGCACAGGGGCAGCGCTAATAGACCAATAACAAATCAAGGAAAGGCCAAAAACCAAAAGAACAACGAAAAAACCAAGGCGCCGCAGGCAAAAAGCTTCGCGGAAAAAAGCCACTTCAATTGGAGCCCCACCCCATGATTGACAGAATAACCGCCATGCGCACATTCATCCGGATCGTGGACACCAACAGCTTCACCCGCGCAGCGGAATCCCTGAACATCCCGCGCGCGACGGCAACCACCATCGTCCAGAACCTGGAAGCGCTGCTAGGAACAGCGCTCCTCGTGCGCACGACACGCCGTCTAAGCGTCACGCCGGAAGGCGCTTCCTATTACGAACGTTGCGCGCAAATCCTCGCCGACATCGACGAAATGGAAGCCAGCATCCGTCATGCCACCGATAACCTGGCCGGCCGTCTGCGTATCGAAATGCCCAGCGCCGTCGCCAGCGCAATCGTGTTGCCCGCACTCGACGACTTCCATGCCCGCTATCCGAATCTCGATCTCGCGATCGGTGTCAGCAATCGCAGCGTCGATCTGATCTCCGAAGCAATCGACTGCAGCATCCAGCTCGGCGAATTGCCGGATTCGAATCTCGTCGCGCGGCACCTCGGCACGCTCGAACACGTGACCTGCGCGAGTCCGGTCTATCTGGCCCGTCATGGCACGCCCACCGATCTCGACGATTTGCGCGCGCACGTCGCGGTCAATTTCATCTCGCCGCATAACGGCCGCGAATGCGACTTCGATTTCGAAGTGGATGGCGAAGCGCTCAGCGTCAAGCTCGACGGCTTCGTTCGGGTCAGCGACGAACAGGCGTATCTGAATTGCGGATTGCAAGGCCTCGGTCTGATTCAGCCCGCGCGAATCGCCGCGCAGCCGTTTCTCGACTCGGGGATGCTGCGCGAAGTCCTGCCGCAATGGAAACCCGTGCCGATGCCGGTGTCGGTCGCGTATGTGAAGAACCGTCGTGTGTCGCCGCGCGTGCGTGCATTCGTCGACTGGCTCGCGGAGCTGTTCGAAAACGCCGGACATGTCGAGCAGGATCTGTCGCACGTGCGTCAATTGCTGCGTGGCCTGCATCCCGCGTAAAGCGGGAGCAGGCGCGCGGTACTCGTCACGCGCGTATCAGTCCGGTAGCTTGACCGGTACCGGCCGCGTCAGAAGATCCACGTAGAAATCGAAGAAGGCCGGATTGTCGAAGCGTTTGACGACCGTCATCTTCCGCAAACCCGCCGGCGGCGAACTCGTATAGCCGGTTGCCTTGCCGTCATTGGTGCCGAAGCTCGTATCCACGTCCACCCACTCGTCGACCGTCTGCGTCGCGAACGATGGATGCATCAGATACGCGAGCGTCAGCGTGTCCCAGATGTTCGTCGTGTAATTGGGATTCGTCTCGAAGCCGTTCTTGCCGTCGAAACCATAGCCGTTCAGCGTCTTGAACAGTTGCGTGATGATGGTCTGCTTCGCCGGATCATGCGCGACCCGATCGTAAAGTGCCTTGTCCATCTGCACGGTATCGGTCACGTCGAGCGGAATCACCACCTGTTTGATCGGCAAATGCAGAACCGTTTTCGCCGCTTCGGGATCGAACCACCAGTTGAATTCGGCGGTTCGCGTGGTATTGCCGGGCACGTCGATCGCGCCGCCCATATAAATGATTTGCTTGATCAGCGGCACGATCTCGGGATGCGCGCGCGTCGCCAATGCAATGTTAGTCAGCGGCCCGATCGCGAGTATCGTCACCTCGCCGGGATAGCGCTTCACCGACTCGACGATGAAATCCACCGCGCTCTGGCTTTGCACCTTCGTATGGGTCGCAAAACCATCTGGTGGCGCGACGAGGTCGCTATCCGATTTCGGCTCGGGCGTATTCCATGCGCCGAGATAACCGTCGCCGCCGGGGAATGCTTTCAGCTCCGCCCGAATCGTCGCGAAGTCGTGCGATAGCGGGTAATTGGCGCCTGCGTACACGCCGACCTGGTTTTCAACACCGAGGCGCTCGACCGATTTCAATGCATCGGCAACGCCCTGCTTCAGCCATTGATTGCCGGACACCACGGTAATGCCGAGTACTTTCAGTGAACCCTGCGCCTGCAATTGCGCGGCCATCACGCCCAACTGACCGTCGTCGCTGAGCGTGTTGTAGTCGCTATCGATGATGATTTTCGGCGGACCCGCCGGGGCATTGAGCGTGTTGCCGGCGTAAGCGGAGTGATGAACAACGGTGGTCACGCTCGCTGCGCAGATCAATGCCATCAGAATTCGCCTCATCGATGCCTCTTTGAAATGCCGCCGTGCCACGGCCAGGGCAAATCATCATAGACGCACGCTGGACGAAATCAACCTGTGATGCTGCCCCAGTCATTCACCGCATCATCGATGCGCGGAATAAGCATGGTATCCAGCTCACGATGTTCGGCCCAATGGTAAAGCGGCGCGCCATCTCCAAGACGGCGCGCCGCTTTACCATTGCTTCTGAAACCCGCGACTTACTGTTCCTCTTCCGCCCACACCGCATTTTCATGCGCAATCAGCGCAGTCGATGCCGCCGGCCCGAAGGTGCCCGCCGAATACGAACGCGGCCGCTCGCCGGACTTCGCCCAGCCGTCAAGAATCGGCTCGGCCCACGCCCATGCCGCTTCGAGTTCGTCGCGGCGCATGAAGTGCGTCAGACGCCCGCGGATTACATCGATCAGCAAACGCTCGTAGGCCTTCGCGCGACGTTCGGCGAAGGCCTTCTGCAAATCCAGAGTTCGTCGTGAAATTCCGGTTCGTCTCGAAGCCGTTCTTGCCGTCGAAACCATAGCCGTTCAGCTTCCTGAACAGTTGCGTGATGAGGGTCCGCTTCGCCGGATCATGCGCGACGCGATCGTAAAGCGCCTTGTCCATCTGCACCGTACCGGTTACGTCGAGCGGAATTACCACCTCATGGGATTATTTCTGATATTGAGATAATTCCGATGCAAAAGATCGATGATGCGTACGAGCGGATGTTCAAGAGCGATGCGAAGTATCGGGCTGTGGTGGATATGAATTCGTTGCGGAAGTAATTGGAATTTGCCCGCGCAATGGATGGTTTTTTTGCATGCGGCGCGGGCTTTTTGGTTGACGCTTTTTGCCTGCGACGCCTCGCTTTGTCTGCTCGCGGCCGACCGCCCCGTTGCGCACGGGATCGATGACCTGCCACAGCCGCGTCGACGGGCCAAACCTTAGTGGCACAACCCGCGCCCCGTCATGGCTGTAGCTCCGTGGGCAGCGGAGGCAGCATCGGTGCGGCCCCCGCCTTGCCGACAACAAAAATTCTTTCGGGCATCTGGAACCCGCGCAGCTTCAGCAGTTCGAGCGGACCGGCTCCGACCTGCGTGCGCAGCACGTAGCGCAACGGGTCACCATTCGCATCGTTCCACATGAGCTGGTAGCGGGTGCTGTCCAGTTGCTTCACGTCGGCTTTCGCGAGCAGGCGCAGGAACGCCCAGTCGCCCGTCGAATCGAACGCCTGCCTGAGGCCCGCGTTGATTGTCTGCCACGTCAGACCGGCGTGCCCGTTGAGGCCGTCACCGGGCCATGCGAGCGGCGTCCAGCTTTCCTGCTGGTTGAAGTAGACGATCTGCTTGCCGTCGATCGACAGTTCCGAGCGCGTCACGTTCGGCGTCGGCAAGGCCATGATCTCGAAGCGTTCGTTGGCATCGCCCTTCATGTAGAACTGCGCGCCGACCGTCGATAGCTGGCGCAGCCCCGCAAGAAACTTCGGATCGAATTGCAGTGCCTGCGGCGCCAGTTCGTTCGGCGCCCAGTGATCGCCTTCGAGCTTCAGCACACCTGCCAGTTGCGTCGACATGAAACGGGCAATCAGTCCGGTGTCGGGACGCACGAAACGGCCGAGTTCGGCGAAGGATGCATCGGCCTGCGTATCGAAGAATGGGTAGCGACCGCTCATCGCGGCATTGAACGGTGCGGCGACGCTGGTGCGCCATGCTTCGTTCAGGCTTGCCGCGGCCGGTTGCAGGATCGTTTGCCACGCGGCTTCGAGCGGCTGCTCAAACGCCGCCTTGCCGAAACCCGCCCATGCGGAGCCGAGACTTGCGGCTGTCAGTGCCGCGTCATCGCGGGCTTGCGACAACTCGGAGAGCTTGCCCTGAAATACTGCCTGTGCAAGCGAGCGCGCCATCGCCTGCGCGTCGGGACTGCTCGCGATCTGCTGCAGCTTCAGGCGCATCGTCGTGAGGGCCGTCAGATAGCGTGACAGGCTCACGCCATTCAACGCGATATTCGCCGACGTCCCTGCGTTGACGCTTGTGCCGTTCGCGCCGTCCGTCGCGGCGCCGCCAGTCTCTCCCATCAATGCGAGCAGCGGGCCGAATGATTTGTCCAGCGGATTGACGGTCGATGCCTGCGCGTTGTCGTCGTTGCCGACGCCCTGCAGAAAGTCCCCTTGGGGGATCAGACTTTGCGCCTTGCGTACCAGCTTGTCCGTGAGTGCCTGCGAGGGGCGTCCCGCCTGTGCCTGATACTGCACCGACTTCATCAACGCGATCAGCGGCGAGGTCTGCGCGTCGGCGAGGCGGGTGAGTTGATCGATTGCGCCATTCAGGTTCGTCGCTGGCTGCCACTGGAGGCTGTTGAGCATGGTCTGCCAGGCCGCGGTGTACTCCGCGAAGTAGCGTGCTGTAAGCCGCTGCTTCAGTGCTTCGGCGGCCCGCTTTTCATCGCTCGCGGCGCCGGTGCGGATCGACCCCTGTGCAAGCGTGTTACCGATGGTCTGCGACGGCTGCGCGCCGGTCAACACCCAGTCGCCACTCACGCGTCGCTCGCTTGCGGCCTTGTCGATGGCGTCCGCGATCATGCCGTCCCACGCTGCCCGCGTGTAGATGCCCGGCACAGTTAGCGAACTGCTGAAGAGCCCCTTTGCATCGGCGCCGTTGAGCAGCGTCGCAAGCGATACATCCGCATATTTGCCTTTGACCTCGTCGAGGATGCGCCGGTACACGGTGTCGTCGGCGGACGCGAGTCCCATCTGCGTGACCAGCATGTTGCGGGTCGCATTCACAAGGCTCGCATCGGGCACGATGCGCCATTCGGGATGCGCATTCAGGTGATCGGCGTAGAAAGCTGCAAGACGACGACCGGTATCGTCCCGCTCGCCTTCGGACATTTCTACTGGACGTCGCCACAGGGAGACGAGCGTGTGACGGAGGAATGCGGCGTCGGCACCAGTGGGATCGCCGAGCATCAGGTAAGACTTCAGTGCGTCGTAAGTGCTGCCACGCATGTCGCGGGACTGCAATGCGTCGGCGCGAGCATTGCCCGCGGCTTTGAGCAGATCGGTGATGGTTCGCACGACCGGCGCCTGCAGGTTGCCGGTCGCGGCGATACGGTACGGCTGCCAGAGCGTCGCGAGAAGATCGTCGTTACGCGACAGGCCCGCGCGCAGGTACCAAGGCGCGCCGGAATGTTGGCGATATTCGAGTTTTTCCATCAATTGCTGGAGCGCAAGCTGGGCGCGCCAGGAATCGGCCGCTTGAGGCTTTGCATCGACGGCGGTCTGCGCAACCTGTCTGGCTTCGCGCATCAGTTGCTGTTGCCCGATGAACGACAGGGTCATCCATACGCACCAGGCAACTGCTACCGCCGTAACGAGTGTGGCCAGCGCGTTGGGCCAGTAGAACCCGACGCGTCGGCCTCGGTAATCGGACGATCCACTCGCGATCGCGCCCCACACCGGCAGCACCGCGGCAGGCTGTGCGCGTTCGACCGTGACTGCTGACGACACGTCGATAGGCTGGACAGACATCCCATCACCGTTGGTCACCGGCTCAGGAGCGACGACAGGGCCCGGAAAAACTGGTGCGAACATGATGCCCGCGAGCGGCGCACGTAGCCAGTGCGACGCAGCCAGCGTCCGCAAGCCATTGACGATGCGCTCGCAATGCTCGCCCAAATACTTCGAGATTTCCATCAACCCTGTCGCCCGAAGGTCATTCCGGGTGCAAAGGTGAACGCCCGCGGCCGCGGACCTCTGCTCGACCGAGTTAAGCAGCGCCGGCAACATGGCGGCGAACTCCGTCTGTCGATGTGAATCGTTCCGCATGAACGTACCCACAGCATCGAACTGTTCGGGCTGGCTGCCATGTGTGGCGACCGGATGCAGGAACGTGACCGGCGCGGCCCAGCCCAGCGCCGTCGCAATTACCGACAGCGTGCGCGGCAGTTCAGTTTCGGGATCGCCCGCGCGGGTGACATGCACCATGGCATCGACCGGGTAGCGCCACCGTAACCGTCTGATCTGGCTCAGCCACCTCTGCCTGTCGATGCCGTCCGGCGACGCGTGTACCAGAATGGCGTCGGCCACTTGCATGACCCCCGCCTGTTTCAGGCCGGGGGCAACCTGGTCGATGCGCTCGTCCGTGCCGTGCACCAGCAGCCAGCGTGGGCGGTGGCGCCAGCGCCAGCCGCGCGAAACACGTAGTTCCTCGTACACGCGCTGCAGTCGCGCATCGCGCCTGGGCGGCTTCGCCGCGTTCGTGCGGTCGCCGGTTTCAGCGCGGAACAGTCTGGCGGCCCCGCCGTATGCACCCGTCGATACCGCGAACAGATGGGCGATCACAACGACAACCAGCACGACCGGAATACCGATCAACAGCTGCGTGCGAAGTGCGCCATCAGCGATGCCAAGACGGTCATTCCCGAACCAGACCACCAGGAGGGCGGCAATGGCGAGGACGAGCGCTGCGAGGGGCATGCCCCAGATCGCCACGCGGCTCGGAGCCGGTTTGCTGGCGACGGCTTCGGGCGCCATGTTCCGCAGGTTATTTTGGGGAGTCGTCATGCGTGGAAGCGTTGGTTTGTTCTGCCGGTATGACGTGGAGGATGGCTGACTGCAGGCCATCGACCACCAGTTGTGGGCCGACCGTGGCACCGGCCTCAATGGCAGCTGCAATCGCCAGCAGGCTGTTTGCCGCGCCCATGTTGCCGACAATGCGATCGAGCCTGTGCTGTGCGGCGTCCTTCGACGCGGCCTGAAAACCGGCGGCAGCGAGCGCGCGGCCGCTGTGCTCAACCGGGCGCGTGATCCACGCACGCGTCACCGCTGCGGCCTTGGCCTTGCCCCAGATCGCGGCATTCGCAAAACCGTACTCGGCCTCGCCATTGATGGCCTGGACGGGACGGTGCAACACAGCCTTGCGGCGGACTTCGGGCGGAAGCCGAAAGTAACCGGGATCGAGCAGCACGGCGACGCTGCCTTCGGCACAGCCTTCGTCGATGGCATCGTCGTACCATGCTGCGGCGACCGCAAGAAGCGGACGGCTCTCGCGCGCGTCGAGCCAGCTGTCGGCCACGAGCAGACCATCGGTCGCGGGGACAGCCTGAACATCGAGTGGTGGAAGCGCAGCCAGCCGCAAAGCCTCCCGAACATGGGCCACGTACAGGTCGGCAGTCTCCGGCACGGCCAGCACGCGTACCTGCGGCCAGTAAGGCTTTTCGTATCGGGTCAGCGCTTGAATATTGCCGACCAGCGGTTCAAGCGCAACACGGATCATCTGGACAGCGGGAGCAACCTTCACCAGCACGCCAGCGTCGTCGCCCTCGCTATCGTCTTCACCCGCCACTGGCAGCCCGGCCAGCAGGGGGTCACGGTCCTCAAAGCGGCTGCACGAGACCTTACCTGAGCCATGTCGGGGGCTCTGCATCTTCAGGAGCGACTGCTTGTCTGCAAGAACGCCGACAAGGGATTTGCCCGCGAGCGGCAGGCAATACCCGGCACCAACTACATGCAGCGGGCGCTGTGCGAGCCGGATTTTTTCCGCAAGCCAGCGGTCGCGATGATGGTTGCGCCAGTACGAGCGATACCACAGGATCTCGTAACCTGCCCGGGCCAAGCCGAGCAGGACCAGAAACACGCCGTTCGGTGCTCCGACAATCCAACTCCAGAATTCGAGACCACGCGCAGGCTCACCCTTCGGCCACGCAAGCAGCACACACACCGAACCGAACACGTTGCACACGAACCACTTTGCCGCCCATGGCCAGAAACGCATTCTGGGCGGATACCCGCTGGGGCGTCCGGCGGGAGAAAGATCAACTGGCATTACTCGATGTTGAAATTCATGAGCGACGAGAGCAGACGGCAGCCACACGCGCAGCGGTAATGATGGAAGGCAACCTCCTTGCCGTCGCGATCGGGAAATTTGGCGTAACCCTCGTCGATTGCGGTCGGCCCGCGCTGCTCGCAGATCGCCTCGTCGCCCTTCCGGGCAAGCGGGCGGCCCATTACTTCGAACCATGGTGAGCCGCCGGTGACTTCGCCGCCGTGTTCGAGTTTGTCGCCTTTGCGGATGGGGGATTTCATCTAACTTGTTGTGGGTTCAGTTACGCAGTGGCACCGTGTGATAGAAGATGAACGCCTGACCATTCCACAAATATTGATTCAACGAATAGTCCGGATTATCTGGATCGCTGGTACTGTACTCAAGAATCGTTAGAATCCCGGCCTTGTTGAGCCGGACTTTGACGCGGTTCCATACGAGATAAATTGAAACGCATAGCCGCCATTTTTCCCAACGAATACTCCGGTGTAGAAGTTGGTCGCCGTCAAGATCGGCTCAACCAGGCACACCGAAAGGGCCTGTCCGTTGAATCGACCTTCGTATTTTTGAAATTGCAGCCCGGCCTTGAAATCTTCCATGGAGCACGAGTCGCTTTCGCCACAAACAAATTTCTGCATTTCCGCGTCTGCGTACAGCTTTTCTGTCATCTTCTCGCGTTGCGCATCAGTCCCGCAAGCGCACGCCAGTCCAGAGAAAAAAACAATGTAATAAAAATTAAAAAATCATGAACGTTGATTCGTCATTGGATTGTCGTTTGCGGTGGAAAGCAACCTCCCTGCGCAAATAAAAGGGCTCGCCATATCACCAAATGCATTCAGAGCCATTCTTCGCTAGCGCCTCGGGATCAAAAATAAACGAAATCTGCTTGCGATTCCCATAATTCTTGTAAATCATGGAATATATATTTGCACCTTGACTCATCATTTCATACTCCCCTGTGATTTTTCCTCCGTAGACTTCATACCATGTGGTTGTCACCTGATCTGGACGTCCCGGACTAATCTCTTCCGGTTCTTCATTTTTTGATACCAACGTTATTGCCGATTTCGCACCGCGATACTTCACAAAAGCTCCAGACCACTTTGCGGCATCGTCGTACAAAACATGAAGGCCGAAATTCTTTGATCCCGTCCCGTTGGAATCGAAGCAATATATCTCCTCTGAAACTTCACAGTGTGCGACTGCTGGCAGCAATATGACAGCGACGGCGCATAGTTGGCTAAGTTTTTTTTTCATTAAGGGATCTGCCGTTCAATAGATGCATTGATGGTGTGAGTCGTTTTGTAAAATTTCTTTTTCGGATGCTGATGCGGTGGGTGGCCTTCCATAACGGGAACACCCTGCGCGTCCAAGACCGGTTCTTTTTGAGAGTTTCTCCGCCACTCAAAAATTATGGCCACCTGCTCACTTTTGAATATCTCGTCAGTAAGAATATTTCGCAAATACACGATCGATTGAAGACGAACCTCCAATCCATTAAGATTTTCGATAGCCACATAACCGTTAACATCTTTACTTACCCTGATCGCGTCGTTCTGCGCAACACCAGAATCCACGTGCGATAGCATTCCACTTCGTTTCACAACATAAAAGCAAGCGCTATCGACACAATTATCAGAATTTTGTGCACCACTATTGTCTTTAGCGATCAAGACATCAGGATTCCATCCAAGTGCATGAAATTTTTCGGGCACGACTTCGGAATGAAATTTCCGAAAACTCCCATAAGACGTATAGTTTTCGAGGTGCGTTAGCTGAATAAGCCCTCGCCCATAATAAGGGTTATAAGATTTGTGCTCACCACCAACCTCCTTGACCAAGCTCAGTCTGCCGGTCTCAGGAATAACGTGCGACAAAAAATGCAATAGACGAATCGAATTAATTCCATACTTCCTTGTTCCTATATTGAACGATTTATTCCATTTCTCCGCATGTGAAAGCGCGCTATTCCACGCGAGCTTTGATGGTCGAAATTGAGCCAACTCTAACTGCAGCAAGCTACGCGGGAAGCACTCTGCCATTTCCTGAGCATTAAGCCACCCGCACTTCCTAAAGTGCCGAATAAACGCCAGCGGGTGAAAAAACCAGAGTTGCTGCCCGGCAAGCGGCGTCTTGTTCAGAAACTGGAACTTGCTCAGGAAATCGGTGAACTTGGCGTATCCATCGGGATTGGTATCTTTCTGCTTGCCGAAGAACCCATATGGGTCGTTCAAATCCTTGTAGCGCTCTTCGTTGTTGGACGGATCCCACTCGCTGCGCGCCTTGAACACCATCCCCCGGAGCTTTTCGTCTACACCATCTGTGTTCTGCACGTAACTGGCAAGCTGCAGGTCGACCTCATTGTTATTGTTTGGATCGACTTCGAGAGGTTGCGCCGATGGCATCGAATCCTGGATGCAGGTCAACCCGCAAAGCGTGGCGTAATCACATCGTCCGGCGTCGTTGAACGGCGTGTTGTCGCCATCGACCTTTTGCCATCCCGTGAAGAATGGAAAATCCGCGTCGGACAGCTTCTTGATCGCATCCGGCGCGATGTTGACATAGCCCAGCGTGCCGTTTTCGTCGAATGGCACTGCGATCCATGTGGCACATGCCGCCCCTGTCAACGTCGGATGGTCAGAGAGAATGCGTCCGAACCGCAGCATTTCATAGCCATCACTCGGGCACGCCGGATAGAGCGCCATCGCACGATCACACAAATCGTATTCATAGCGCTTTGGGTTGTGGTGGCTGTCGGTCCCGCTGTCATATGGATCAGCAATGGGGTCGGGCGTGAGCAGTGTCACTTTGCCGCTGCCGCCCCTATCGATCCACGCGCGCGCAAAGCGCCGCCCCTTGTTGAACCAAGCCTCCACATAGAGCGTATCGCCTGCGCCAAGCGAGCCCCCCGGCACGAGAGGAAACCACTTCTCATCCATACCCGCAGGCTGCGGATAAAACTCCTGCGGGCCGGAAATGACGAAGTAGCTGTGCCCCCAGTAGTCGGCCGTGGTCGGCTGAGCCGGTTGTTTCACGCCGATCTGTACCTTGTCGAACCAGGCTGTGAAATCGTCGTCTGCCATGAAGATTTCGAAGTGCAGATGCGAGACACCTTGATGCTGACCTATGTAGCCGAGCACGTCCTTGCGGTACACCTTCTTCGTGCCGCCCATCTGGACCACCCCGTCCTTGCCCCCCGCCGTATCAAGCAGCCATTTGGGTAACGCGTTCGCCGAGCCGGTTTCCGGCGGGTCGTTAGGCTGGGGGACGATGTCGTCCTGGTTAGTCATGTCCTTCAGGTGCATGTAGAGCGAGTAATACGTAATCGTGCGTCCGTCGCCGGTATCGGTCTTATGCCGCAGCAGGACGAAGCCAGCGTTCGAATTCAGCACGGGCAGCCCGGTCGCCGAATCGGGCGTGCCGTCCGAGACAGCGTTCTTGCAAACGCGATATGCGACGACTTCTCCATCGGCGATCGCGCGCACCGGCTCTGCCAGGCCCGCACCCCGCGTGCCAGGATTCAGATGGATAGCGCAATGAGAACGCCGGTCGAAGGTGACCGGCCAGACTCCGTGATGACCGATCTCGAACTGGTCGACGAAGTCCATCATGGGATCCGGTTTCGACGCATCGCTAGCCGCGAGGCCCGACGCCGGAAGAAAGGGAGGGCTGATAATCATGGCTTCAGTGGGATGACGAATACGGATCGGAAATCTTCAGGCTGCTTTTCGGCAGGGACGGCAACTGGGTCGGCACGTTGTCGGGACCGACGAACGTGAACGAGCCCGCCTTGATCTTGAACGCACCGGGACAACGGAACGTCATGCTGCCGCCCTCGATTTCAAGCGAGGCCCCGCCGCTGTTGAGCGCGATCTTCGTTTTCGCGGCAAGCTGAATGTCTGCGCTTTCGCTGGCAATGCGGACCTGCTGCTTCGCGAACAGGTCCATGCCATCAGTGAGCGCCGAGGCCGTGAACTTGCCCTTCGCAGCGGTGAGGTTGATGCCGAGCTTGTGCGCGCACAGCGAGATCATCCCGCCCACCGCCATGCGCAGGCGCTGGACGACACTCACGTCCATATCCTGGCCTGCCGTAACGATCGCGTTCTGCCCCGCCGAGTGCTGCATCGATTTCGGCGTGACGAACGCCATGCCGCCGGGGGCGCTGGCGAGCAACCCCGCGTCGCGCAGTTCATTCAGCCCGTCGAGCAACGCCGACTGGGTGGCACGATCGGCAGGATCGGCCCCAGCCTGTGTTGTCGCCGTTGCTAGATCCGTCACGCGCTGAAGAGCCGCCTTTAGCTGCGCGACGGCGGCGGGCATGTCCAGGTGTTGCGTGTCGGCCCCTGATGCCGCGTCCGCCGAAAAGAACAGTCCCTTCGCTGCGCGCATGGTCGCCCACGCCAGGGTCGTCGCCTCGTAGCCCGTCCCGCGCGGCAGCTTTTTGCTATCGAGCAGATAACCGAGGTTCACCGCCGACTGGCTGTACACCGTTGCGAGGCGTGCGCTTTCCTTGTCCTTCAGATCGTTGAAAACGACCTCGGCACCGAGCAATGGAGAACGCCAGATGGCATAGCTATACAACGCATCCGTACTCCGAACCGGATCGCGGTGCGCATAGTCATGCAGGGCGCCGGTGATATGCAAACGGTCCACATCCGCGTGCGCGCCCTCCAGCAACACTTCGGTCCCCGGCAGCAAAGGCGCATGCAAACCGCCCTGATCCGATGACGACACGCGCAGCAGGCGCAGTTTCAGCAGTTGCCGGTCGGTGTTGCCCGCACCCTGCAGGAACTTCGGCAGGACGGGGTAACGACCGTGCTCGTCCATACATCCGTAGGGCGTCGAATCAAAAGTCGTGACAACGCCTGCGACGGGACCTTTCAGAAAACGCCAGTCCCGCTCATAGTCGAATTTCGGCCTGTAGGCCAGATGCGCAGGCATCGCCTTGAAGCGGGCGTGTGCCGGTTTCGTGCGACTGCCTTTCATGACCATCGACGTGATCACGAACCCGTATTCAGCGCGAGGCACCTTCACATTGGTCGTTTTCATCACGACGCCCGGCGCAATGCCCAAGGCGTTCGTCGTGCCGGAGAGCGTCACCTGGCGCGCAATCTGTTCGTCACGTCGCGTCTGCGTGAGTGCCTCGCCCTGCCGTTGCGTCAGGTGGAACTCTGCGCTGCGGCTGATCTGTCCGAACACCGAGCGGTCGTCTGCTTCGCTGGAGATGTTCGCCGTTGCCCGTAGTGGGTCCTCGGGCGTCCGGTAGTTCCGCTCATACAGCTCGATCGTGGCGGGCACAAGGGCACGCGCGTCGTTGAGCGACAGTACCGCCTCGTGACACCCGGCCGAAAGGCCCGAATCCGGGATAAACGGGACATCGACTGAACGGACATAGGCGAGTGGATCGTTGGCAAAGACTATCGTATCGAGCCGGCCACTCTTGCCTCGCCCCTGCTTGTAAAACCAGAAAACGCCCTTGCGGCGGCAGTGACGGGTGATGAAGTTCCATAATGACTCTTCGTACATCACTACTTCTTCCATTTTTTCCTGCAGCCCTTCTATCTGGAACTCCACGTCGAATGCGTCGAAGTTCTTGCGATCGACCAGCGCCTGTCTGATCAACTCCTGCAGCGTCACGTCCTTGAAGGTGTCCGACTTGACGATCCGCTTGCAGAGGGCAGCAAAGCGCGGCTCGATACGTAGCCGGTAGGTGGCTTCGTCGCGGCTTACGCCGATCCGTTTGATGCGCGTGATCACGCCGTTGAAGGTGGCGGCTTCATGATCGACGGGGTCAACATAGTTGACCGACGGCACGGCCACGCGTTCGTCGATCTGCAGCCCCGCTCGCCGTCCAACGTACTGCTTGCCGTCGATATCGAGTCGTGACGAAGTCACCGTTACATCGGCTGTATAGTCGTTGCAGAATCCCCCGCGCACCCGGAACCTGACGACATCGAAGTCGTGTTCGGGTATCCCGACCCAGACCCGCAAACGCTGACTGAGACGCGCGCTCGGGTGGCGCAGCGCATCGGTGAAACTTTTTGTCACTGCATTCATACACACATCCCATTCCGGTTGAAAAGCACGAGGTGAAACCGTTGCATTTGCAGTTATCGACACCGGAATTTAGGGGTTGCGCCAAAAAATCGTCAATCGAATTAAAAAGAGATGTCGGAATTAATCAACGATTTTGTTAATAATTAGCAAATACGATTTATCCTATTTTTTGAGATTGAATTGCGTGCCAATAGAGACGCTGACTGACGGGCGTACTGGCTCAATGTACTGCAGCCGCGCACCGATCTGCTGCTTGATCGCGGCTATATGAGCAGCGTCATGGCGGCCGCACTTAAGCACCGCGCCATGGCGTTCTGTATGCGTGTCGATGCGCGCAACTGCAGATGCGTCACTGCACCATCAATGCCGGCGATTCCAGCAATTGCGGCCCAATACATTCGCCGGATGCAAAAGGGGCGCGCCGTCCTCAGGACCGCGCGCCCCTTTCATCATTGCTTCCAAAACCGAAGACTTACTGTTCCTCTTCCGACCACACCGCATTTTCACGCGCCATCAGCGCGGTCGATGCCGCCGGCCCGAAGGTGCCCGCCGAATACGAGCGCGGCCGCTCGCCGGACTTCGCCCAGCCGTCGAGAATCGGCTCGGCCCACGCCCATGCCGCTTCGAGTTCGTCGCGCCGCATGAAGTGCGTCAGACGCCCGCGGATCACATCGATCAGCAGACGCTCGTACGCCTCCGCGCGACGCTCGGCGAACGCCTGCTGCAAGTCCAGATTCAGGCTGACCGGCAGCATATGCATGCCGCTGCCCGGCTCCTTCGCGAGCACCTGCAACTGGATCGACTCCTCGGGCTGCAACTGGATCACGAGACGGTTGCCATAGTTGCGCCCACCGCTCGGAATGATCGAGAACGGCAGTTCGGAGAATTCGATCACGATCTCCGACAGCTTCTTCTGCATCCGCTTGCCGGTGCGCAGGAAGAACGGCACGTTGGCCCAGCGCCAGTTGTTGATATGCGCGCGCAGCGCGACGAAAGTCTCCGCGCGGCTGCCCGCCGGCACGTTGTCTTCCTCGAGATAGCCCTTGACCGCTTCGCCGTCCACCGCGCCCGCCGTGTACTGGCCGCGCACCGTGTCGCGCACGATGTCCTCGGGCGTCATCGGACGCAGCGAGCGCAGCACCTTGAGCTTTTCGTCGCGCACCGCGTCCGGATCGAGCGACACCGGCGGTTCCATCGCAACGATGCACAGCAGTTGCAACAGGTGGTTCTGCACCATGTCGCGCAACGCGCCGGTCTTGTCGTAGAACCCCGCGCGGCTGCCGACACCCACCGTTTCAGCCACGGTGATCTGCACGCTCTTGATGTACGGCGCCTGCCACAGCGGCCCGAAGATCGGATTGCCGAAGCGCAGCACCATCAGGTTCTGCACGGTTTCCTTGCCAAGATAGTGGTCGATCCGGTAGATCTGCGCTTCGCTGAAATGCTTGCCGACCGCGGTGTTGATCTCCTGCGCGGACGCGAGATCGTGGCCGAGCGGCTTTTCGAGCACAACGCGCGAGTGCTCGTCGACGAGGCCCGCGCTCGACAGGTTGTCGCAGATATGCATGAACAGATCAGGCGACGTCGCGAGATAGAACACACGGCGCACGCCGTCGCGCGACGCTTCCTTCAGGCGCAGGTAGTCCTCCTGCGAATCGACATCCATGCGCACGTATTCGAACAGCGCGAGAAATTTGTCCCATGCGGCCGCATCGAACGCCTTCTTTTCGATAAACGGCTTCGCCTTCTGCTCCATGAATTCGGCGATGTATTCGGCGCGCGACCAGGGCTTGCGGCCGATCGTCAGAATGCGGGTGTCCGGGGGCAGATTGCAGTGCAGATGCGCCATGTAAAGCGCGGGCAGCAGCTTGCGGAACGACAGGTCGCCAGTGCCGCCGAAGATGATCATGTCGAGCGGCAGGTCGGGTGTAGCGGAAGCTTGTTGGATCGTCATGGCAAGGGTCGCAGCGTCTTGATGGAGAAGGCTTCGAGGGAATTCGGCAGCCGGCCGGCGCACACACGGACAAACACGCAAATGGCAAATGGCCGCGGCGGCGTTCGTTCCGGCAGACGTGTATGGTGCAACGTTTTCGCGGAGTTTGCACGGCAACATCTGCCGCAGCTTGGCGCAAGATGCCAAGCCTGCGCGACAGAGGTCTGTTTATTAGGGACTTTTTGCCGGCGAATCGACTGATGACGCGCGTGGGTTTCGTGCATCGCAACTACGCGCGCCGCGCTCACCCGCTCTCCTGTCCGATTCTTACGAACGAACGTACGCGCCGCCCGCCGGCACGCGCGAACCTCAGCCCGCGCCCAGCGCGTCGCGCGCCACCCGGCACGCGGCCAGATCCCATGCCGCGCAGCCAACGCTCTTGAACACCACCGGCTTCGTCGGCGACAGCGTCGCGTCCGCCAGCACATCGGCAATCCCGCCGACGCGCGCCCAGTCCACGCCCGCCTGAATGAAGTCGCCGGCCTCGTGCTTCGCACCGGCCAGATCGTCGACGAACAGCGCGCTGCCAGAGATCGTATTCGCCCCGATCTCGACCATCTCCGGCGTAAATGCGCCGACGCCGATCACCAGCCGTCCGTCGCGCGCCGCTTCGTCGTAGACCGGCTGTCTGCTGGTGGTCAGCGCGATCACGACATCGACCGAAGCGGGAATCGACGCGTCGTCGCTCGCGAGCGGCCGCAGCTCGCGCACCTTGCCTTGCCGCGCCGCGCAGAACGCGTCGGCGCGCGCGGGCGCGCTGCCCTTCACCCACACGCGCGCATCGGGGTATAGCTCGGCGATCGCGTCGAGATGATTGAGCGCCTGCGTGCCGGTGCCGATCAGCAGGAATTCTCGCGGCGCGTGGGCGGCGAACGTATCGATGCCGAGCATCGACATCGCCGCGGTACGGCGCCCGGTCACGGTCGGACCGTCAAGCACGAACAGCGTCTCGCCGGTATCGGCGTCGAAGGCCATCACCTGGCCGTGAATCGTCGGCAGATTGCGCGCGCCGTTGCTCGCGCACACGTTGACGAGCTTGTGGATCGCGAGATCGGGCGCGGTGGCGGGCATCGACAGCATGATGCCGCCCGCGTTGAGCGGCACGACCAGCCGCTCGGGACTCGTGATGCGCTGCCGCGCGTAGTCGATGCTCGCGCGCTTCAACGCGTCGACGAGCGCTGCGCACGGCATCAGCCGCGCGGTCTCGGCGGCATCGAAAATCGGCGTGGTCGGGCGGGTCATGAGCGGGCTTTCCAGTGCAGGTGAAGGGTTGAGCCCGGCTGCTTTATCGCTCGCCTGATGCTGCGTGAGAACGCGGGAGCCAGCCGGGTCCGCCATCGATCGGTCGTTGGCTCGCGAGCGGGCTGCGGGCCGGCCCGTCGATGGCGGGGATCGCATCACCGTAACCGAGCGGCACGAAAATGACTAGCCGGGCGGCGTGGATGAGGATGGATCGCGCGTCGAGCCGCCTTGGTACGCCCCCTTTGCTGGCCCTTCAGCAAGGTCCTTTAGCAAGGTCCTTTAGCAAGCCCCTCGGTAAGCGCCCCTTACCGCGCTCCGTTCTTATCGCCACCCTTGCCGTTCCTGAACATCGCGCGACAAGCCGGGCTCAGTTCGTCGATGTGCTGCTTCATGCACGCGGTGATCTTCTCCTTGTCGGGAATCTCCGCGGCGCAGAAATGGATGGCGTCGCCGCGGCATGCCTGGGCCTGTTCATCACGCGTCGCGCCATTCGCGTAAGCGGTGGCGCCCAGCGCAACGAGGCCGGCGGCAATCAGGCAGTAGGCTCGATTCATGGCAAATCCGCTCGTCGAAACTCGATGAAAGCTGCGGCAGCAGAAAACGGGCCTGAGCGTCACACGTGAGCGCTAGACCTCGCCTGCATCGCGACGGCGCAGCGTCATCCCGCGGCCCGCGTAAAACCGCTCGATCGTCTTGAACGGCAGATAGACATCGGCCTGATGCGGCACGACGCCCGACGGATTATGAAACCACACGCCTTCGCGATCGCGCCCGTGCAGCAGGATCAGATGCCCACCCTGCCGCTGGTTCGGCCGCTCCGGATAACGGATCTCCGGGCTCACCGAGATGATCGCGAGCGTATCGGCGTCCAGCCGCGCGGCGATGTCCTCGAGCGACGCCTGCGGCAGCACGTCGATCTGAAGGCCGAACGCCTGCGCCGCCCAGTCGGCGAACGGCCGATAGATCAGGCCATCGACACCGCCGTCCTCGCGCATCCGGTAGACGCCGTGCCGCAGTGCTTCGTCGAGCAGGGCCGCCCGCGGCGCGTGGCCGATGCGCCAGTAATCGAGCGCCGATTCGAGGCACGTCAGCCCGCACAGCCGTTGTGCCCAGAAGCGGTAGCGCTCGGGATCGGCGAAACCGCTGCGCCGCCAGTGCGGATCGTCGCACGGGTCGCACTGGCGCTCGACGATATCGCGCACCCATTCGGGGCTGCCCCATTGCGTGTAGTACGGCACATCGGCGTGACGGAGTACGGGTTCGTTCATCGTGTGGATCGGTCCTCGGGCTTGCGCGGTGGAAAACGGAAAAGACGCGGCGTCACAGCATGCTGCGCGGCCGCTGCATCGTGCCGTCGAAGAAACGCCGCAGACGGAACGCGGACAGATCGAGCGACGCCGCGACGCCATCGTTCATTTCCGCGAGCAGTTTGCCGACGATCGGCCCCATCGCGAAACCATGACCGCAGAAGCCGGTAGCGATGGTGAGACCCGGGACCTGCGGCGGCGCGTCGATCACCGGAATGCCGTCGGGCAGCACGTCGATCAAACCGGCCCACGCCTCGACGACCTGCGCGTCCTTCAACGCCGGAAACAGCGCGCGCAGCTTCTGCAGCGCGCGCGGCGCATGGCTCGCGTTCGGCTGCGGCTGCGGGTCGCGTGGGTACAGCACGCGCTCGGCGTCGGGCACGCCGCCCGGCAGACGCGCACGCAGATCGCGCAGACAGGCGCCGTTCAGATGGAAGCTGAATTTCTCGCGCTGCTTCCACAGTTCGGGCCAATACCATTTGAGCGCGCGGAAATGGCCGAGCGTCATATCGACATCGGCCTGCATGTCGTCGGCGAGATTGATCGTGCCGTTCGCACGCTGCCGCACGCCGAGGCCGTGCCCCCAGAACGTCGACGCGGTAATCGGCGGCAGCGGATTGGTGCGCATGCACGTGCCGCGCACGGCCTGCTGCGGCAATTCGAGGCCCAGCGTGCGCAATAGCCGCCAACTGCTCGCGCCGGCCGCGCAGATAAAACGCGACGTGCGCACCGTGCCGCGCTCGGTAACGACACCGGCAATCGCGCCGCCCGCGCGCTCGAGCGCGACCACCCCGCAGCCTTCGAAGAACAACGCGCCGGCTTCGGTCGCCCGCGCCGCGAACGCGGCAGCGGCGCGACGCGGTTCGGCCTGGCCATCGCTCGGCGTGTACAGGCCGCCGAGCGCCGGGCCTTGCATGCCGGTGACGACCGTATCGATCTGCCGGCGATCGAGCGTGCGCGTGTCGAGCCCGTACTGACGCGCGACGTCCATCCATTGCTGGAACGAGGCCCAATCCTCTTCATCGGTCGCGACGTACAGGCAACCGCCCTGGCGCCATTCGAGATCGAAGTTCAGCTCGCGTTCGAGTTCCTTCCACAACGGGATGCTCGCCATCATCAGCGGCACCTCGGCGGCTTCGCGGCCCTGCTGCCGCACGAAGCCCCATGCGCGCGACGACTGCTGGCCGGCGATGCGCGACTTGTCGAGCACGACCACGGACATGCCGCGGCGCGCCAGATAATAAGCCGCCGCGCAGCCCATGATGCCGGCGCCGGCGATCACGGCATCGGCATGAGTCGGGAATGGCTGGTCGGCGCGGGTGAAATTCGAATGCAGCGGGTACGTGGTGGTCATCAGGTGGGACGGTGTCGAAGGTGGGCGTCATCTTCGCAGGCCGAAGGGGTGCTCCGCAATGTCGCTCGCCGCGAATGCCGGCCTGGCGGGTGAAGTGCAGGCCCCGCGCGCCGGGCTCGCCGGCTTCGCGTCGATTATTTGCCACACAGATATTCGTCAAATATTCGTGACACGCATATTTGACGAATATCTGTGTCACGAATAAAATGCATTTATTCGTCTCACGGATAATTCGCCATGCTCCATGCCATTGCCACGTCGAGCCAGCTAGCGCAGTTGCTCGCCGCCAGCCGGCGGCAAGCCGGTCTCACGCAAATCGAAGCGGCCTCGCGCATCGGCGTCAGTCAAAGCCGCATTTCGGCGCTGGAAACCGACGCGAGCGCGCTCACGCTGACCCAGTTGCTGGCGCTGTGCGGCGCGTACGGCCTGCAGCTGCAAGTGCTCGACAAGCACCAGACGGTCTCCGTGCCGGCATCGACCGTCGAGTGGTGACAATGGCGCGGGCAACCCACTCACGGGCACTGTCGGTATGGGCCAATGGCGAGCGCGTGGGTGTCTGGCGCCTGCCGGCACGCGGCCCGATGACGTTCAGCTACGACCCGCAATGGACCGCCTCGCCCGCGGGCCGGCCGCTGTCGCTGTCGTTGCCGTTCATGCCCGGCAACCTGCCGCACCGGGGGCCACGGGTGCTCAATTACTTCGACAACCTGCTGCCCGACAGCGACGCGATCCGCAAACGCATCGCGCAGCGTTATCAAACCGAAACGCTCGATGCGTTCGATCTGCTGCAGGCCATCGGCCGCGATTGCGTCGGCGCGGTCCAACTGCTTGGCGAAGACGACGCGCCGACGGGTGTCGACAGGATCGAAGGCACGCCTCTTTCGGACGACGAAATCGAAGCGCTGCTCGCGCAAACGGTCGGCGGCCCGGCGCTCGGCTCCCCCGATCCGACTGACGACTTCCGCATCTCGCTCGCCGGCGCGCAGGAAAAAACCGCGCTGCTGTGGCACGACGGCAAATGGCAGCGGCCGCACGGCGCGACGCCGACCACGCATATTTTCAAGCTGCCGCTCGGACTGGTCGGCAACCGGCTCGCCGATCTCAGCACGTCGGTGGAAAACGAATGGCTGTGTCTGCGGATTCTGCGCGAATACGGGCTGCCGGTCGCGAACGCCGAGGTGCTTCGTTTCGGCAAGCAACGGGTGCTGGCCGTCGAGCGCTTCGACCGGCAGATGCATTCGAGCGGCAAGTGGCTGCTGCGTCTGCCGCAGGAAGACTTCTGCCAGGTGTACGGCGTGCCGTCGCACCGCAAATACGAAAACGAGGGCGGCCCCGGCGTGCGCGAACTCGCGCGGATCCTGCAGCAATCGGTCGATGCACGCGAAGACCTCGAAACGCTGCTCGCGAGCCAGATCCTGTTCTGGATGCTGGCGGCGCCGGACGGTCACGCGAAAAACTTCAGCATCCGCCTGCTCGCGGGCGGCCGCTTCCGGCTCACGCCGCTGTACGACGTGATGTCGATCTGGCCGGTCGAAGGCAACGGTCCGAACCAGTGGTCGTGGTACAAGGCGCGGCTCGCGATGGGCATGTGGTCGCGCAGCAAGCACGACGCGTTTCGCGACATCCAGCGGCGGCACTTCAACGCGATGGCCGTGAAATGCTCGTACGGCGCCGACGCCGAGCCGCTGATCGAGCGCCTGATCGAACAGACGCCCGCGGTGATCGAGCGGGTCGCAGCGGCATTGCCCGAGCGCTTTCCGGCCAGGGTCGCGGAACGGATCTTCAAGGGCCTGAAAACGTCGGCGGCGAAGCTGGACAAGATGCCGGCAAGCTGAAGACGCGCCGGGGCGCCGGCATGCGTTCCGGTGTCGCTTCACCGTGTGATTGTCCTTTGTTGCCACTCCATTCGCGCATTCCCTACCGTTGCGTCACCGTTTCGCCGGTAAAATGCCATTGATGCGTAGCGCATCAAAAAAATCGATGGCCGGCCGTGACATATTTCGAACCGACGGCTCCCGCGGCGCTCAGACAAAAATGCGATTTGTGAATTTTTTTACGGTACATTTGCTGTCCTCCCGCGCTGGCGCTTCCTGTGCATCGCATGCGCACGGCCGCGCCGCGCCTGACGCATTGCGCTCTTCCTGTACTCCTTAAAAGACGGCGGATTTTCAAGCAGTATGGCCAACGAAACACACTCACCAGACTCCATCGCGGTTGCCGAGCGCGTGCGCGAGTTGATGAGCCGGCATGGAATCGGCAAACGCCAGCAAACCACGGAGCTGTGCCGCATCCTCGACCTGAGTTTTTCTCAGGGGCATCGCAAGCTGCGCGGAAATAGTCCGTGGACCCTGTCGCAGATCAAGAAAGTCGCCGAGGTGTTCGACGAGCCGGCGGCGCAACTGTTCGGCGCGCAATCGCTCGATCCGGGCGTGGTCGGCGCGATTGCCCAGGAAGCGGTGTTCTGCATCGGTGCAACCGAAATCGCCTGCACCGCGTGGGTCGGCGCCGCGCTCGAAGCGGGCAGTCGCCCGGAATTCATCGCGTATTCGCGGCTCGGTCAGTGGCGCGTCGCGCGCCACGACGGCGCGCTGTATCAGAGCGCGTACGAGGTCCACAAGATCGAAATCTATCCGCGCCGCGCCGAGACCGACAAACCGACCATCGCGGTCGTCGACGACGATCAGGCGAGCGCCGACAACCTGCGCGACTACCTGGAGCGCAGCGGCTTCGCGGCGGTGGCGATCTACGGGCTCACGGCCTTCAGCGAACAGTTGCAGTCCCAGGTGTTCGACGGCGTGATCATCGACTGGTTGTTCGGCGCGCAGACGTCGGCGGCCGCGATTCGCGCGGTGCGCGCGTCGGAGAACCCGGATGCGCCGATCTTCGTGCTGACCGGCGAGCTGATGACCGGCAAGGCCAGCGAATCGGAGATCAGCCAGGTGATCCGCGATTACAACGTCGCGTGCTATGAGAAGCCCGCGCGCATGGCGATTCTGGTCGCCGATCTGTCGAAGCGGTTGAATCGTCCTTGATGCATCGGCCTTGATGCATCGGCTTTAATGCATCGCGGCCCTGAAGCGCTGTCAACCCGCCTGATGCCGCGCCGCCAACGCGCGCTGCAGCGCGTTCTTCAGATCCTCGTAATGTACCGGCTTCAATAACGCCTCGAAAAACGGCGTCGTGCCGCTCTCTCCCTCCTGCACGACCTCCGGTGCATACGCGCTGACCACGATCACCGGCACTCCCGCCGACGGCCCGCCGCGCATCGCGAAGTCGGCGAGAAACGTATAGCCGTCGCGCTCCGGCATATGCAGATCCAACAGCACCACGTCGCAGCGATGCGTATCGAGCCATGCGAGCGCGTCGTCGGCATTGCCGAGCGCGTACGCGTCGAAATCCATATGCTCGACCATTTCGCTGAGCGACTCGCGAATCAGCCGGTTGTCGTCGACGATCAGCACGGCCGGCCGCGCGCCGCCCGGCTCCGCCTGCGCGGCGACGTCGGGCGGCTCGACGGTCGCCACCGGCACGACCGGAATGGTCACCGTGAAGGTGGTGCCCTTGCCGACCGTGCTGGCGACATCGACCGTGCCGCCAAACAGTTTGACGAGCCCCTGCACGATCGTGAGCCCCATCCCCGCGCCTTCGAAACGGCGCGTGCGCGACGCGTCGAGCTGCGTGAACTCCTCGAAGATCAGCGGAATCTGCGCATGCGGCACGCCCGGCCCCGTATCGCTGACGACGAAGATCAGCAGCGCCGGCTGCTGCCGCAGCTCGACCCGCACGGTGCCGGTTTCGGTATAGCGGATCGCGTTGGTGACGAGGTTGTTGACGATCTGCCGGATCCGGTGCGGGTCCGACTCGACGAGCCCGCTGACGCCGCTCGCCTCGCTTTCGAGCTTGAGCCCGCGCGCGCCGGCGGACATCGTGTGCTCGTCGACGATCGACGCCAGCAGTTCGCGCGGCTCGAAATGCTCGTGACGCAGTTCGAGCTTGCCCGCGCCGAGGCGCGCGTAGTCGGTCAGGTCCTTCATCTGCGCTTCGAGATGACGCGCGGCGGTTTCCAGCCGCTGGATCACCTTGCGGTCGGCCTCGGAGTGATAGTTAAAGCCCAGCAATTCCACCGACGACACGATCGCGTGCAACGGCGTGCGCAGTTCGTGGCCGATCATGCCGAGAAACGCGTCCTTCGCGAGACTCGCCTCGCGCGCCGCGCGGCTCGCCTGATGCTCGGCGTCGAGCGCCGCGCGCTGCTGATGCATGAGCCGCGTGCGGCGCCGGCCGTTCAGCACGAGTAGCAGCGTCGCCGCCGCCGATAACAGCAGCAGCAACAGCCCGCCCGCGAACAGCATGCGGCGTTTGTCGATGAAATCGCGGTTCATCGCTTCGCGATCGGCGACGTCGGCGAACCGGCGCGACAGCGCGAGATCGTTGACCTCCGCCCAGTGCTCGCGCATCTGCGCAACGATCTGGCCGCCGCGGGTTCGATCCGCCGGCAACGCATCGATCTCGGGCTGGATATCGTCGAGCAGATGATCCAGCGAGCGGATCTCGTCGAGCTGCCGCTGCAGCAGCGCGAGCTGCGCGGAAAGTCGATGCGTCGAGCCGGCCATCACGTGCAGTTTCGATTGCAGCAGTTGGAAGCGCAGCAGCAGCCGCTGATAATCGTTATCGGCGCCGGACTGATACTGCAGCAGCTGGTTCTCGAAGCGGGCGTACGCGATCTGCAACTGCGCGGCGTCCCAGTAGAAGCCGTCGTAAGTGCCGGTCAGTTGCTCGGTGGCGCGCGGGTTCAGCAGATTCGCGTACAGCAGGTAGCCGATCGCGCCGGCCGGCGCCGCGAGCGCAGTCAGCCAGATCAGCACATGCAGCACGCGGCGCCATGGACGGCGCACTATCGGACGATGAGGGCCTTGATCTGCCATACGAATTTCGAGTCGCCAACCGCGCCCGTCAGTTCATCGGGAAACGCGTCGCGCGGATAGATGAGAAACAGCGGTCCGAAGTCGCTGAGCTTCAGGCGCTCGCCATTCATGCTGTACGCGACGATCACGCCGTAGCGATCGCTGTCCGACACCGGTACGGTGTACGAGTAATCGTCGAAGGTATGGAATTCGATTTCGGTGCCGTACGCGCCGACCGTCTTCAGAATATCGCCGAGCAGCGGCCCCGTGAAGGTGGAGCGCGGTGTCCACGTGGTGGCGGTCGTAATCGAGTGGACCGGCAGTGCAAGCAGTTGCGCCTCGCTGAAATGGTAGACGCGGTGCTGCGGGTCGTTCGTGTTGGCGATCTTGCCCAGCACGTCGAGCGTCAGCGGCGGCACCGCGTGGGCCGCCGGCTGCGCCTGCGCAAAACAGACGGCCAGCGCGAGCAGCAGACTCGTCATCCAGCGCATCCGACCGGCGACGCCGGAACCACCACGCAGCGTTGCAATCACGTTGGCCATTTATTTTCTTATCCGTTTTCCGTTGTGCCGCGAGACCGGCGCGGTCAAACGCGTGCCACCCCGACACGCTATCTTTGACCCGCATGCATAATATCGCCAAAATCCAATGTCTCAAAAGCGGGGCTCCGCAACGTGGCGCCGATGCATCGGCCGCCTGATTACCGATTGCCACGCCGTTGCCATGCCATTGCCCCGCGCCCTCGCGGACACTTCCGTCCACGCGCCCCTCGCGTCTGAACAGTCATGAACAAGCCGGTTCTGCCCCTGACGTACGAACAGCTCGATCACTGGATCGAATCGCTGCAACCCGCGTTGCTCGCCGAGCGTTTCACGATGGCGCTCGGCATCCTGCGCGGCGGCGCGCCGCTCGCGCTGATGGTGTCGCACGCGGTCGGCACGCCGGTCGCGTTTCTGCGCTACGACCGCGCCTCGCGCACGGTTGCGTGGGATTCGACGCTGCCGGCTCCGCCGGCGGGATCGAAAGTGCTGCTATGCGAGGACATCGCCGGACGCGGCTTTACGCTGGTCGACTGCATCGCGTTCCTGCGCGGGCAAGGGCTCGAAGTCAGAACGCTGACCGGCGCCGTCGACGATCTGAGCCGCACGCAGCCGGACTACGCGATCGACGCACGCGGCTACTTCGCGCTGTTTCCGTGGGAGCGCCAGGCGTACACCGAACGCTATCGCGACGACTGGGCGCGCGTCGAAGCCGGCGCCGCGCCGGCGATGGCCGACGACCACGAATACGCGACCTATGCAATCGATCTCGACGGCATCCTGCTGCCCGACGTGCCGCTCGCGCGCTACGACGCGGATCTCGACGCCGCGCTCGCCGAGCGCGACGCGCTGCTGCCGTTCGAGGTACTGCCCGGCATCGACTTGCAGCGCGTACGCACGATCATCACCGGCCGCCCGGAGATCGATCGCGTGCGCACCGAAGCCTGGCTTGCGCGCCACGGCTTCGGTCATATGCAACTGGTGATGCGCGCGCCCGGCACACACGACGACAGCCCCGCCGGCGCCGCCGCGCACAAGGCCGGCGCGGCGTTGCGCGGCGGTGTCACGCATTTCGTCGAAAGCGATCCGGCGCAGGCGCTGCTGATCGCGCAGCAGGCGCCGCTGTTACGCGTGATCTGGTGGGACGCGGCGACGCGCACCGGCATGCTGGTGGGCGCGCGGGCGTGGAACTGACGCTACCGGTCCTTGACGTCACGCAACCGCAAATGCAGCGCGGCGCGCTGTGACGCGACGACGATCAGCTTCATCGTCGCGCGCGTCGCGCCGACGAACAGCTTGCGCGCACTGCGCTCGTCGAACGACTCGAAGTCGATTTCGGTGAAGATCACGCACGGCGCCGCCTGTCCCTTGAAGCGATAGATCGACTCGAACAGCACGTCGCCTTCGCGATATTCGGGGTTGCCGAACAGATCGTATTTGCCGGTAAAGCTGCGCAGCCGATGCGGCCCGAGATGATCGAGCGCGCTCATCGCCGAGCCTTCGCGGCCGCGAAACGACAGCACTGCGATGTCCTGCTTGCGAAAGCCGAGTGACAGCGCCTGGGTGATCGCGCGCTTGGTTGCGTCGATGGTGCTTTCGGGCCCCTGCGTTTCATCGTAGATCGACGAGGAAATCTCGGAGCCGTCGAACGGGCTGCCCGACGCGAGCGCCGCGGCAAGCGGCACCGGGCCGCCGAGCACGTCGCGCAGATAGTCGAGAATGTCGCGCGGGCTGCGGTAGTTGGTGGTTTCCTTCAACGTGGTCCAGCCCGGCAACGCGACCGGCTCGCGCATATACAGGTTCTGCAGTGGATCCTCGAGCCACCACCACGCGCCTTCGGGTCGCAGCAGCCGTTCGAGCGCGGCGACCCACGGCTGCTGGAAGTCCTGCCCTTCGTCGACGATCAATACGTCGAATTGCCAGTGCGGTTTGATCGGGGTCTCGACGAACAGGGTTTCGAGTTGCTCGAATACCTGCGCGGACTGGAAGTCGGGCGCGCGGCCCGCGTCGCGCGCTATCCAGTCGCACAACTGGTGGTAATTCGCGACCTTGGCCTCCGGCGGCGCGACTCGCGCGATATGGTCGGCGAGCGGCCGGTTGAAGCACACGTACAACGGTCGCGCGCCGCGCGCGACCGCGTCCTTCATCACCTGCACCGCGAGCTGCGTCTTGCCGGAGCCGGCGGTGCCGATCACGCGCAGGCGGAACGGCGCGAATTCGAGCCGCCGCGCCCAGCTCGCGAGTCCGCCGGAAAGACGCGTGACAAGCGTGCCGGCCTGACCAACGAGCGCGCTCGTGTCGGGCGCCAGCGCGAGTTCGTCGGCGAGAAAGTGATGGATCTTCGATGCGCACGCGAGGCGCAGCTCGTCGGCCGGCAGTGCGTCGCGGATCACGGCCGCGAGCTGGTCGCGCCGCGTCGCATCGACGATGCGCGCGGGATTCACGCCGGCGATCGCCGCGTCCTTGACGATGTGATCCGGGCAGTACAGCAACTCCTCGATGAAATACGTGCCCGCGCCGAATGCCGCGGTAAAACGCCGGTGCAGCCCCTCGATCGTATGAGCGAGCGCGATAGCGACATTACGTTCCGTTTGCAGATAGACCTTGACGAGCCCCTTCGGCGTTTCGCGCAGAAAGCCGGTTTTCTGCTCGATGATCATTACGCGCCCCGCCGGGCTCACGATCACGAAATCGGCCTCGCCGAACACCGAGAAATTCTGGTTCAGGCGGGTCCAGTGCACACCGTGGTAGACCGTGTAGTCGGCGGGCAGCGCCTTTTCCAGCAGCGCCAGCGTTTCACGTTCGCGCGCCGCCGCGCCGGCCGCTTCGAGGCTTTTCCAGTCGTCGGGAACAATGCGGGCCATGCGGTGCCTCAACGGGTTGGGATGCGTAGTTCAGATGCGCGAACCAGCCGCGCAAATTCAGGGTGCGGTCATTGTACGCAAGCGCGTATTACGCCGGGGCGTCGGGGCGCCGGGGCGTCGAAAACCCCGGCGCGTGCGGTTCCGCGGCGGCCCGCATGGATGGCATGACGCGCAACGCGACGTGCATCGTGTATCGTTACTGGCTGAACGCCGCGCGCCGGGCGCGGCTTGCCAAACCGTAAGGGAAGGGAATTTACCGGATGATTACGATCTGGGGACGCGCCAATTCGGTCAACGTCCAGAAAATCTTGTGGTGCTGCGACGAACTCGTGCTGCCATTCGAGCGCATCGACGCCGGCCTGCAATTCGGCCGCAACAACGACCCCGAATACCTCGCGATGAACCCGACCGGCAAGGTGCCGACGCTGGTCGACGACGACTTCGTGCTGTGGGAATCCAACTCGATCCTGCGTTACCTCGCGATGCAATACGGCGAATCGAGCCTGCTGTATCCGGACGAGCCGAAACTGCGCGCGAGCATCAACCGCTGGCTGGACTGGTCGCTGTCGACGCTGCAGCCGGCCGAGCGGCCGGTGTTCTGGACGCTCGTGCGCGCGCCCGAAGCCGAGCGCAACGCGGCGAAGCTCGCCACCGATATCGCCGCGGTCACCGTGCTGTGGCGTCTGCTCGATACGCATCTGCAAGGACGCTTCTTTCTCGAAGGCGAGAAGTTTTCGCTTGCCGATATCGTGATCGGCTCGTATGCGAAGCGCTGGTTTGGGCTCAACGGCGTCGAGCGCCCGCCGCTGCCGAATCTGGAGCGCTGGTATTCGCGGATCGCGACGCGCTCGGGGTTCAAGAAGTATGTGGATTTTCCGTTGACGTGATGGTGGCTGGCTGGCGGCTGTGTTGGTGGCCTGGTTGATGGCGTGGTCGGCCGTTCCGCTTGCCGCGCCGGCTATCCGCTGGACGGCGCGGCAGTGCCTGCGCTCGTGCTGATGCGGATGGCCGCCGGTCAGCGGCTGGCCGCCACCCGCTGCCCATGCGTGACGCCACTATCGACTCGGGCTTCCAAACCTTGGCAACACCGCCAGGCAACCCAACCCGGCAGCGGCGGCGCCGCGCTCGGGCCTCTATAATCGACGCATGAAGACCGCCAAGCCCGCCAAATCCGCCGCGACCGGCCGTCCGGCCACTCCCGCCCATTCCGCCGATGCCCACGACGCTCATCAGCATCACGGCACGCGGGACCCCGCGCATTCGCACGGTGCATCCCAGGAAGCCGCGCTCGCTCTCGCCGACGAATATTGCCGCGAACGCGGCGAAAAACTCACGCCGATCCGGCGCAAAGTGCTCGAACTGCTGCTGAATTCCGGGCGCGCGACCAAGGCGTATTCATTGCTCGACGAAATGCGCCACATCCACCCCGGATCCGCGCCACCCACTGTCTACCGCGCCCTCGACTTTCTGTTGTCAGCCGGGCTCGTACATCGGATCGAATCGATCAATGCATTCACCGTGTGCCACGATCTGACCCAATGTCAGCACGGCATCCTGGTTGTGTGTCAGCAATGCGGCACGGTCACCGAACTGCACCAGCCGAAACTGCGCCAGGCGCTCGTCGTGCAGATCGAAGACGCGGGCTACCGCCTCGCAAGCGACGAAATCGAATTGAAGGGCTTGTGTTCAGCCTGTCAGGCGGCCGAAGCGGCGGACGTCAAGAGCGCAGCGCCGGCTGCCGCCGCGAAGTAGACCAAGTAGACGAATCAGGCGAAACGAATCAGGCGAAATAAATAACGGCACATGCCGCCACCCGCCGCGGGGTGGCGCCGATATCCGCCGATGTCCGTATCGTGACGATCGGAAGCCTGGATCAACCCGCCGCGCGCGCGTCGATCGCGTCGTGCAGCAGGGTCACGAGATCGTCGGGCAACGCGGGTTTGGTCATAAAAAACTGGAAGCCTTCGCCGATGCTGCGCAGACGGTACGCGTCGTCGGTATGGCCGGTGAGCGCCACCGCCACCGCGGGCGAATGACCGCCGCAAATCTCGTGATCGCGCAACCGCTGGATCAGGTAGAAACCGTCCATCGCCGGCAGGTCGAGATCGCAGACCACGGCGTCGGGCAACAACCGCATCGCCGCTTCGACGCCTTCTTCCGCATCCGCCACCGCGCAAACCTGCGCGCCTTCTGCCTCGAGTAGCAAGGTCAGCGACTCCCGGCTGTCCGGGTCGTCTTCCACCAGCACGATCGTTACCTGATCGAGCCTCATTGCTGCGTTCATTGTCTGTTGTTGCTCTGGAAAACCGGTTAGGCCATCTGAACTGGCCGTTACTTCGCTCTGCTGCTTGCCGCCGATCCGCGCGGCGAAGATGTTGCTGTCCATGGTTCCGACTCGATTTCGCGCGCCGAGTTGCAGACAGGTCCGCGATTGTAAAACATCGCCGCCACAACTTTCCCGAGTACAACGCGTGCGCACGGTAACGCGCCAAAATTGCACGCCGATGAAAAAACGGCCGCCTGCGTGTGTCGCGATTCGTGTACCCATGTTGCCCCGATTCCGCGACTCGGCCGACTGCCGGCACCCGATGCGCCGGCGCGGTCCGTGCCAACCCCATTCGCACGGCGTTCTCTGCCCGGCATCGTTTCCGTCCCTCGTATCCGTTTGCGTGATGTGCGCGCATCAGTGCATGCAGCGCGGCATCAAATCCACTCCTGTGATAGCACGTCGCGTGCCGTGGCACGATGCTTCGCGACGAGCGAACAGTACGCTACAGAGAGCTTGCCGATGGATTGCAAATGCGTTGCGCGGGCGGCGCTATCATCGCGGGTACCCAGCACCCTGAACCTTCGACCATCCGACATCAACCGACACCATGTGCGCCACCCCAATCACGTTGTCCGCCACGACGCTCGAGATCCTCCGTCACGTCAGCACCGCCACGCTGACCACACAATTGTTCAAGCGCGGTCTACGCAATACCTTCATGCAGGGCGTCGCGCCGCTCGCCCCGCGCCACGACGCGAACCTGGTCGGGCCGGCATTCACGCTGCGCAACATCCCGTCGCGCGAAGACATCGACGTACTCGAACTGTTCGCGGACCCCGAGTACGCGCAACGCAAATGCGTCGAGACGATTCCACCCGGCCATGTGCTCGTGCAGGACTGCCGGGGCGAACGCGGCAGCGCGTCGTTCGGTTCGATTCTTTCGTTGCGTCTGCAAGTGCGTGGTGTCGCGGGAATGGTGTCCGACGGTCCGGTGCGCGATAGTGCGACGATCGCCGCGCTCGACATGCCGGTGTTCTGCGCGGGCGCGAGCGCGCCGCCCAATCTGATCCGCCATCACGCGGTCGATATCAATGTGCCGATCGGCTGCGGCGGCGTCGCGGTGTTTCCCGGCGACGTGATCGTCGGCGATGTGGATGGCGTCGTCGTGATTCCGCTGAAGATGGTCGACGACGTCGCGCAAGCGGCCGCCGAGCAGGAACAGATGGAGGAGTTTCTGACCGAGCGGATTCGCGACGGCGCCGCGCTGCCGGGCACTTACCCGCCGAACGACGCAACGAAGGCCGCGTTTGACGAGTGGAAGAAGCAGAGGCAGGTTTAAGCCACATCGGCACCCCGCGAATTTCGTCGGACACGCGCAGCGCGTCAGGCGCTGCCCTTCTCCTTGGCGCCGATTCCCTGCACCAGCAACGCAACGGCGTGCCGCGCGATCTCGTCACCACCGAAGTTGCGCCGCACGGGATCGTTGCACCACAGCTTCGACGCCGCGAGCGGCAAGATCGTCATACCAAGCACCGTGACGAACACGAGCGCGGGTTCGAGCGATGGGTTCAGGCGGCCTTCCTTCTGCCAGCGCTCGATCGCCGACAGCGACGCCTTCTGGTGCGCGTAGCCGAATCGCTCGTGCATGCGCTGACGCAACAGCCCGCTATCGCTCATCACTTCGCGTACCCATAACGGCGCGAACCACGGGTTATCGCTCGCCACCTGTACGAGCCGCTGCGCCAGTTGCGTGATGGCCGCGACCGGATCATCGGGATTCTCCTGAAACGGCAGCCCGAGGCTCGTGCGCAACGGCGTGAAACGCTCATCGATCAGCACGTCGAGCAGTTGATCGCGGGTCTTGAAGTAGTAATGCATCATCGCAGGCGTGAAACCCGCTTCACGGGCAATCTCGCCCAGCGACGTATCGACGATGCCCTGTTTTGCGAACAGCGTCAGCGCGGCGTCGAGCAAGCGGGCGCGCTGCTCGGGACCGCGCGCGGCACCGGTCGGCCGGCCTGGACGGCGGACCGCCGCCGCAGCGGAAACAGCACTCGCCGCGTCGGTATCGGCTTGTGTTGCGCTGACCACGCGCTTCGACGCCGCGGGCTCTTTCGCTTTGGCTCGCGCGCGCTGCGTGGTGCCTACGCCCCGCTTTGCCACGGGTTTCGTCGCGGAATCGACCGCGGAGTCGTCTGACTGAATCCTTGCCATTGCATTGAATTTGACTGGGAAAGCGATGTCGCATATATTAATCGCCAAGTTAATTAATTTCAACGCATCGCCATCATGGAACACCCCGTCACGACCTCGCCCGTCGACGCCGCCCAACCGGATTCGCGGCCGGCCTCGCCTGCTACCGACCATCCGCCGATCCGGCTGCTGTTTCCAGCGCTGCTGCTGGTCATGCTGCTCGCGGCGCTCGATCAGACGATCGTCTCGACCGCGCTGCCTACCATCGTCGGCGAACTCGGCGGACTCAACAATCTGTCGTGGGTCGTCACCGCTTACCTGCTCAGCTCGACCATCGTCGTGCCGCTATATGGCAAATTCGGCGATCTGTTCGGCCGCAAGATCGTGTTGCAGACCGCGATCGTCGTGTTCCTCGTCGGCTCGGCGCTGTGCGGCATTGCGCAGAACATGGGTCAACTGATCGTGCTGCGCGCGCTGCAAGGGCTCGGTGGCGGCGGCCTGCTCGTCGTCACGATGGCTGCAATTGCCGATGTGATTCCGCCGGCCGAGCGCGGCCGCTATCAGGGCGTGTTCGGCGGCGTGTTCGGTCTCGCGACGGTGATCGGTCCGCTGCTCGGCGGCTTTCTGGTCGAACATCTGACGTGGCGCTGGATTTTCTATATCAACCTGCCGCTCGGTATCGTGTCGCTGATCGTGATCGGCGCGGTTTTCAAGCCGCGCGTGCATCACGTGAAGCACACGATCGACTACATGGGCGCCGCGTTTCTCGCCGGCGCGCTGACCTGCATCATCCTGTTCACGAGTCAGGGCGGCACGATTCTGCCGTGGACGTCGCCGCAACTGTGGTTCACGCTCGGCATGGGGCTCGTATCGATCTGGGGCTTCATTCACGAGGAGCGCAGCGCGGTCGAACCGATCATGCCGCTCGAACTGTTCAGGCAGCCTACGTTTTTGCTCGGTAGTCTGATCAGCTTCATCATTGGCGTATCGCTATTCGGCTCGGTCACGTTTCTGCCGCTTTATCTGCAGGTCGTGAAGGGCTCCACGCCGTCGGAAGCCGGTATGCAGATGCTGCCGATGATGGGCGGCCTGTTCATCATGTCGATGGTGACCGGACGCATCATCAGCAAGATCGGCAAGTACCGGATATTCCCGATCATCGGCACGCTGCTCGTATCGATCGCGATGGTGCTGCTCGCGCGCCTGCAGATCGACACGCCGATTCATGTGATGTACCTGTACGTCGGCCTGCTCGGCTGCGGTCTCGGCATGGTGATGCAGGTGCTGGTTCTCGCAGTGCAGAACACCGTCGAATTCAAGCATATGGGCGTGGCGACGTCGGGCGTCACACTGTTCCGCTCGATCGGCGGTTCGATCGGCGTGGCCAGTTTCGGCGCGGTGTTCTCGAACGGACTCGCGTCGCGCCTCGAAAGACTGATTCCACCCGATACCGAACTGCCGCATGCGTTGGGACCCGCCGCGATCCATCAGCTACCCGAAGCATTGCGCAACGACTATCTGCATGCGTTCGCGGGTGCGCTGCATACCGTGTATCTATCGGCCGCCTGTGTCGTGGTGTTTGCATTCGCGCTCGCGTGGTTGCTGAAGGATCACCCGCTGCGCAAGCAATGATGACGAGTGTCTGATTCACGCGCGTTCGACGCAGCGCTGGCTCACGAACGCACTAAAAAAATCCGCGCATACACTCGTTATCTGCACATGTGCAATGTTTCGTCATACCTGCGAATGTGCGGTAGCCCACATTGTCAGGTATGAACGTTAATTGACGTTCCTTATGAAACGCCACATATTGGAAATTCGGCGAGCGTAAGCGCGACTTACGTCCCCGATACACTCCGGCGCATGTGGATCGTGTTTCCGCGGACAAGGCTCCTGCCTCAACACGATCCGGAGCATGCCTTCAATGGCATCGTTTTCCACAGGTGGGTCCATCCCATGTCCACCCAGACAGCAACCGGCCATAGTTTTCCCACGCCCTGCAAACGTTGTGGTGGCACGCTGTACCGGCAGGTCGATTACTGCCCGTATTGCGGCGTCCCGCATCCGCTCGAAGCGACTCCGCATAAACGCACGGCCGTTCCCGGCAGCCGCGCCAGTGCTATGCATAAGCCGTTGCACCGCTTCGCGGCGGAGTCGCCGGACATGCCCGACGAAATCGCCCTCGCCGCTCGCGCGATGCCTGCGTCGCAGTTCCTTCACGATGAACCTGCCAGGAACACGGCGCTCGTTGCGCCGGTGCCACAGACAGCCGATCCGCTAGATCAGCTGGAGGAGACGGTGTATGCGCGACGCTACACCACGCGCACCATCTGGCGTGTTCTGTGCGGCGTCGGCGTGTTTGTCGCAATAGGCCTGGCGTATGTCGGCTACACGCTATTCAGCGACAGCGGAGAATCCGAAGAGACGGGTGTCGAGCAGATCAGTCGGGATGCCCGAACGACAACGGGCACGATAGCGCCGTTGGCTGCGACGACAGCAGCGCCCGCGGTTGCTCAGGCTCAACCGCAAGTTCAAGCGCACGCGCAAGCCCAAGCGGCCCATGCTTCCGTTACGCCGAAACCTGTCACGCCGCCCCTACCCGCCGCGCCCGATCTGCCGGCAAAGCCCGCACCCGTGGTTTCAGTGGCGTCCGTCGCACCCGCGCCGGTGATGGCGGCAGCGCTACCGTCGATTGCCGCGACACCCGCACCTAGATCCACACCGCAGTTCCGCGATGCCACGCAGGCATTGCAAAGCGCGCGGCTCGCGTTCCGCGCCAACGATCTGTCGAAGGCGCAAGCCGCGCTCGCCGCCGCGCAAACATTGCAGCCCGGCGACGCCGACGCAAAGGATCTGGCCGCGCAATTGCGGCCGATTACCGAGCGTCGCGATAGCGCATTGCAAGCAGCGCAGGCATGTGTCGCGCAGCAGTCGTGGCCATGCGCTCGCCAGCATGCGAACGAAGCATTGGCGATCGACAGTGGCAACGACGCGGCGAAGACCATCCTCGAACGCGTAATTCGCGAGACCGGTTGGGCACCACTGAATCAGCACGCGACGACCACCAGCAGCGGACAAGGCGCGCCGCTCGCGCAAACGCAGTTGCAGCCGCCGCTGCCTGCGGGCAAATAGATAAACGAGAGAACACACGAGAAGACAACGGAGACAAGCGAGGCAATCGCAACAAACGCAGCGGACAAAGCGGACCGGCAAGCGGGCAACTAGCGGACGCGCGGCGACAGCGACGGCGTTAGCAACACGTGGCGGTGCCGCGCGCATCGTGAGCGCGCTTAGAGCCACGCATCACAGTCGAGCCTCACAGCCGGGCCTCACAGCCGAGCGTCGCGACTGCTCGCGGCATACGTGAACGCTCAATCAAAGGCACCGGCGTCGTCACATCAAAAAACCCCGCCGCCGGGTTTGCGAAAAATTGCCGTCGCTATCAGATCGAATCACCGCTGTCTGTGCCGACCCGCACGTTTTCGCGCGTCTTCTGCGCGGAAACAGACGGACTCGGCTCTCGCCGCGCATTGAAATGACATCGCAGCCGGATCACTGGTGCTTTCGCGCACCGCGCGCGAAGCGTAATCAACCTGACCGATAGGTAGAGAGACCATGCTGAAGAGACTTCTCGCGGGGTGGCTGGGACTGGCGGCGCTGATCGCATGTTCGCTGGCGAGTGGTGCGGAACCCGCGCACTACAAGATCGTCACGGGGCCCGAGCGCGGCACCTATATCCAGTTCGGTAATGACCTGTCGAAATGGGTCGCGCAGCCTGTCGGCATCGATCTGGAAGTCGTTGCCTCGAAGGGATCGGCGGAAAACGTGCAGCGCATGCGCTTCGAGCCCGGCGTGAAGCTCGCGCTCGTGCAATCCGACGTGTATCAGGCGTTCGTCGACATGGCCAACTCGGGCAATCCGGATGCAGGTACAACGATCCGGCCGCTACGGCTCATCATGCCGCTGTATGACGAGGAAATTAACGTTGTCGTCCGCGCGGATTCGCCGCTGAAAACGCTTGCCGATATCAAGGACAAGACCATCAGCGTCGGCCTGCTCGGCAGCGGCACCGCGCAATCGGCGACGACGCTCTATCACCTGATGTTCGGTCAGCCGATTCCCGAGCAGAACGTCGTGCATCTGAGCAACGAGGATGCACTCGCCGCGCTGATCGTGAAGAAGATCGACGTCGCAATTATCGTGGTCGGACAGCCGGCGAATCTGTTCAACGGTATGAAACCCGACCTGCTGCAACAGTTGCGATTGCTGCCCGCCGATCCCAACGCGCCGGAAACCACGCGCGCGAAGCAGACCTACTTCCCGACGACGATCCGTCAGAGCAGCTATCCAGGCTGGCTGAAGGAAGACGTGCCCGCGGTGACCGTGAAGGCGTTTCTGGTCACCTACGACTACGGTCTGCGCGATACCGTCAGCAATCTGAATCATTTCGCCGACTCGCTGTGCGCGAACTTCGACAATCTGCAGGAGCACGGTCATCCGAAATGGAAGCAGGTGAAGCTCGAACTGCCGACGCTCGTACGCGGATGGAAGTACTACGGCCCGGTCGAAAAACATCTGCGTGCGTGCATCGCAAATCGTGGCGCGGCTATCAACGCGGCGGCTACCGCGCAAGCCGCGCCGAAGCCGCGCGTGCCCTGCTCGGAGCAGGAGCGGATGCTTTTGCTGTGCAAGTAGTAGCGCGTGGCTGAACGGCGGACACGCGATGGCCGGGACCACTGGGGAAGGTCCGCCGCCGACTCAAACTCAATGACGAACCAACGCGAGCGCTCAAACGCGCTCGCGCATTACCGCGCGTGAGCCCGCGGCGGCATCCATCGCCCGTTGCAGCGCCTCGTACACCTTCGGCCGATTGCATTGCGACACGTTAAAGCGCAGAAAACCCGCGGCCGCCTGCGACGCGCTGAACACGTTGCCCGGCGCGAACACCACGCCCGCGCTCAACGCGTGACGCGCGATATCGGCGGCATCGAGCTCATCGGGCAGGCGCGCCCACACGAACAGACCCGCGCGCGGCAGCGTCCAGATATCGAGACCCGCATAGCCGAGGCGCCGGACCGTCTCGCCCATCGCGTCGGCGAGCTTCGCGCGCATCGCTTCGAGATGGCGCCGATAGGTGCCGTCGATCAGCATCCGATGCACGACGCTCGCGGTGAGCTGACCGTTGCCGAACGACGTCGCGAGTTTCAGATCGATCAGCGGCTCGATCCATTCAGCGCGCGCCGCGATATAGCCGCAGCGCACCGCCGCCGATAGCGTCTTCGAAAAGCTGCCGATCGACACCACGCGCGCGAGCCCGTCGAAGGCCGCGAGACGCGGCGCGGCCTCGTCCTCGAAGTCCGCGAAGATATCGTCCTCGACGATCAGCAGATCATGCTCGCCCGCGAGCTTCAGCAACCGGTGCGCGACGGCCGGCGCCAGCGTCGCGCCGGTCGGATTGTGGATCGCCGAGTTGGTCACATAAAGCCGCGGACGGCGCTCGATCAATACGCGCTCGAACGCCGCGAGGTCGGGCCCTTGCGGCGTGTACGGCACGCTCGCGATGCGCACGCGGTGCGCGCGCAGCAACGCCTGGAAATTGAAGTAACACGGATCGTCGATCAACACGGTGTCGCCCGGTTCGAGCAGGAAGCGGCACACCAGATCGAGCGCATGCGTGCCGCCATCGGTCAGCATGATCTGCTCGGGCGGCGCATCGACGCCATGCTGCGACAGCCGCCATGCCAGTTGCTGACGCAGCGCGGGCAAGCCCGCCGGGCTCGCATAATCGGCGAGCGGCGACTGCGGATCGCGCGCCACGGCCCGCAGCGCGCGGCGCACGCCGTCTTCCGGCAGCCACGAAGCGGGCATCCAGCCGCAGCCCGGCTTCAGATCCTTCGACGCCGCCTGCAGCGACTGCCGCGTAAGCCACAGCGGATCGACCTCGCGATCGAGCCGCGGCCCGAGATCGGCCAGCGCGAGCGGCGGCGCATGTCCGGACACGAAGAAACCGGAGCCGCGCCGCGCGACGATCGCCCCTTGCGCGACCAGACGGTCGTATGCTTCCACCACGGTCGATTTCGATACGCCGAGCGTGTCGGTCATCGCGCGAATCGACGGCACGCGCGCACCCGGCATCAGCGAACGGCTCGCGATGCGCTCGCGCAGACTGTCCATCACGAGATCGACGCGCGTGCCCGAGGTCGCGGCGCGGCTGCCGCCATGATCGCTTTTCGCCATCTGTACTGCTCCATGTTCGGTACAGTTTGTACGAATTGTACTGATCTGTAGCTTACCGTTTTCAGCGGCGCGGAGCATCATGGCTTCTTTGCTCGCAATGGATTCTTTCAATGGAAAAGACAACCAGCGGCTGGCTCAGCGGCTTTGCCGGCGTACTGATTTTCAGCGGCTCGCTGCCGGCCACGCGGCTGGCGGTGCAGGGGCTCGATCCGGTGTTTCTGACCGTCGCACGCGCAACGATCGCGGGCGTGCTGGGTCTGCTGCTGTTGCTGATGTTTCGTGAAACACGCCCCGCGCGCCGCGATCTGCTGCCGCTGGTGATCGTCGCGCTCGGCGTGGTGGTCGGCTTTCCGCTGCTGACCGCGCTCGCGCTGCGTCACGTCAGCTCCGCGCACGCAATCGTCTTCATCGGCCTGCTGCCGCTCTCCACCGCGATCTTCGGTGTGCTGCGCGGCGGCGAGCGGCCGCAGCCGGCGTTCTGGGTGTTCTCGGCATTCGGCAGCATCGCGGTGGCCGCGTTCGCGCTGCGTCATGGCGTCGATACATCGCCGCTCGGCGATGCGCTGATGCTCGCCGCGATCGTCGTGTGCGGGCTCGGCTATGCGGAAGGCGCGCGGCTGTCGCGCGATCTCGGCGGCTGGCAGGTTATTTCGTGGGCGCTGGTGCTGTCGCTGCCGCTGATGCTGCCGCTCGCGTGGTGGACGCGGCCGGTGTCGTTCGAAGGCGTCAGCGCCGCGGCACTGTGGGGCCTCGCGTATGTGTCGCTGTTCAGTATGCTGATCGGCTTCGTGTTCTGGTATCGCGGGCTCGCGCTCGGCGGCATCGCGGCGGTCGGGCAACTGCAGTTGCTGCAGCCGTTCTTCGGCCTGCTGCTCGCCGGCTTGCTGCTGCACGAACAGGTGCCGCCGTCGATGATTATCGTCACCGTCGTCGTGGTCGCCTGCGTGGTGGGCGCGCGGCGCTTCTCGCGCGCGGCACCGGCGCGGCCGGCTGTCTGACGCAAACCGCAAGCCCGTGGGCAACCGTCCTTTTCAGGACGGAATTGGGCGTCCGGTGGATCGATATGTCATCATTCCTGCGATGACTTAACCACCGCTCAGCGCCACGACTTACGATGCCGACCGCTTTTGCCCAAACCGTCGAAGCCCGTTTTGCCGAACTCACACCGACCTCGAAACGCGTCGCCAGCTACATGCTCGCGAATCTCGACCGGCTCGGTCTCGAAACCGCCGATCAGATCGCGCAGCAGGCCGGCACGAGCGGTATTTCGGTGGGCCGCTTTCTGCGCAGCATCGGCTATCAGAACCTCGACGACCTGAAGCGCGAACTGCGCGGCACCCAGGAGCGTCCGTGGCTGATCACCGACCGGCTCGATGCATTCCGCCGCGGCGCGGATCAGGTGGCCCAGACCAGCGAGTCCGCGCCGCGCGCCGCCGGCACCACTAACTCGTCGCCCCGCGATGCCGCACTCGCCCAGTCGCTCGAACTCGAAATCGGCGCGATCCAGCACGTGTACGAACTCGCGCGCTCGCCGATGTTCGCGCGCGTTGCCGAGCGCATCGCCAACGCCGACGCGATCTACATCCTCGGCATTCAATCGACGCGCGGCATCAGCAACGCGTTCTACAGCTACCTCGAATACATCCGCCCGCGCGTGTTCTATTCCGACGGCATGTCGGGCTCGTACGTCGATTCGCTGAACTCGGAATTCGCCGCGCCCTATCTGCTCGTCACCGACACGCGCGCGTACTCGGCGATCGCGCGCCGCTATTGCGAAGCCGCGTCGCGCCGCGGTCTGCCGTTCGCGCTCGTCACCGATATCTACTGCCCGTGGGCACGCGATTTCGACGGCGACCTTCTGCAGGTCAAGACCGATGTCGGCCAGTTCTGGGATTCGCTCGCACCGCTCACCTGCCTGTTCAATCTGCTGATCTCCGCAGTCGTCGAACGGCTCGGGCCGGCGATCGACGAACGCGTCGCGCACAACCGCGAGTTGCAAAGCGAATTCGACCAGTTCGATCTTTGATTCCCGAACGCCGATGAACAACACCCCTCACGCACCGCACATCCGCGACGCCATCGACGCCGATCTCCCCGCGATCCAGGCGATCTACGCGCACCACGTACTGACCGGCGTCGCGTCGTTCGAAGAAACCCCGCCGTCCGTCGACGACTTGCGCGCACGGCTCGCGGCCGTACGCGGCCATGGTTTGCCCTATATGGTTGCGGAAATCGACGGCGTGGTCGCCGGCTATTGCTATGCGACGCCGTATCGTCCACGTGCTGCCTATCGCAACACGATCGAAGATTCGATCTATGTCAGCGATGCGTATCGCGGACGCGGTATCGGACGCGTGCTGCTGCAGGCACTGATCGAACGTTGCGAAAGCGGACCGTGGCGCCAGATGATTGCGGTGATCGCCGATGGCGGCAACGGCGGCTCGCTGTCGTTGCATAGACAGCTAGGCTTCGAGCTGACCGGCACGCTGAAAGCGGTCGGCTACAAGCACGGCCGCTGGCTCGACACGACGCTGATGCAGCGTACGCTCGGCGACGGCGCATCGAGTGCGCCCGACGAGCGCCCCTAACGCGCGCGCGGCAAGCGTGCGAACAACGTCGGATAGTCGATCACGAGACCGTCGTTATCTATCTTCATGTCCGCGATGAAGTCACGGAAAATGCCTTCGTAGCGATACTCGCGATTCAATTCGATGCACGTGTACGCCTGCTCCGCACGCGTGACCTGTAAATCCGGTGTCGAGATATAGGCGACCTCGATCGGCCGGCGCTCGCCTTGCGCCAGTTGCAGCCGGCGGATCGGCAGCGTGTTGGTAAACGGTGTCGCCGCGATATCGATGTCGATACAGCCTTCGAGCGCACTCAGCGTGAGGCCGTGGCCGTCGCGCCAATGGCCCGCGCCATCGCTGCGCAACTCGAGTTCGCCGCCGCCGACGATCTTCAGCCACGCATGACGCGTACGCCATCGAGCATCGCAGCGCACCGTGTAGTGCAATCCATACGCTTTGCCGTAGCGCTGCCCGATAACGACGCTCTCGACCGCGAAGCCATCGTCGCGCGCGTCGAAAATCAGATGTTCGATGCCGTCCCCCTCCTCCGAGGCCCATCGTAATTCACGCATCGGCTTCTCCTCGCGAAACGGCGCGGCGCGCCGATAGCTTAATCGTAGCGCGAAAGCGTGCGGGCACAGCGCATCGGACCCAGGCATGCACGGACGACAAATAGCCACTATCAACGCGCGGCAGTGATTCGCGCGGCATCGTTGATCTATGCTCGCGTGTGTAATCATCCAGTCTCCGACTTCGACTTCGGCTTTGACTCCGCTTCTGGCTTTGACTTTGACTCCGTCACCGTGACCGCCCCGCAACCGAATGCGCCCAATACCGCGCTCAGTACCGCGCTCCGTGCCTGGTTGCGCACGCTGCTGCGCAGCCTGGGCCAGGTCGTCCTGCAACCGAACGCCTTTACCGGCGTCTGCCTGCTCGCCGCATGGCTGTTGAGCGGACCGCGGCTTGCCTGCGCCGCGTTGATCGGCGCCATCGCGGCGAACCTGAACGCGACGCTCGCCGGTTGTCCCGAGGCCGATACCCGTGTCGGCATGCACGGCTTCAACGGCGCGCTCGCAGGCCTCGTCGCCTTCATTCTGATTGCCGATCCGTTGCTTGCGGCGATCGTGTCGATCGCCGCCGCGAGCTGTACCGCGTGGCTTCTGCGGCCCTTATCGCGCTGGCTGCGCATGCGCGGCCTCTGCTGCTTTTCGAGCCCGTACCTGATCATCACGTGGCTCTGGCTGCCATTCCTCGCTGGCCACATGCGGGCCGCAAGCGCGCTGCCCGTTCATTCGCTCGACGCGCTGCGGTTCGGCAACGGTGTGCTCACGAGTCTCGCGCAAAGCGCCTTTGCGCCCGGCCCGCTGGCCGGTGTGCTGGTGCTGATCGGGATTGCCGGTGCTTCACGCAAGCAGGCGCTGTATGGGCTGATCGGCGCGGCACTCGGCTGCGCGATGCATCTGTTGCTTCACGCCAGTCCCGGTTTGCTCGATAGCGGTATGCTGGGATTCAATGGCGCGCTCACCGCGCTCGCACTGGCGGGCCTCGGCATCGGTTTCGCGCCGGTGCTGGGTGGCGTCGCGATATCGGTGCTGCTGCAGATGGCCGCCGCGCATTTCGGCTGGCCCGCGCTGACCGCGCCGTTCGTGCTCGCGGCGTGGAGCATCCAGTGGCTGCAGCGCCGTAACACGCACGAGCCGGTGGCACAGGCGAGCGGCGCGGAAAGCGCGAGCACGAACTAGCTGTCGTGCGGTAGGATCGCAAGCCCGCTTCAGCGATGTTGCGATAGAGCGGGCTTCGCATGGGATCGGAATAAGCGCTGAAGCGCTGACTCCGGGTCGACAGCTTTGCATGGGAGATGGATATGTCGTTCGCGCATTCACCCGCCGGCCGTATCGCCGCGAGCGGTCCGCTGTCGGAAGCAGAGCAGCAGACCCGCATCGATCTCGCCGCCGCCTACCGGCTCGCCGCGCTCAACGGCTGGGACGATCTGATCTATACGCATATTTCGGCGAGCGTCCCTGGCGAACCGGGCCACTTCCTGATCAATCCATTCGGTCTCGCCTTCGATGAAGTGCGCGCGTCGAATCTCGTCAAGATCGACATCGCCGGCAATATCGTCGGCGCCAGCGAACATCCGGTGAACGCGACGGGCTTCGCGCTGCACGCCGCCGTGCATGCCGCACGCGCCGACGCATTCTGCGCGATGCATCTGCATAACACTGCAGGGGTCGCGGTGTCCGCGCAGCCGGCCGGTTTGTTGCCCGCGTCGCAGCACGCGCTGCGCTTTTACGGCCAACTCGCGTATCACGACTACGAGGGCCTCGCGTTCTCGCCGCCCGAAGGCGAACGCCTCGTCGCGCATCTCGCTAGTCATCCGGCGATGCTGTTGCGTAATCACGGCACGCTAACCGTAGGCCGCACGATCGCCGAAGCCTATGTACTGATGGCGACGCTACTGAAGGCCTGTGAAATCCAGTTGCAGGCGCAAGCTTGTGGCGCGCCGCTCGTGATGCCGACCGACACGATCGCCGCGCGTACCGCCGAGCAGCTCTACGACGGTGGCGCGATCGAAGGCGCGCTCGAATGGCCTGCGCTGTTACGCAAGCTCGACCGGTTCGATCGCGGTTATCGCGATTGAATCGGTGCTTGTATTCGCAACTGAAATTGCAATTGAATCAGCAATCCCACGCGAATCCGCTTTACTCACTTCTCAATTGTTTTCTTCACGGAGTCATGTCATGCCCACGTTTCGTATCGAACTCTTCGAAGGCCGCACGCTGGAACAGAAACGCGAATTCGTCGAAGCCATCACGAAGGCGACCTGCGAATCGCTCGGCGTCGAACCGAATTCTGTCGACATTATTCTCACCGACGTGAAACGCGAAAACTGGGCAACGGGTGGCCGTTTATGGTCGGAGGCCTGAGTAGCCTGATTGCGATTTCATCGCGGCGGCATCGCATCGAGATGACGTCGATGTCGCATCGATGCAACAGCGATCCGTGCCGTGCAATAGCTTTCGCGCAACGCGAGCGACAGATCTTTCACGGCGCGAAAAAAAAGCTGCGCACTTATCGTACGCAGCCCGTATGAAGGGCAACGCGTATTTTCAACGCGTTGCCGTGGCGGCAATACAACGTGCCGCCTTTCACCTAAGTGCTTAGAACTTGTGGATGATGCCCACGCCGACAGCAACCATGCTGCGCGACGACGACGGTGCGCTGTTCTGGCCGTCGCCGATGTCTGCCGTTGCGTTGATGATGGTCTTGCCGTTCGTGCCCAGCGTCTGACCGCCAGCACGTTGGTAAGCTTCCAGCGCGTACAGGCCGGTACGCTTCGACAGCGTGTAGTACTGGGACAGGTTGAACTGGTTGTAGCTAGCCGTGTTCTGGATGCCATTCGACGACGTTGCACGGGTGTAGCTATAGCCAGCGGCCAGGTCCAGCACCGAGATCGGCTTCCAGTGCAGCACTGCGCCGCCGGTGTTCCAGATCTGCGTGCCGTGGAACAGCGACGCGGTGCCCGCGGCATATTGCACGTTCGAGTACGCGAACGAAACATCCCATGCCGAGTTGAACGCGTAGCCGCCGGTCACTGCAACGCGCTGCTGCTTCGCTGCCGACTGGAAACCGTTGTTGATAGCCGACACGCCTGCTTGCGAGCCGTTGTTCGACGTCGTCGAGTTCGCGCCCCATGCACCGCCGGCCGTGTTGCCGTTGTCGATGCGCTGGATACCTGCTGCGATACCGATCGGGCCGGCGATGTACTGTGCTGCCGCGCTCCAGGTTTGACCGGCGCTGAAGCTGCCCGGCGTGCCGCCCAGCGAGTACGAACCGCTAACCGTCAGGCCGTGGAAGTTCGGCGACGTGTAGACCAGCGAATTGTTCGCGCGATACAGCGTATCCAGCGAGTCGATATCACCCGGGTGCGCGCCATATGCGCCGGTCAGCCACGTGGTCGGGCTGTACGGCGACAGCAGCGTGTAGTACGAGGTGTACTGACGACCAGCCGTCAGGGTACCGAACGTATTGTTCGTCATACCAACCCATGCCTGACGGTTGAACGCCAGACCCGACACGCCTTCCGCGCCGGTTGCGCTGTTAAAGCCCTGCTCCAACTGGAAAATCGCCTTCGTGCCGCCGCCCAGATCTTCCGAGCCCTTCAGGCCGAAACGGCTACCGGCCCAAACGCCGTTGACCATCTTGACTTGCGAGCGGCCACCCGAGTTCGAACCCAGTGCTGCCGAGCTGCTTTGATAACCCAACCCCGTATCGACAATACCGTACAACGTCACGCTGCTTTGTGCATGCGCGCCCAGGGCGACCAACCCCAAGGCCGAAGTTACGAGTGCCTTTTTCATTTTTACTCCTCTGTTAAAAACTTTCTATAGACGGCCTGTGCAAGCGCCGCTGAGTGTGGAAGATGATTGTTTGATCAGAACACCGGGTGACCGTTGATCACGCTTGGCAGCCAGGTCGAAAACCACGGCATGTAGGTGACGATATTGATGGCCGAAAAGATAGCGAGGTAATACGGCCACGCCACCTTGGTAGTTTCACCAATCGACACATTGCCAATCGCGCATCCGATGAACTGCACAGAGCCAATCGGCGGATGCACGAGACCCAATGCGCAATTCAACAGAATCATGATGCCGAACTGCACCGGACCCACGCCGTTATGCATGGCCATCGGCAGAAACAGCGGCGTCGTGATCAGGATGTGCGCCGCCATATCGACGAACGTACCGAGGAACACCTGAATCACGTTGATGTACAGCAGCATCAGCCACGGCAGGCTGGTCGCGCCATCGAGCATGCGTTCGATCGCATCCGGAATCTCCAGGTACGCCATCTGGAAGCGCAGCATGTTCGACACGCCGATCAGCAGCAGCACCACGCCGGTGGTTTTCGCGGCCTTGCCGAGCGCATGGCCGAGCTTGGCGAGCGTCATCGAGCGGTACACGACGATCGTGAGGACGAGCGAGTAGCCGACCGCAATCGCCGCCGCTTCCGTCGCGGTGGCAATACCGCGCGCCACGCAGAACAGGATGATCGCGATCACCATCAGACCCGGCACCGCGCCGATGAACGCGCGCAATACCGCCATCCAGCCCGGGAATTTCTGCAGCGCCGTCGAACCATCCGCGCGACGCGGGTAGCCGTACTTGACTGCTTGCCAGTAAGCGGCGATCAGCACGAAGCCCATCACCCACAGCACCGGCAGCAGACCGGAGAACAGCAGATCGCCGATCGACACGCCGCTCATCTGCTGGCCGTTCAGCACGCCGCTCACGCCTTGCGCCGCGAACGCGTAGATGATCATGTTGGTCGACGTCGGCATCAGCGCGCCGGCGAGCGACGAGTGCGTCGTCACGTTCACCGCGTAGGCCGCGCTATAACCTTCACGCTTCATCAACGGAATGACCACGCCGCCCATTGCCGACGTATCCGCGGTCGGCGAACCCGACACGCCGCCGAACAACGTACAGGCAACCACGTTGGCCATGCCGAGACCACCGCGGAAATGACCGACCGTTGCCTGCGCGAAACGCAGAATGCGATCGGCGATACCGCCATGAAGCATCAGCTCGCCGGAGAAAATGAAGAACGGGACCGCGAGAAACGAAAAACCGTTCATCCCCGAGATCATTGCCTGCATCGCGGTAGCGGTCGGCAGACCTTCGTACAGATACGTCAGAACGCAGGCCAGTCCCAACGAGAATGAAACAGGAACCCCTAGAAAGAGGAAGACGAGAAAACTGACGGTAAGGAGGGCAAGTTCCATGATTGTTCTACTTTTGTTTCCTGGCGAAGAGCGCGAGCAGATGCTCGATCGAGAACAACGCGATGCACACGCTCGCGACGATCGGAATGCAATAGCGCAGCCCTTCTGGCACACCAATGATCGGAATACGATCGTGCATCGTGGTTTCCGCCATCTCGAAGCAACCGACGAATACCGCGACCGCAAAAGCAGTCAGGCAGATATGTTGAATGGCCGTCACGGCGACCTGGCCTTTCGGCGGCAACTTCTTCACGAACGAGTCGAGTCCGATATGGCCGCCCTCGCGCACTTTCAGCGCCGCGCCGAACATGGCGATTGCGATCACCAGCAGCAGCGCGATGGGTTCGACGAAATCCGGTGCGTCGTTGAAGATGTACCGCATCACGACGCTATAGATCACGAGCAGGCAGAGGATCGCGAGACTCAGCGATGCCACTACCAGCAGCGTGCGAAAGAGAAAATCATTTGGGCGTTTAAGGAAACTCATTGACCCCGTCCTGGCTTACGACCGACCTGTCTTTAACACTCACCACCACCTCCACGGCATGCAATCGCACACACAACATGACGCGGCGGAAAAGCCCTTGAGTTTCCCCACGAGGCTATTCACGCCGCTGCTGTCACGATTGGCCTATGCCGATTGCGTCCGGGACGCGAGACTTACTTGATTGCTTCGATTTCGTCGACGATCTGCTTCATCTGCGGGGTCTTTTCATACTTCGCCCACACCGGCTGCATCGCCTTCACGAAAGCCGCACGGTCGATTTGCGCGGCCGGGATGATCGTTGCGCCACCCTTCGTGACCGTGTTCTGTGCTTCGGCTTCACGCGCGGTCCACAGCTTCACGTAGTACGGCACCGAATCGGCCGCTGCCTTCTTGATGATCTGTTGCTCTTGGGGGGTCAGCGTGTCCCACACCTTCTTCGAGAACACCACCACTTCCGGCGTCATCGAATGCTCGGTTTCCGAGTAGACGGTCGCGACTTCGAAGTGCTTGGTTTCTTCGTACGACGGCAGGTTGTTTTCCGCGCCGTCGACGAGGCCGGTCTTCAGCCCCGTATAGACTTCCGCGAAAGGCATCGGGGTCGGCGTGCCGCCCATCGCCTTGATCTCGTCGACCATCAGGTCCGACGGTTGCACGCGCACCTTCACGCCCTTCATGTCAGCCGGCGATTTGATCGGCTTCTTCGCGTACATCGAACGCGCGCCGCTCTCGTAGAACGTCAGCGCGATCATGCCCTTCGCCGCGAACGCGTCGAGAATCTTCTGGCCTTCCGGGCCATACATCACCTTGCGGAAATGGTCGATATCGCGGAACAGGAACGGCAGCGACGGGATCATCGATTCCGGCACGATCTCGTTGAACGCTGCGCCGTTGATACGCCCCATGTCGAGTGCGCCGATGCGGATCTGGTCAATCGTATCGTTTTCGGAGCCGAGCGCGCTGTTGCCGAAGACCTTGATCGAGTCCTTGCCATCTGTCGCCTTGCTGATCTCCTCGCCCATGTGCTTGACGGCCATGTTGGTCGGGAAAGTGTCGCCATGCACGTCCGCGGAGCGGAACACGCGCGCTTCGGCCGACATCGTGCTGAACGCCAGCGCCGCGGCTGCGACGATCATCGAAACACGGGAAGAGGCAAACTTCTTGTTCATCGTGACATTCCTTGAAAAATAGACCATCCCATCGATTGCGGATGCGACATGGTTTTAATGCGTCTCCGGCTTCGCGCTCATCCCTTCGCGGGTTGCGCACGCGTTGCCGTACTGGCTGTGCAACGTCCCCGGCACAGTTACCCAGCACTCCAGCCGACAAGTCGACTTCTTACTTCGGTCACGTCGGCGAGCTTTTCGGCTTGCATGAAAAATGTCTGCCCAGAAAAGCCGCCGTGTTCGCACTACTACGGGGCCCAAACCAGCAGAAAGCAATTTGTTTGGGCTCATATGTTGTACGACGACATACGAAGTCTAGTAAAGCGCTTTTGACTTGTACAGACGGTATTTACCCGCACCCAGGCGATGGCCGGTATCAATGACCGGTGTGGCACGGCGTCGGCGCGCACACTGGCTTGGCGCGGTGCCGACACGGATAGGAAAAAGGTCTCGTGAAGTGTTGTTTTTTTGAGATTAAATGCGAAGCGACTACCGTCTTAATGCGGTATGTTGTACGACGAGTGACGAATAAAGGGCCATAGAATGCGCCCCAAAACAAAACGCCGGGAGAACTGCTTCGTCCCGGCGTCGATGCGGTGCAAGCCCGATTACAGTTGGCCCGCGAATTCGGGCTCGGGCAGCCCGGTCACGCCGGGCCGCACCGCGAACACATGACCGTCATGCTCGCTCGCGCCGTTGCCCGGGCGAATCGATGTGACGAACAGCGTGTCCAGACTGCTTCCGCCGAATGCGCACATTGCCGGCTTCACGGCCGGCAGCGCGATCTGCCGGTCGAGTTTGCCTTGCGGCGTAAAGCGAAGCAGCAGGCCGGCATCGTTCGCGCAGATCCAGTAGCAGCCGTCGGCGTCGACCGCGGCGCCATCGGGGCGTCCCGAGTAATGGTTCAGATCGGCGAATACGCGCTGGTTGCGCGGCTCGCCGGTCTCGATGTCGTAGTCGAACGCCCAGATCAGCCGGCGCAGCGGATGCGAATCGGACAGATACATCGTCGTACCGTCCGGCGACCAGCCGAGGCCGTTTTGCGTAATCAGCGAATCGACGACCGGCGCGGATAACACGCCTTGTTCGTCGAAGCGGTAGAGCGCGCCATCCGGAATCGCCGCCGCCATGTCCTGCACCATCGTGCCGGCCCAGAAGCGCCCTTGCCGGTCACAGCGGCCATCGTTGAAGCGCATGCCGGCGCGCGGGAATTCAGGGGCCGCGAGCTTGCGCACGGTCACCGGCAGCGGTTCGCCGCTTTGCGCGCCCAAACCTTGCCCCAACGTGACCGCGAAGAGCCCGGTCTCGCAACCGGCAAGCACCGTGCCCTCGCGATTGAACGCGATGCAGGCGACCTGCTCGGGCAACTGCCATTCGGTGCGCTCACCGGATTCGATGCGCGCACGTACGATTTTCTTCGCCGGGATATCGACCCAGTACAGCGCCTGCTCCGCCGCGCGCCAAACCGGGCTTTCACCGGTCGCCGCCGGCAGCGGGCCGGCTGCTTCGAGCCGCTCGACTTTCGGACCAGCCGTCGCGCCCATTATTTTGATTCCCCTGTCCGCTTCGGCTCCATCGGCCCCGCGAGCACGAACGGACCGCCCTGGAACTGCTGGGTCGGATCGTCGTAACGGGTATCGGGCGCGCTCGGCGGGAACAGGTGCTCGAATTGCTCGGAGCTGTCTTTCGGACGGAAGCCGAGGAACGACGCGTTCGTATTGTCGACCCACGAAATGCGGTTGTTCGACACGCCGTAGACGATCGCGTGACCGACGCGATTTGTGAATAGCGAGCAGCGCACCAGTTCGATGAAATCGCGATAGCTCAGATACGTGACGAGCATGCGCGCGGACTTCGGTTGCTCGAACGACGAGCCGATCCGCAGGCAGACGGTCTCCAGACCGAAGCGGTCGAAGTAGTAGCGCGACAGCGATTCGCCGAAGCACTTGGTCACGCCGTACAGGCCATCAGGACGCAACGGCGCGTCCGTACCGACGACCGACGTCACCGGATGGAAGCCCACCGCATGATTCGAGCTTGCATAGATGACGCGCTTGACGCCCTGCTTCTGCGCGGCCGAATACAGGTTGTACAGCCCGCGGATATTCGCTTCGAGCAGGTCCTCGAACGGCGCCTCGACGGAAATGCCGCCGAGATGCACCACAGCGTCCACACCGTCGAGCAGCGCGTGAACCGCCGCTTCGTCAGCGAGATTGACGACGGCGGCTTCCTCGTGCGCCGCGACTTCGCCGAGCGACGCGATGTCGGAGACGCGCACGATATCCGCCCAGTCTGCGAGCGCCGGGCGCAACTGCTTGCCGAGGTTGCCGGCCGCGCCGGTGAGCAGCAGACGGCGGAAGGGTTTCTTTACCGCGGAGCGGTCAACGTTCGAATCGGTCATGTCTTTGTTTCTGTGATTGCGATCGGATCAACTGAACAGAAAAGCGAGCGCCGGTATCAGCCGGCGCTCGTTCGAGGCTTGACGGAGCAAATGTCCTGAATCAGGTCACCGGCGCCGGGTTGAACAGCGTCAACGCGTTATGCAGTTTGAGCTTCTCCGCGCAGGTTTCCTGGCGGCCGCTCGCGACTTCGAGCATCAGGCGGAACAACTCCCAGCCCACCTCTTCGATGGTCGACTGACCGGTCGCGATCGTGCCGGCGTTGATGTCCATCAGGTCGAACCAGCGGCGCGCGAGGTCCGAGCGCGTCGCGACCTTGATGACCGGCACTTCGGCGAGGCTGTACGGTGTGCCGCGGCCGGTCGTGAACACGTGCAGCGTGATGCCCGAGGCAACCTGCAGCGTGCCGCAGATGAAGTCGCTGGCTGGCGTGGCCGCGTAAATCAGCCCCTTCTGGTTGACCTTCTCGCCCGGCGACAGCACGCCGGAAATAGCCGAGTTTCCCGACTTGATGATCGAGCCCATCGCCTTTTCGACGATGTTCGACAGGCCGCCCTTCTTGTTGCCGGGCGTGGTGTTCGCGCTGCGATCGGCGCCGCCGCGCTTCAGATAATCGTCATACCATTGCATCTCGCGGATGATCGCCGCGGCGACGTCCGCGTTGGCCGCGCGCGCGGTCAGTTGATCGACGCCGTCGCGCACTTCGGTCACTTCGGAGAACATCACCGTCGCGCCGGCGCGCACCAGCAGATCGGTCGCGAAACCGACGGCCGGGTTCGCGGTCAGGCCGGAGAAAGCATCGCTGCCGCCGCACTGCACGCCGATCACGAGATCGGATGCCGGGCAGGTTTCGCGGCGGCGGTTATTCAGCCGCTTCAGATGGCCTTCGGCCATCTTCATGATCGACGTGATCATCGACTGGAAGCCGACGTGCGATTCGTCCTGCAACACGACGACGTCGCCGTTCTGATCCAGCGCAACGTCGCCGATGTCGGCAACGTCGTCGACCATCGCGGCCGCCGCGATCGGAATCGTGCCCGGCGGCATCAGGCGCTCGGGCTGCAGCTTTTCGCAGCCGAGGCTCACCATCATTACCTCGCCGCCGAAGTTCGGATTCAGAGCGATATTGCGTACGGTGCGGATCGGCACCATCGCGTCCGGCGCGTCGATCGCGACGCCGCAGCCGTAGGTATGGCCGAGGCTCACCACGTCGTCGACGTTCGGGTATTTCGGCAGCAGCTCGGCCTTGATGCGGGTGACCGCGTGTTGAACCACGTCGGCCACGCACTGCACCGTCGTCGTGATCGCGAGGATGTTGCGGGTACCGACCGAGCCGTCGGCGTTGCGGTAGCCCTCGAATGTGTAGCCGTCGAGCGGCGGCATTTCGGGCGCTTTGGTGGTCGCGATCGGCAGGTCTTCGAGCCCCGGCGGGCTCGGCATGCGGATTACGTGTTCGTTGATCCAGCTGCCCTTCGGCAGCGGCTTGAGCGCGTAGCCGATGACCACGTTGTAGCGGATAACCTCGTCGCCCTCGGCGAGATCGGCCAGCGCGACCTTGTGGCCTTGCGGCACGCGCTCGCGCAACCGCAGACCATCGGGGAATACCGCGCCCTCACCCAGACCGCCATCGTTGACGACGATCGCGACATTGTCATTGGGGTGAACGCGAATGTAGAGCGGAGTCTGTTCCATTGATCGATCCTTAACGCGCTATAAAATCGCTGCGCGAGCTAATCATACGTCATCCTACAACATCAAACTTTATGAGGATGTTCCGTATTTACCCTATGGGATGCATTATGCCGCGAAACCCCGTTGAGTTACTGAATTTGTTGTTGTACGATGACGTATAAGAAATCTACATTTCTAAAAAATCTCTACTAGTCTGACCTCTGTAAGACTAGTCGGAACTGACTAATCGACTCAAACCCGACTCAAACCGAAGCCTGGATATTCAATCATGACGACACCGCAGGAACTCAAGCAGATCGTTTCGGAAGGCCTCCTGTCCTTCCCCGTTACCGACTTCGACGCACAGGGCAACTTCCGCGCCGACACGTACGCGAAGCGCCTCGAATGGCTCGCTCCGTACGGCGCTTCGGCCCTGTTCGTCGCCGGCGGCACGGGCGAATTCTTCTCGCTCACGCAAGACGACTACTCGAACGTGGTGCGTACCGCGACTGAAGTCTGCAAGGGCAAGGTGCCGATCCTCGCCGGCGCCGGCGGCCCGACCCGCGTCGCGATTGCGTACGCGAAGGAAGCGGAGCGCCTCGGCGCGCACGGCATCCTGCTGATGCCGCACTACCTGACCGAAGCGAGCGTGGAAGGCATCGCGGTGCACGCGGAAGAAGTCTGCAAGGCCGTGCCGAACATGGGCGTGATCATCTACAACCGCGCGAACTCGAAGCTGAACGCCGACATGCTCGAGCGTCTGGCCGAGCGCTGCCCGAACCTGATCGGTTTCAAGGACGGCGTCGGTGAGATCGAAAACATGGTGACGATCCGCCGCCGCATGGGCGACCGCTTCTCGTACCTCGGCGGCCTGCCGACCGCGGAAGTCTACGCGGCCGCGTACAAGGCGCTGGGCGTGCCGGTGTACTCGTCGGCGGTGTTCAACTTCATTCCGAAGACCGCGATGGACTTCTACCACGCGATCGCCGCTGACGATCACGCAACGGTCGGCAAGCTGCTCGACGAATTCTTCATGCCGTACCTGAAGATCCGCAATCGCCGCGCAGGCTACGCGGTCAGCATCGTCAAGGCTGGCGCAAAGCTGGTCGGTCACGACGCGGGTCCGGTGCGCGCACCGCTGACCGATCTGACGCCGGAAGAAATGGAACAGCTCGATGCACTGATCAAGAAGCTTGGACCGCAGTAATAGATTGGCGTCAAGGTTTGCGCGCACCGCGCGAACCTGATGAACGAGGGCCACATAGATGGCCCCGTCGAGAGCGCCCGGCACGGCAACGTCGCCGGGCGTTCTTGTTTTTTGCCCGACTTTTGCGCCGGGTTTTGCCCAACAGGCAGACGGCCAACGAGTACCCCGGCGAGTCGCCCCCTCTCGCCAGCCCCTACAGGAGATGCCTCATGGACATGAGCCGCACGGCCGGTTCCACTCATGCCAGCGATAGCACCAATAGCGCCGACGGCGCCAACACAGCGGTGCGCACCAAGGTCCGCTATGCGATTCTGCTGCTGATCTTTCTGATCACCACGCTCAACTACGCGGACCGCGCGACGCTGTCCATCACCGGCTCGGCAATGCGCGCGGCGTTCAGCCTCGACGCAATCCGCATGGGCTACATCTTCTCCGCATTCAGCTGGGCCTACGTGCTGTCGCAACTGCCGGCCGGCTGGCTGCTCGATCGTTTCGGCGCGCGACGCGTGTACGCGGCGAGCATCTTCTCGTGGTCGCTGTTCACGCTGCTGCAAGGCGCGATTGGACTGCTCGGTAGCGCCGCAGCCGCGGTCACCGCGCTGTTCGTGCTGCGCTTCGCGATGGGCGCGGCCGAATCGCCGGCGTTCCCGGCTAATGCGAAAGTCGTCGCGAGCTGGTTTCCGACCAACGAGCGCGGCACCGCGTCGGCGATCTTCAACGCGGCGCAGTACTTCGCCGCGGTCGTGTTCACGCCGCTGATGGCCTGGCTCACCCACGCGTTCGGCTGGCATTCGGTCTATGTGGTGATGGGCGTGATCGGGCTGCTGCTCGCGCTCACGTGGCTCAAGGTGATGAAGAACCCCACCGACCACCCGCGCGTATCGCGCGCCGAACTCGAATACATCGAGCAAGGCGGCGGCCTCGTGAGCGGCGCGCGCAAGACCAGTCCCGCCGACCTGCCGGAGACCGGCGGTTGGGCGCTGCTGCGCCAGTTGCTTGCCAACCGCATGCTGCTCGGCGTCTATCTCGCGCAGTTCTGCATCAACGTGCTCACCTACTTCTTCCTGACGTGGTTTCCGATCTACCTCGTGCAAGCGCGCGGCATGACGATCCTGCATGCGGGCCTCGTGGCATCGCTGCCGGCGATCTGCGGCTTTCTCGGCGGAGTGCTCGGCGGCGTGCTGTCGGATGGGCTGATCCGCCGCGGCTGTTCGTTGACCGTCGCGCGCAAGGTGCCGATCGTCGGCGGGATGCTGCTGTCGACCTGCATCATCGGCTGCAACTACGTGTCGACCGACTGGATCGTCGTCGCGCTGATGTCGCTCGCGTTCTTCGGCAAGGGTATCGGCGCGCTCGGCTGGGCTGTGGTCGCCGATACGTCGCCGAAGCAGGCGCTGGGGCTCTCCGGCGCGATTTTCAATATGTTCGGCAACGCCGCCGGTATCGTGACGCCGATCGTGATCGGCTATCTGGTTGCGCGCTCGGGGTCGTTCAACGGCGCGCTGGTGTTCGTCGGCGCCAACGCGTTGCTCACGGTGATCAGCTACCTGGTGATCGTCAAGGACATCAAGCGCGTCGAGTTGCGCGGCATCTGAGCCGTCGCAGTTATCGTACTTCCAGCCCCCGGGAGGCCTTCATGCACGCTGCATCAGTGGCCGCCGTGCGCCGCCCGGCGGGCATCCGCCGATATATGTGACATTTGCGCCTAAAATGATCGGGCGCTTATATAATCAGTCGTCAGACGACGATATAATGAAAATACAGGTCTCTCTGCAAACATCCGCTCAAGGAGCGTTTTCGATGGCTACACCACTGGCATCCGCGGCACCGCCACGACGCGCTCGCAATCTTGCCGAGTTCGTCGTCAACTACGTCACCGAGCAGATTGCAACCAATGCGCTGAAGCCCGGCGACAAACTTCCGACCGAATCGCAGCTGATGAACACGCTGAGCGTCAGCCGCACGGTGATTCGCGAAGCAATTTCGCGTCTGCAGGCGGGCAAGATCATCGAGACGCGCCATGGTATCGGCAGCTTCGTGCTCGAGCCGCAGCGCGAAAAGCTCGGCATCGACATGGTGCCCGCCACCACGCTGCGCGACGTGCTGTCCATTCTCGAGCTACGTATCAGCCTCGAAACCGAATGTGCGGGTCTCGCCGCGCAACGCGCGAAGCCGGACGACCTCGAACGCATGCGCATCGCTCTCGACGCGATCGAAGCCACGCGTCACAACGGGCTCGATAGCGTGGAAGCCGACCTTCAGTTCCACATCTCGGTCGCGCGGGCAACCGGCAACCGCTATTTCGTCGACATCCTCTCGCAGATGGGCAGTGCGCTGATTCCGCGCAACCGGCTCGATTCGGCCGGCATTGCGCGCGCCGATCCGGATGCGTATCTGTCGCTCGTCAATCTCGAACACGAGAGCATTCTCGAAGCGATCACGCGGCACGACGCTGAGGGCGCACGCGCGGCAATGCGTATGCATCTGTCGAATAGCCGTGAGCGGCTGCGTCGCGCGAATGAGGCAAGCGAAGCGAATAGCTGATTACGCGCAAATCGCTGACGAAAAAAATGGCCGGGAAATTTCCCGGCCATTTTTTATTTCTCGCGGCTTTTATCGCGTAATGGTTATCGTCTTTGTCTGCGCCCTTCTCTGAATTCGTGCCCAGGCAATGGGCACAGGCACGAATTCAGTCAGCGCGGTCAGGAAAGACTCACGCGTTAACCACGCGTCAGCTCGCCATCACGACGGCGCCACAGTTCCAGCGGATTGCCGTCAGCCAGCGTTTCCGGCAGCAGCTCGGCCGGGAAATCCTGATAGCACACCGGGCGCAGGAAGCGATCGATCGAGGTCGTGCCGACCGATGTCGCGCGGCTGTCCGACGTTGCGGGGAACGGGCCGCCGTGGACCATCGCGTGACACACTTCGACGCCAGTCGGGAAACCGTTGACCAGAATCCGGCCGGCCTTGCGCTCGAGAATCGGCACGAGCTTGCGCGCGGCCGCGACGTCGGCGTTGTCCATCTGCAGCGTGGCGGTCAGCTGGCCGGCGAAGTGCTCGGCGACTTGCAGCATTTCCTGCTCGTCCTTGCAGCGGATGATCGTCGAAGCCGGGCCGAACACTTCGTCTTCGAGCGCCGGGGTCGCGAGGAACGTCTGCGCATCGGTCACGAACAGCGCCGCACAGGCCTGCGTCGGACCGGTTGCCGCAACACCGCGCGCTACCGCCTCCACACCCTTCGTTGCCGCGAGCTTGCTCTCGCCGTCTTCATACGCGGCGTGGATGCCCGAGGTCAGCATGGTCTGCGCCGGCTTGGCCGCGAGCGCTTCCGATGCCGTCGCGACGAAACCCTTCAGCGCATCGCTGTCGATTGCAATCGCGAGACCCGGGTTCGTGCAGAACTGGCCCGCGCCGAGCACGAGCGAGTCGACGAAACCGCGCGCAATGCTGTCGCCGCGCGCAGTCAGCGCGTTCGACAGCAGGAACACCGGGTTGATGCTGCTCATTTCGGCGTAGACCGGAATCGGCTCCGGACGCGCGGCCGCGACGCGCATCAGCGACGTGCCGCCCGCGCGCGAGCCGGTGAAGCCGACCGCCTTGATCGCCGGATGCGCAACCAGCGCTTCGCCGACGGAGTTGCCCGCGCCGACGATCATCGAGAACACGCCTTCCGGCAGATCCATTTCTTGCGCGACGCGCTGGATCACGCGGCCGACCAGCTCCGACGTACCGAGGTGCGCACGGTGCGCCTTGACGACGACCGGGCAGCCAGCCGCGAGCGCCGCGGCGGTGTCGCCGCCCGCCACCGAAAACGCGAGCGGGAAATTGCTGGCGCCGAACACGGCGACCGGGCCGAGCGCGATTTTCTGCATGCGCAGATCCGAGCGCGGCAGCGGCTTGCGATCCGGCAGCGGCGAATCGAGCGTGGCGTTGAGCCACTGGCCCGCGCGCACGGTTTGCGCGAACAGCTTCAGCTGGCCAGTGGTACGGCCGCGCTCGCCCTCGAGACGCGCTTTCGGCAAACCGGATTCGGCCTGCGCGCGCTCGATCAGCTCATCGCCGAGCGCGGTGATGCCATCGGCGATACGATCCAGAAACTCGGCGCGCACCGCGAGCGGCAGTTGACGATACGAGTCGAACGCCTGTTGCGCGAGCGCGCAAGCCTCGTCGACATTGGCGACGGTGCCGCTGCCGAACACCGGCTCGGCAATCTCGGAACCCGTGGCAGGATTGAATGCGCGCAGCGGTTTTTCCGCGCCGCGCACCGCTTTACGACCGATCAGCATTTCGCCGGTAATAGGCATTTTGGCTTTCCTCGAATAAAGGCTTTAGATATAGGTCATCCTACAACAATGGGAGGGCTACATGCAACCCGAAACGCCCGTCAGATCAGGATATTCGGGTTTACGTGACGATTACAACCTCGGAGGTCAATGCTAATCTTCAACAAGACGTACGACGACTTATAACTCCGCTTTTTGCCACGTTATAGCCCGCGCTTGTCGGTCGCCGTTCCAGTTTTTCCCGATCCATTGCTGCCGAGGAGATACCGCATGCCCGCAGTCACGCCCTACCAGGCTTTGCCCAACCGCTTCCGGCACGCGGTGCGCGCCGGTGAGACCCAGATCGGCTGCTGGGCGTCGCTCGCCAGTCCGATCGTCACCGAACTGCTGGGCACGATCGGCTTCGACTGGATGCTGCTGGATGCCGAGCACGCACCCAACGACGTGCTCACGCTGATCCCGCAACTGATGGCACTCAAGGACAGCGGCAGCGCCCCGGTCGTGCGTCCGCCGGCCAACGATAGCGTCGTCATCAAGCGCTTTCTCGATAGCGGCTTTTCCAACTTCCTCGTGCCCTTCGTCGACAGCGCCGACGACGCCGCGCGCGCGGTCGCATCGACACGCTACCCGCCGCAGGGTATTCGCGGCGTGTCGGTCGGCCATCGCGGCAACCGTTACGGCAGCGTCGCCGACTACTTCAGCATCGCTAACGACAACGTCTGCGTGATCCCGCAGATCGAAAGCCACAAGGCAGTCGACGCAATCGACAGTATTCTGGCAGTAGATGGGATCGACGCGGTCTTCGTCGGCCCGTCCGACCTCGCGGCATCGTATGGCCACCTCGGCAACGCGAGCCATCCCGATGTACAGCAGGCAATCGCGCACGTCTTCGAGCGTGCGAAAGCGGCCGGCAAATCCAGCGGCATTCTCGCGCCGGCGCAAGCCGACGCGGAACGTTATCTGTCGATGGGCGCGCGCGTCGTCGCCGTCTGCGCGGATCTCGGGCTGCTCAAAGGCGCCGCGCAAGCGGTGCAGAAACACTTCATGCAGAAACCGGCGGGGACGGCTTGAACGCCGCCGCCACGACATCCTCGGAGCATTCCATGAAAAAAGCAGGCTTTATCGGACTCGGCATCATGGGCAAGCCCATGGCCGCCAACATTCTGAAGAACGGCGTGCCGCTCGCCGCGTTCACGCGCAGCGGCGTGCCCGCCGATCTCACGCAGGCCGGCGCCGTCGCGTGCGACAACCCGGCGGCGGTGGCCGCGCACGCGGACGTGATCTTCGTGATGGTGCCGGACACGCCGGACGTCGAGAGAGTTCTGTTCGGCGAGAACGGTCTGGCGAGCGCGCTGCGCGCAGGTCAGATCGTCGTCGATATGAGCTCGATCTCGCCGATGGCAACGCGCGAATTCGCGGCGCGCGTGCGCGAAACCGGCGCTGACTATCTGGATGCGCCGGTGTCGGGCGGCGAAGTCGGCGCGAAGGCCGGTTCGCTCACGATCATGGTCGGCGGCGAGCAGGCGACGTTCGATACCGTCAAGCCGCTGTTCGACATGATGGGCAAGAACATTACGCTGATCGGCGCGGTCGGCGCGGGCCAGGTGTGCAAGGTCGCGAACCAGGTGATCGTCGCGGCGACCATCGAGGCGGTCGGCGAAGCGCTGCTGCTTGCGTCGAAGGCCGGTGTCGACGCGGCGCGCGTGCGTGAGGCGCTGATGGGCGGCTTTGCGTCGTCGCGCATTCTCGAAGTGCACGGCGAGCGCATGACCAAACGCACGTTCGATCCGGGCTTCCGTATCGAACTGCACCAGAAGGATCTGAACCTTGCGCTGTCGACCGCGCAGGCACTCGGCGTGTCGCTGCCGAACACCGCGACCTGCCAGGCGCTTTTCAACGCGTGCGTCGCGCATGGCGGCAAGGCCTGGGATCACTCCGCGATGGTGCGCGCGCTGGAAGTGCTAGCGAATCACGAGATCGGGCAGAAGCCGGCGTGATTTAGTGGATGCGGCACACAGACGTCGCGACGCGACCTCTGTTGCCTCACGCGAGGAACGTTCGTTCAGCATGGCGACGCATTGCGTCGCGAGGCGCACCTTTACGCCTGTAGTCCTTTACACCAAGTAGTGATCGAGCCCGCCGTCCGTTTTCATAAGAGGGACGGCGGGCTCGATTCCTTTGGTTGCCTGATTATCACGCGCAGTCTGCGCGCGATGCCCTGCCCGTGCCCTTAGAAACTCGCGCCATCAAACGCGAGAATCATCCTTCGCCCATTCCTTGCCCTGTGATCGGTTGCTAGTTTGGTGACCCCAAACAATCACAGAGAACAACGGAATGTCGCGTGAAGAAAATCCGGACGGCGTGCGCGTCGTGCTCAGTGCACCGCAACTGGTGGCGGTACTCGGCCGCCATTCGATCGGCCCCGCCGAAATGGCGACCAATCGGCTATGGGGCGGATTGCAACTTGTCGGCGGCCTGCTGGAAATGGTGGGAGCCGGTGCACTGTGCGTGATGCCGGAACCCACGATGGTGAGCAAGGCCGGATGTATCGCGTTCGGCAGCCATGGTGTCGATACGGCAGCGGCCGGTCTACGGCAGATGTGGACGGCACAAGACACGACCACACTGATCCAGCAGGGCACAACGAAGCTGGCCGAGGCGATGAAGGCCAGTCCGGACATGGCGAACAGTATCGGCCTGTCGCTCGATCTGGCCGTGCCGTTCGGCTTTGCCGGGTCGATCAAGGCTGCGCGGGTTTCGCGGATTGCCGTGGGCCGGATCAATCTGCAGATGCATGAGGCGAACGCGCTTAGTCCACGGCTCGGGGGGACACACACTTCTGAAGCACGTAGGCAAGGACGAAGCATGGCTCAGGGACCGTCTGAGACGCGAACCCTCACGAGACGTCGTATCGTCATTTACAACCATTGAGCAGGTCGAGCGCGCTATTTCGGAAACAATGCATGTCAACGCCGCAAAAATCAGCGCGTGGGCGCGGACTCCGACTCGCAGGGCTACGGCAATGGTAAGCAAAGTAGTCTCTGGCGACATTGGCTACGGGGTCACGCGAGAAACTGGCAAACTTAAGCGAATGAACAAGGTTGTCGTCGTCCTGAAATACGAAACCTGTAACGGAATGCCGTATTACATCCTTACCGCTTACCTTGAATGAGAAAGAGATGAGTTCCTCAGAGCGTTATCCAGCGATGGACCATATCTTTAGCGTGTACTTCGGCCAGGACTTCGACCTTTTTGGAGAAACTGTTCCAGAAATCGTCGCGTGCTACAAGAAAGACAGCCCTTACGATTACGAGAATCTGATTCGCGAAATAGACACTTTCAGGAGCGAACACCCGGATAACCTGGACGCGGTGTTCAAACAGTTGTTCAGGCGGGGCTTTCGTCCCGAGGGGTTGGGCTACACCACCGCTTCGTTCCTCGACGAAATACAACGCCTTCTAAGCGAGTAGCCCCCCTACCCGATGCCGGTGCACGCATGCGTGATGCCGCATTAGCAGCTTGCCAACTACGCCAACCCGCCAACAAAAAACGGCGCCCACTTCTGGGCGCCGCCTCTTCTCACTCCCAACTCAGCCATCTAGCCTCAGCAGTCACTCATTTCACTTCGCGACAGCCGGCCGCCCCGATGCCCACGTCGGCTCCGGCATCTTCTCCGAGCTCTTCGCCATCAGACAAACCACGACCGCGGCAATCAGATCGAACACCGCAAGCACGACGAACAGCGGGCTATAACCGATCCGCGTGACGAGCACGCCGAACAGCGCGGTGAACGCGGCAGCGCCCAGATAGCCGGCCATGCCGCCCATGCCCGTCGCGGTCGCGACTTCGTTCTTGCCGAACATATCCGACGTGATCGCGTACAGCGCTCCCGACAGCGTCTGGTGCGCAAAGCCGCCGATGCACAACAGCGCCACCGCCATATACGGACTCGCGACCAGACCCACGCACGCCGGCCCGATCATGAACAGCGCACCGACGACGAACACCATCTTGCGCGACGTGAACAACGACACCTTCAGATGCTTGTGGAACAGCGGGCTCAGATAACCACCGAGCACGCAACCGATATCGGCGGCAAGGAACGGCATCCACGCGAACATCGCGACTTCCTTCAGATTCATGTGACGCTCGGTCATCATGTACAGCGGAATCCACGCGTTAAACGTTTGCCATGCCGGCTCGGAAAGAATCCGCGGAATACCGATCGCCCAGAAATCGCGGCTCGTGAGCATCGCGCGCCAGTTGCGCTTCGGCGTATTGACGTCGTCGCTGTGCTTCGCTTCCTGGCCGCTCAGAATGTAGTCGCGCTCGGCATCGCCCAGCAGCCTCTGGCTGCGCGGATGCTTGTAGACGAACATCCATAGCACGCTCCAGGCAATACCCGCCACGCCGACGATCACGAACGCGAGTTGCCACTGGCCGCGCAGCAGCGCCCACACCACCAGCGGCGGCGCGAGCAGCGCGCCGATCGACGAGCCGATGTTGAACCAGCCGATCGCGACCGAGCGTTCCTTCGCGGGAAACCATTCGCTCGTCGCTTTCACGCCAGCCGGGATACCCGCCGATTCGGCGAGGCCGAGCAGACCGCGGAACACCGCGAGGCTCTGCCAGCCCGTCGCCCATGCCGCCGCCGCGCACGCCACCGACCACGCCAGCGCGAACACCGCGAAGCCGAGCTTGGTGCCGATCGTGTCGAGCACGAAGCCGGCGACCGGCTGCATGAACGCATAGCAAAGCTGCCACGCCACCACCACGTGCGAATACTGCTCGGTCGTGATGTTGAGGTCCTTCATCAACGTCGGCGCCGCGACCGACAGCGTATTACGCGCAAGATAATTGATGACCAGCCCGGCCGCGACGAGCCCGACCATCCACCAGCGGATACCCTTGATCTTCATATTGCAACTCCTTTAGGGTCCGCTTGCGGATGCAAACAGACCCGAGTACGACACCCGTCAGACTGCCGGGTCTTCCTTGCGCGAATAATCGATGCCGACGAAGCCGCCGCCCTGGAAGCGCTGGCCGAGCGCGTCGAGCGGATTCGGGCGCGACAGGATGTCGGCCGCGTAGTCTTCGGAATTCTGCTTCGGCTGATAGCCGAAACGCGCGGCGCCGCTGTTGTCCCACCAGCTACGTGTATTCGCCGATACACCCCAGATCGTCAGGAAGCCGACGTCTTCCGCTTCGATGCAGCGATCGAGGAAGTGCATCAGATCTTCATGGCCAAACCACGTGCTCAGATGGCGCGGCTCGGTCGGACGCTCGAGGCAGCTGCCGATGCGCACGCACACGCTTTCGATACCGTGCTTGTCCCAGTACATTCTCGCGAGCGCTTCGCCCCACACCTTCGACAGGCCGTAGAAACCGTCCGGACGCAGTTCGCAGTCGAGGCTCAGATGCTCGGTCACCGGGTACATGCCGATCGCGTGATTCGAACTCGCGAACACGATGCGCTTCACGCCGTTGCGGCGCGCGCCTTCATAGACTTCGACGAGGCCGCGCAGATTGTTCTCGATGATCTCCGGCAGCGGACGCTCGACGCTCGTGCCGGCGAAGTGGATCAGCAGGTCCACGCCGTTGAGCAGGCGGTCGACGACAGCGGGGTCGCGCAGATCGCCGTTCATCACGTCTTCGCCGTCGACGAGCGGCATCAGCACTTTCGTGCCCGCGGCCGAGCGCAACGGAATGCCGCGCGCGACGAATGCAGCACGTACTACTGCGCCGAGCTGACCGCCGGCGCCACTCAGGGCAATCTTCTTCATGGGAGTTCCTTTAAGTGCGCCGCGCGCGAAATCGAATCGGAGGAGGGGGAGGAATCGAGTGAGCCGGCGAACCGTGCCATGCACGCCGCACGATTCACCCAAGTTGTACGATAACGTACTATCGTTGATGGCCAAGCTAAATTCAACTAAGCATTTACCCTTAAACTCAAGGCGATCAAATTCGAAAACTCTTGTAAAACAACAGGATATGTCCGATCAATTGATGCGACATCGTATAACTAGGGAAGGATTTTGTTCCTGCGCGGGCTACGCAGAGCGCGGGCAGTGTACCTCGTCCGCGATGCTGCCTTTATCGGCCAATGGGATTTACGGCGTGATCAACAGATAAACAGACAGCGCGGGAGCAAAGCACTAAAACGAAGCAACAAAAACAAAGGTGGCACGGCAAGCAGGCAACGGCCGCAACACTTGCGCCCTTCCGTTGCCATACTCCCGCGCCGCCATGCGATTACGAACCGATAAATTCGAGCAGATCGGCGTTGACCTTATCGGCCTCGACCGTGCACATGCCGTGCTGTCCGCCCTCATAGACCCTCAGCGTCGCATCCTTGACGATCTTCGCGGTCTGCCGACCAGCCGCATCGATCGGCACGATCTGATCGTCGTCGCCGTGCAGCACCAGTGTAGGCACATCGATCTTCTTCAGATCTTCGGTGTAGTCGACTTCCGAAAACTGCTTGATGCAGTCGTAAATCCCCTTGATCGAGCCGGTCATGCCCTGGCGCCAGAACGAATCGATCACGCCTTGCGACACCTTCGCGCCCGCCCGGTTGTAGCCGTAGAACGGCACCGCCAGTTCCTTGAAGAACTGCGAGCGATCTTCGAGCGTGGCCTTGCGGATGCCGTCGAACACATCCATCGGCAAACCGAGCGGATTCGCTTCGGTCTTCAGCATCAGCGGCGGCACGGCGCCGATCAGCACGGCCTTTGCGACACGCGCGGTGCCATGCCGGCCGATGTAATGCGCGACTTCGCCGCCGCCCGTCGAATGGCCGACCAGCGTCGCATCCTGCAGATCGAGGTGTTCGATCAGCGCGGCCAGATCGTCCGCGTAGGTATCCATGTCGTTGCCGTCCCACGGCTGCTCCGAGCGGCCATGACCGCGCCTGTCATGCGCGATCACGCGAAAGCCCTTGTTGCCGAGAAACAGCATCTGCGCATCCCACGCGTCGGCGGTCAGCGGCCAGCCATGCGAAAACACAACCGGGCGGCCACGGCCCCAGTCCTTGTAGAAAATCGAGGTGCCGTCTTTCGTCTTGATCGTGCTCATCTGCTGACTCCTTGTGGATGAAGTCTGCCGTCGCCGGCAGGTGGATGAAGCTGCTGTGTGTTGCGAATCATGCAGGCCGCGCATGACACGACGCCGCGCGTGCCGGCATCAGCATGTCTGCATGTGATGACTGTCTGAAATGAATACCGCAAACGCTTTGCAAAAACCGGCTCGACGATCCATGCAATGGCCGCGCCGAAAAGACGGCTGCAAATAGTCAGGCGAATCGTGCTGCCAATCACGATGCAATACGACGACGCAATAAGAACGGCGCAATACGGACAGTGCAATACGAATTACGCGAAAAATAATGCAAAAGAGATTGGCAAGAATGGCTAATGCGCAAGCAGTAGTGAAGAGAAATAGCCGCAATGGCAATACGGCAGCCGCCATCGTAAATGTTAAAAAATCGTCTGGCTAGGTGACCGGCGAAGGAAGTCGTTTCGGCACCGTCTGTCGGCCGACGACGACTGCGCGCGACGATACCGATTGGAGACTAGAGCAATGCTCATCGGGCGTGGCACACCGCATTGCTGCAGCGCGGTCGATTGACGCAGCGCGCATCGTAACGTACGGCGCAAGTCTCGTCGCGCAATAAGAACAATCTGATGCTTATCAATAGTTTGCGAGACAAATAGGCGCCTCGCGCGGAAAACAACGTGGTTTTTTGACGCACGCCGCATCGCAACACGATTGCGTTCGATCCCCTACTCTTGCGCCATCTGCCAACGCAGTGCGCACCGACATCGGTCGACGCGCATAAGTCCGCTTATCGGCTATCACGCACAACACGATCATGAACTCCGCAATATCGGCATTCGATCTCGCCCGCATTCAATTTGCGTTCACCGTTTCTTTTCATATCGTTTTTCCCGCTCTCAGCATCGGTCTCGCCAGTTTCATCGCTGTTCTCGAATGGCGTTGGCTAAAGACCGGCAAGGCGTACTACAAAGATCTTTGTCTGTTCTGGTCGAAGATCTTCGCCGTGGCCTTCGGTATGGGCGTCGTCTCCGGCGTCGTGATGAGCTATCAGTTCGGCACCAACTGGTCGGGCTTCTCGAGTTTCGCCGGGCCGATTACCGGCCCGCTGCTGATGTATGAAGTGATGACCGCTTTCTTTCTCGAAGCGGGCTTCCTCGGCATCATGCTGTTCGGCTGGCACCGCGTGAGTCCGCGCGCGCATTTCGGCGCGACGCTGATGGTCGCGATCGGCACGCTGATCTCGACGTTCTGGATTCTCGCGTCCAATAGCTGGATGCAAACGCCGCAAGGCTTCGAAGTCGTCAACGGCCAGGTGGTGCCGCTCGACTGGTTCAAGATCATCTTCAATCCGTCGTTCCCGTACCGGCTCGCGCATATGGCGCTCGCGGCGTTCATCGTCGCGGGGCTGGTGGTCGCGGCGGTCAGCGCATGGCATCTGCTGCGCGGCCGGCGCGATCCGGCGGTGAAGAAGATGTTCTCGATGGCGCTGTGGCTGCTGCTGATTCTGACGCCGATCCAGGCATTCGTCGGCGATCAGCATGGCCTGAATACGCGCGAGTATCAGCCGGCAAAAATCGCGGCCATCGAAGGACTGTGGAACACCGAAAAAGACGGCACCGCGTTGAACCTGTTCGGCATCCCCGACATGAAAGCGGAAACCACGCGCTACGCGGTATCGATTCCGCACCTCGGCAGCCTGATCCTCACGCATAGCTGGGACGGCGAAATCCGCGGCCTCAAATCATTCCCCCCGCAGGACCGGCCGAATTCGACGGTCGTGTTCTGGAGCTTCCGCATCATGGCCGGCCTCGGCGTGCTGATGATCGTGATGTCGGCCGCGGCCTGGGTACTGCGCCGCCGCGGCCGTCTGTTCGACGCGAAGTGGTTCCAGCGCCTGTGCGTCGCGATGGGCCCGAGCGGCTTCATCACGCTGCTGGCCGGCTGGGTCACCACCGAAGCGGGCCGCCAGCCGTGGGTCGTGTACGGCGTGATGCGCACGTCGCAGGCGGTGTCGCCGCTGACCACGCAACAGGTCGGCCTGTCGCTGATGACCTTCGTGGTCGTCTACTTCCTCGTGTTCGGCACCGGCATCTACTACATGCTGAAGCTGATGCGCAAAGGACCGGCGCTGCCCGGCGGCACGCCGGACGTGCCGTCACAGTCACCGTCGCGGACCGCGCGCCGCCCGCTGTCCGCCGTCGATCAGATCATCGACGCCGCCTAACCTGCAACAAGCCTGCAACAAGCGAGAAAAACATGGACGTCACCGTCGTATGGGCCGCGATCATCGCGCTGGGCCTTTTCATGTATGTCGTGCTGGACGGCTTCGACCTCGGCATCGGCATCGTCTTCCCGTTCTTCCCCGATGAAAAAGAGCGCGACCTGATGATGAATACGGTCGCGCCGGTGTGGGACGGCAACGAAACCTGGCTGGTGCTCGGCGGTGCCGCGCTGTTCGCCGTGTTTCCGATCGTCTATTCGACCGTGCTGTCGGCGCTCTATCTGCCGCTCGTCTTCATGCTCGTGTGTCTGATCTTTCGCGGCGTGTCGTTCGAGATCCGCGCGAAGGCGCGCCGCACCAAGCATCTGTGGGACCTCGCATTCATAGGCGGCTCGGCGGGCGCGGCGTTTTTCCAGGGCATCGTGCTCGGCGCGTTTCTGCAAGGCATTCCGGTCGTCGACGGCGCGTACGCCGGCGACGTGTTCGACTGGCTCACGCCGTTCAGTCTGCTGACGGGCCTCGGGCTCGTCACCACCTATGCGCTGCTCGGCTGCTGCTGGCTGGTCGCGAAGACCGAGGGCGATCTGCAGCGGCGGCTGCATCGCGTCGTGTGGCCGCTGACGCTCGTGCTGCTCGGCTTCATCGCGATCGTCAGCCTGTGGACGCCGCTGATGGACGCCGGCATCGCGCAGCGCTGGTTCCACGACGGCATCTTCTTCCGGTTGCTGCCGGTGCCGTTCTTCGTCGCGATCTGCGCGTTCTTCATGCATCGCGCGGTGCGCGCGCGGCATCACAACACGCCGTTCGTGCTCGCGCTGACGCTGGTGCTGCTCGGCTATCTCGGGCTGCTCGTCAGCCTGTGGCCGTATGCGATTCCGTCGAGCGTGACGCTGTGGGAAGCCGCCGCGCCGCGCTCGAGCCAGACCTTCACGCTGGCCGGCGCGGCGGTGATTCTGCCGATCATCATCGCGTACACGACGTTGGGTTACTGGATCTTTCGAGGCAAGGTGCGTCATGGCGACCAACATCACTATCATTGAAGCCGAACGCCGGGACTCCCGCGCGGCGCCTGACACCGTTACAGTTGCCTCGCGCCGGCTTAAACTGCCGGGCTGGCTGTGGTTCATCGCGCTGTGGTGCGCCGGTGTGGCCGGGGCGATGTCGCTCGGCTTCGCGTTCAAGCTTCTGATGAATGCGACGCTGTTTGCAGTCAGATAGCAGCGCGCGAAAATCCGCTGATCCAGCGGGCATATCCTGACGAAGCCGCGCGAACCACTTCAAAAATGGTTCGCGCGGCTCGTCTACGTGGTAAGCCGGAACCTATGCGCGGGAGACCTGCCTTACACATCACGTAGCGCATCGAACGATGCCGGCAGCCGGTAACGCGCGTCGAAGCAGTCTGTAAAAATGCGCGAAACCCGGCAAGGGAGCGGGACAACAGCAGGTAGAAACGGTATTGGATGCGGCAATCAGGCGGCAAAAAAATCGCATGACAGGCAGCATACGAACCGGTCCGCCAGGCGGCCCGAAGATCGATACAGAAGCGCGGGAAAACCGGCCATGATGCGTTTCACGAGAACAGAAGCAAGAGACTTTGCAACGGCGCCCCCTGCAACGGCAACGGCCCTTAACAGACAGGCTCGACTCGCGGAGACATCATGAAGTTTCTTGTGGCCGACGACCATGAACTGATCCGGCAAGGCGTCAAAGGGATGCTGCGCGGCTTCGATCCGGAAGCCCAGTTCGACGAAGCCGATAGTTGGGAAACCCTCGCGACCGCCGCGCGGCCCGATGAGAATCACGATCTCGCGATCGTCGATCTGCATATGCCCGGCATGAACGGCGCGACGTCACTCGAAGCTCTGCTCAGCGCGAATCCGGCATTGCCGGTCGTGGTGCTGTCCGCCGAGGAATCGCCCGACGAAATGCGCGCGGTGCTCGCGGCCGGCGCGCTCGGTTTCGTTCCGAAGCGGCAGCCGGCCAGCGTGATGCTGAAGGCGATCGAACTGGTGCTCTCCGGTGGCGCCTATGTGCCGATGGAGGCGCTGAGTCTGCTGGGCTCGCGCGAGTCCGCCGGCGCTTACGCAAGCACCGCGGCAAACACCGCTGCAAGTACCAACGCGCAACCAGCAACGGCCGGCATGTCCACGCAAAGCGCCGCCGTATCAGGCCAGGCCACTGCGGTACAGACCGAACCGCTGACGCTCGCTCCGGCGCTGCAGCCGCATCAACAGCATCTGCTGGAAAACCTGTCGCCGCGTCAGCAGGACATCATGCGGCTCGTGCATCGCGGCTGGACCAACAAGATGATCGCGCGCGAACTCGGCGTCGCGGAAGGTACGGTCAAGGTGCATCTGTCGGTGATCTTCCGGGCGCTCGGCGTGCATAACCGCTCGACCGCGATCGCGGTGATCAACGGCTGGCTCGAAGCGGGCAGAACGCTGTAGCACTTCCTATCGCGAGTTTTGCCGGGCGGTCGGGCAGCGAGCCAGTTCGCTTCGCCTCGCGCCCGGTCCCCCTCCCCGCTTACGGCGAGCCTGCCGCTTCGCGCGACTTGCCCGCCTCGCCGGCGCGATCGGCCGCGGCACACGCCGCGCCGGCGCCCACGGCACCAACCGCGCCCACCGTATCGTCCCCCAACAGCGCGCCAGCCGGCCGCCCGTTGTCCAGTTCCGCCTGCTGCCACAGCATATCAAGCGTGCGCCGCAGACGCGCGGGCGTGACCGGTTTATGCAGCACCGGAATCCCCTGCAATGCGAGCGCCGTCAGTTCGGCCGACGCCATATCGCCGGTAATCAGCAGCGTCACGACCTTGCCATGCCCCGCGCGCGCGAGCGCACCGCGCACCGCCGTCAGCGCCTGCGCGCCGGTGCGGTGATTCGCGAGCTGGTAATCGCACAGCACCGCGTCGGGCACGAAGCCGCCGGCCAGCACCGCGAGCGCGCCGGCTTCATCGGGCACACCGTGGACGCTGCAGCCCCAGCGCTGCAGCAGACTCGACAGGCCTTCGAGAATCGATGGGTCATCGTCGATGCACAGCACCTGCCGCCCCTGTGCGGCCGAGACGCCCGTCACTGGATCGTTCAGGCTCGCGACGATGCCGCTCGCGTCGCCCGCCTGCACCGCAAAGCGGAACACCGAGCCGCGTCCCGGCGCCGAGCGCAGCAACAACTCGCCGCCGAGCAGGCCGACCAGACGCTTGACAGTCGGCAGCCCGAGCCCATGCCCCTGGCGCGCGTCGCGCTGCGGATTCGCGACCTGATAGAACTCTTCGAAAATACGCGCGTGTTCCGCCGGCGCGATGCCGACGCCCGAATCGCGCACTTCGATATAGCCACCGTTCTGCCGTCCCGCGCGACGCAAACCCAGCCAGATCGCGCCTTCCTCCGTGTACCGCACCGCGTTCGACAGCAGATTGCTCAGCACGCGTTCGAGCAGCACCGGATCGTCATACACGACCATCGAGGTCGGCGCGATACGCAGCGCGAGCCCCTTCGCGGCGGCCTGCGGACGGTACTGGCTGCCGACCCGCTCGAATAGCTCGGAGAGCCGGAAATGCAGCCGGACCACCTGAGTCGAGCCGCTTTCGAGCCGCGCCAGATCCAGCACCTGGTTGAACAGCTGGTTCAGCGCCTCGACGTTATAGACGATATGCCCGGCCGTCTTCGCATGCTGCGCGGGCGTCGCCGCCGGATCGTTCAGCGATGCCGCGAGCAGCCCGATCGCATGCAGCGGCTGCCGCAGATCGTGGCTCGCCGCCGCGAAAAAGCGCGTCTTCGCGAGGCTCGCGTCCTCGGCGACGCGCTTTTGCGCCGCCAGCGATTCCGCCAGATATTGCTGATCGACACGGGCCTGCACGACCTGGCGAAACAGTTTGCGGTAGCTCATCGCATAGACGTTGATCGCGCAGAAGAAGAACGCGAGGACGATCGCCAGAATCGTGCGGTCGAACGTATGCGAGCCGAAATGCAGCAGGATCGATGGAAACAGCAGGAACGGAATCGAGGTCGAGAAGTTCAGCAGGTCGAAGCCGTTCGACATGAACACGCCGGCCGCGAGCGTGACGAGCAGCACGGTATGCAGCAGCGGCAGATCGGTTTGCGGACTCTGGAACGCGAACCACACCGCGAAGCCCGGCCCGGTATAGAGCAGCACGCTGCGCACCGCGTGCAGATAGATCCAGTCTCGCGGCGACACCAGCCGCGGATAGCGGCGATTGCAGATCCACAGCGCGAGGCTCGCGCAATTGGCCGCCGCGTAAAAGCCGAAGCACGCGATAAACAGCGACGGCGACGGCACGTGCGGCCAGTAGATCGCGATGAACACCGCGATCGAAAACCAGTGAGAAAAGAATGCAATCGGGTCTTGCGCATACAGCACGCGCACCACGTCTTCGTCGATTGCACGCTGAATCGGGTCGGCGCGCATCGCGCGGTCTCCTTGTCGGGCACGGCAACTTCGTTGAGACGGCGCACGGAACCCCCTCCCGCGCGGCGCGGTATCCGGATCGCCGGATACCCACCTGTCTGACGAAACGATTACAACTCGTCAGATGGTTTACCCGGCAGTTTACCCATCAGCTAACACTTAATCCATATAGGCGACGGGCCTGTCGCGATCCATACTGCATTCACGTTTCAGCGCGGCATCACAGGTTCCATCGAATACCTGACTTATTACCGCTCAGGTCCACCGCGCTCCTTGCCCCACCCCAGACGGAGGTTTTCATGGGCGCAGTACCGAGCTGTGAGTTCGCCCGCCGACTCGACGACGCAATCCTGCCCGACCTGTGGCGCAGACGCACCCGCTTGTCCGCGGACGAAATGGTGTCGATGGTCGAACTGGTCAAGCGCGCATTGCGGACCTACCATCCGCTCGAATTGCAGGCGCTCGGCGAGGACAAGGAAGAACTGGTCGCGCAGTTCATCTATGCGAAGGTGCTGCGCCTCGCGCCGGGCCACACCGAAACCAGCGCCTGCGCCGACAGCGCGCCGTCCAACAGCTATGCGGTATGCGCGTATTTCCGCCGCTATCTGATCGACTGCCTGCGCAGCGCGTGCCACCAGCGCAACGTGTCGATGGAAACCGAAGGCGTGGCGCAGGAAATCGATCTGCACGCGCAGGCGCTCGAAGACCCGGTGCAAAGCGTGCTGCTGCAGCACGGCCTCAATGAACAGCGTGTGCGTGTTGCGGCGCGCGAGTTCATCGAAGGTCTCGACGAACCCGAGCGTATCGTGCTGGCCGGCAGCCTCGGCTGGTGCTCGGAAGGCAAAGGCGGTCTGTCGGCGGTAGCGGCTCAGCATCGCGTCCCCTCCTATCACTATCGCGCCGTCAAACTCGGCGTCACGATGAAAAAGACGGCCGGTGCCGAGGAATTTTCCAATACGAAGATCGGCCGCTGGCTCACCGACGTGCTCGGCATCGACATCGACGTTGAAAACCGCGCGGCAATTCTGGTTGCGCTGAATCTGCTCGCGGCCGAATCGAACGACAGCGAAATGAATGAAGTGGCTGCGTAGTTGCACACGAAGAGACCACTTGGAAGTCATGCAGATAAAAGTCACGCAGATGACGTCGGGGATCAACAATGCGGGGATCAACCATGAATAATCGTAGAGGGCGCACACAAGGCCCCTGACGACCCGCCCGCGCAACCGGCTTCGCAGAAAGCCGCATCGCGGGCCACGCCGAAAGCGATGGGACCCATGCATGAGCGGAACGGCCGGGGAAACGGGCAGTCGCCGCGTCGCCATGCCTCCTGACACATCGCACGCTACGGGTGCGCGCCCTCCACGGCGCGCTTTTTTTGCGCGCTTTTGTTGCGCTTGCATTCCGCCTACGATAAAAAAGCTGCCACCGCACGCCGTCTTTGTTCCGAAGCACGGCTTCCGTTCCCCGCATCCAAGTTCAGACGAGGTGGTCCTGATGAACCGCTTATCGAGCGCGCCGACGGCGCTGCAACCGCACTACGAGGTAGTCGTGATTGGTTCGGGCTACGGCGGCGCGATCGCCGCGAGCCGCATGGCACGCGCCGGACGTAGCGTATGCGTGCTCGAACGCGGACGCGAATTCATGGCCGGCGAATATCCGCGCACGCCGGTGCAGGGCGTGGAGCAGATCCAGTACAACACGGCCATGGCGCAGATCGGTTCGCCGCTCGCGCTGCTGGAAGTGCACGTGAACGACGACGTCAACGCGGTAGTCGGCTGCGGTCTGGGGGGCACCTCGCTGATCAATGCGAACGTCGCGCTCGAAGCCGACCCGCGCCTGTGGGACGACCCGCGCTGGCCAGCCGCGCTGCGTGACGACAAGGCCGGCCGCGACAAAGGCTATGAGCGCGCGCGCAAGATGCTGTCGCCGTCGCCGGTCCCCGCCGACTTTCCGACGCTGCCGAAGCTGCAAGCGCTCGAACAATCGGCACAGGCGCTCGGCATGGCCGACCGCTTCTGCCGGCCGCCGATCACCGTCACGTTCAAGGCCGGTCCTAACGCGGCCGGCGTCGAGCAGCAGCCGTGCGTCGGTTGCGGCGATTGCAACTCGGGTTGCAACTACGATGCGAAGAACTCGACGCATATGAACTATCTGCCCGATGCGGTCGCGCACGGCGCGCAGATTTTCACCGGCACCGCCGTGCATTCGGTGTTGCGCGATCCGGATACCCAGCAATGGAAGATCAATTTCCAGCTCGTGGCGCTCGGGCGCGAAAGCTATGACGCACCGGATCTGTTCGTGCTGGCCGATATCGTCATCGTCGCGGCGGGCACGATCGGTTCTTCGGCGCTGCTGCTGCGCTCGCGCGAAGCGGGCTTGAGCACCTCCGATATGCTGGGCCGGCATTTCACCGGCAACGGCGACGTGCTCGCGTTCGCGTACAACACGAAAGAGACGATCAACGGCGTCGGCTGGGGCCCGCACAAGAAGGGCGACATTCCGGCGGTCGGGCCGACCATCACCGGGCTGATCGACAATCGCGCCGCGAAGTACGTGCCGAACGTCAAGGATGGCTATGTAATCGAGGAAGGCTCGCTCGCGGGCGCTGTCGGCGAAGCGCTGGTCGGCATGCTCGGTGCGGTCGCGCCGTTCGAAGGCATCGATCCCGCCGGCCCGCCGTCGCTGCTCGAACGCGCCGCCTACGAGGCACGCAAGCTTGAGAGTGTGATTCGCGGCCCGTATCACGGCGCGCTCAATCACACGCAAAGCTATCTGGTGATGGCGCACGACGACGAAAACGGCCAGATCAAAATCGGCGACAAAGGCCGCGCGCGCATCGAATGGAAAGACGCCGGACGCCAGCCCGTGTTCCAGCAGATCGAAGATGTGCTGATCAAGGCCACCGTGCCGCTCGGCGGCAAATATCTGCGCAATCCGATTTCGACGCCGATTGCCGGCCGGCGCACCGTGACCGTGCATCCGCTCGGCGGCTGCGGCATGGGTGAGGATGCCGCGCGCGGCGTGGTCGATCATCAGGGCCGCGTGTTCAGCGGTGCGGCCGGCGACGCGGTACACGACGGTCTCTATGTGATGGACGGCGCGGTGATGCCGATGTCGCTCGGCGTGAATCCGCTGCTGACGATTTCCGCGCTCGCCGAACGCAATTGCGCGCTGCTCGCCCAGGCGCATGGCTGGCCGATCGATTACGCGTCGAAGGGCACCGCCGCCACGCCGCCCGAGCAGAAAATCGGCCTGCGCTTTACAGAGACGATGGTCGGCACTTACTCGTCGACGATCGCTGGTGCACCGGTGAAGAGCCCGATCGAATTCACGCTGACGGTCGAGTCCGACGATCTCGCCGATATGCTCGCCAATCCCGATCATCTGGCGCGCACGGCCGGCACGCTGACTTGCCCCGCGTTGTCCGCTCAACCGCTGACGATCACGAAGGGCACGTTCAACCTGTTCATCGTCGATGCATCCGATGTGGACGAGCGCAACATGACATACCACATGACGCTCAATTCGGCCGAGGGCAAGACCTACTATCTGACCGGCAAGAAGATCATCACGCGCACGTCGCCGATCAACCTGTGGGAGCAGACCAACACGCTGTATGCGGAGATTCGCGCGGAAGCAGCCGACGACGCGCCCGCGCTCGGCACCGCGACGCTGATCATCACGCCGGAGAACTTCCTGAAGCAACAGCGCACGCTCGAAGTCACGCACGCGCCCGATCTGAAAACGCGCCTCGAATGGACGCTGAAGTTCGGCAAGTTCTTCGCCGGCGTGTTGTTCACCGAGTACGGCGGCGTGGCCGCACCGCTGCAGTTCCTCGATCCGAACCAGCCGCCGCGCGCGAAGCGCTCGCTGCGCGCGCCGCCGCCGCAAGTCACGTTCTTCAAGACCGTCGACGGCACCACGCTGAAACTCACACGTTACTTCGATCAGGCTGCCGGCAAGCCCGCGAAGCCGCTGCTGCTGATTCACGGCTCGGGCGTATCGAGCCGGATCTTTTCGACCGATCTGATTGCGACCAACCTCGTCGAATATCTGTGCGCATCGGGCTACGACGTATGGCTCGTCGATCTGCGCGTCAGCATCGAACTGCCGAGCGTGCTGGTGCCGACCAATGTCGACAAGGTCGCGCGCGAAGATATTCCCGCCGCGGTCGCGAAGATTCGAGAATTGACCGGCGCGCCGAACATTCAGGTACTCGCGCATTGCATGGGCGCGTTGGCGTTCAGCATGTCGCTGATGCAGGGGCTCGACGGTGTACGTTCGGCGGTGATTTCGCAGGTATCGACGCATCCGGTGCCGGGCACGCTGCAACGCATCAAGGCCGGCTTGCATATTCCCGATCTGATGCAGCATCTGCGCGTGCGCGATCTCACCGCTTATACGCAGGAAGATTCGTGGCCCGATAACCTGCTCGACGAAGCGTTACGTCTCTATCCGATCGATCACGACGAGGGCTGCGGCAGTCCGATCTGTCATCGCGCGACGTTCCTGTACGGCTTGCTGTATGAACACGAAAAGCTCAACGAGACGCTGCATGAAAACCTGCAGGAACTGTTCGGCATTCACGACATGGCGCTGTTCAAGCATCTGGCCGCGATGGTGCGGGCGGGCAAGGTCGTCGATGCGAACGGCGACGACGTTTATTTGACCGGCGCGAACGGCATGAAGGGACTGGAGGGCATGCGTCTGCCGATCGGCTTTATCCATGGCGAGAAAAACGAAACCTATCTGCCGAAAAGCACCGAGCTCACCTATGACATGCTGCGCGGCCGCTTCCCCGAGCAGCCTTATGAGCGGCATCTGATTCCGGGCTATGGACATATTGACTGTATGTTCGGCAAGAATGCGGCGGTCGATGTTTATCCGGTGATCGTGCAGTATCTGAATGCGCATTGACGGGCGCGCAATGCACGGTGCGTAATCTGCGCGTCGCGGGTTTTCCGCGCGCGCGCCTTCCGGTATGGTTGCTGTTGAGCGACGCGTGGCTCACACCGCGCGTCGCTTTCATTGCGCCTTCATTCATTTCGAACGCGTTTTCCATACGCCTCGTACACGCCACGTTTCGCACACTCCCCCTCCTCCGATGAAAAAATTCTTCCTGGCCGTATTCACCGCCGGCCTGCTTGGCAATACCGTCGCCGCGACGCAGGTGCAGGCAGCGGACCTTCATGTGATGACATCAGGCGGCTTTACCGCCGCCTATCAGGTACTCGGGCCGAAGTTCGCGGCATCGAGCGGCAACACGCTCGATACGATCCTCGGGCCGTCGATGGGTCAATCGCGCGAAGCGATTCCGAACCGGCTCGCGCGCGGCGAATCCGCGGACGTTGTCATCATGGTCGGCTATGCACTCGACGATCTGATCAAGCAGGGTAAGGTGATCCCCGCTTCGCGCGTGGAGCTGGCCGATTCACGCATCGGCATGGTGGTGCGCGACGGCGCGCCGAAACCCGACATCAGCACGGTCGAAGGTTTGAAGGAAGCGCTGCTGCACGCGAAATCGATTGCCTATTCGGACAGCGCGAGCGGTGTCTATATTCAACGCGAGATGTTCAAGCGGCTCGGCATCGAAGACCAGGTCAGCGCGAAGGCGAAGATGGTGCCGAAGATTCCGGTCGCGTCAGTCGTGGCGAACGGCGAATACGAAGTCGGCTTCCAGCAGGTCAGCGAGTTGCTGCCGGTGAAGGGCGCGGCCTTCGTCGGCAAGATTCCGGAGTCGGTGCAATCGGTCACGCGCTACGCCGCGGGTATTCCGGTCAATGCGCCGCATCCGCAAGAAGCCAAGGCGCTGCTCGACTATCTGGCGTCGCCCGCCGCGCAGCAGACGGTTCATGCGACCGGCCTCGATTCGGTCAGCACGCATTGACGATCGATACGGCGCACGTGAGGGCTCTTACAAAGTGCCCCTACGGGTGCCGTATTTTCAATCGGCGTGCCCACCTCGCCCACTACGTCCACCAATCAGAACAGCTTACCCGGATTCAGAATGCCGTGCGGATCGAGCGCGTGCTTGATCGCGACCATCGCCGCAAGCTCGGCCGGCGAACGCGAAATCGGCAAAAACTCGCGCTTGAGCAAACCGATGCCGTGTTCCGCCGACACCGACCCGCCCAACGGCCCCAGCATCTCGTAGACGAACGCATAGACCGCGTGATGGTCGATGCCCGGTACCGAATGACCGTCCACCGTCAGATGCAGATTCGAATCGCCGATATGCCCGAAGAAATACGATTCGTTGCCGGGCCAGCGCTGATCGAGCGCCGCGCGGCAACGATCGACGAACGCACCAATGCCGCCGATCGGCAGGCTCACGTCGAAGTTGATCGGATCGAGCTTGACTGGAAACTCCGCGGTGCATTCGCGAATCGCCCATAGCGCACGCGCATCGGCAACCGACTGCGCGATCACCGCATCGCGTAGTGCGCCCGCTTCGAGCGCTTCGGTCAGCGCTTGTGCAAAGCGCTCGCCGTTGTCGTTCGCGTCAAAGCCCGCGTGCTCGATCAACGCATACAGCGGATGCGACGCGTCGAACGGCGAGCGCGTGCCGGTCAGCTTCACGCCGAAGTCGTAGAAGTCCGGCCACATGATCTCGAACGCGCCGATATCGTTGCCAAAGCGTGTCGTCAGACGGCGCAGCAGGTTCACCGCGGCATCGTAATTATCGAACGCGACGAGCGCCGTATGCCGCGCCGCGCGCCGCGGATGCAGCCGCAGTACCGCGCGCGTGATCACGCCGAGCGTGCCCTCCGAACCGATGAACCAGTGCTTCAGGTCATAGCCAGTATTGTTCTTGACCATCTTGCCGAGCGAACTGAGCACGTCGCCGTTCGCGAGCACCACTTCGAGCCCGAGCACCTGGTCGCGCGCGGTGCCCGACTGGATCACGCGATTGCCGCCGGCGTTGGTGGCGAGATTGCCGCCGATCTGACACGAGCCGCGCGCGCCGAGATCGAGCGCGAGTTCGAAACCCGCCTGCTCGGCGGCCTGCTGCGCCCTTTGCAACGTGGTGCCGGCGCGCACGGTCAGGGTGGCCGACGCGGTGTCGAGCTCTTCGATGCCGGTCAGGCGTTCGAGAGACAGCGCGATATCGGTGGCACGCGCAATCGCGCCGCCCGCGAGTCCGGTCATACCGCCCTGCGGCACCACCGGTTGATGCGCGGCGTGACAGATCGCCAGCGCGCGCGACACTTCTCCGGTCGTGCGCGGCAGCAGCAGTGCCACCGGCCGCGTCGGCTCGTGACGCGTCCAGTCGGTCATCGCGTGTTCGCCGATCTGCGCGCCGACGCGTACCGCGTCTTCGCCGAGTGCGGCGCGCAATGCATCGAGTGTCGCGGCAAGCGGCGCAGCCGCGGTGGTTGTGTCGTCAGTGATGCCGTGATCCGTCATGCAGGGGTTCCTTGTTGCGTCGAAGCCGCGTGTTTCTTGCGATAGCCCATCGAATCGTTGATGCGGCCGAGAATGTAGTCGCCGGCGGCGACAGGTTGATATTTGACCTGCGCGTCGCTCGCGCCGAGTTCGCGCGGATCGACGAGCGCGCCGTAGGTCGGATCGTAGAACGTCGCGATCGAATAGCGCTCGCGCCCCGACGCATTGATCACGCGATGCAACGTCGAACGGAAGCGGTCATTGGTCCAGCGCGCGAGCAGATCGCCGACGTTCACGACGAAGCTGCCTTCCACCGGCGGAGCTTCGATCCACGTATCGTTGGCGATTTCGCGCACCTGCAGACCGCCCACCTGATCCTGCCACAGCAGCGTGATGCAGCCGTAGTCGGTATGCGGCGCGACACCGAACTGATCTTCGTCCGATTGCGGCGGCTGCGGCGGGTAATACACCATCTGCGTGCGCTGCATCCGCTTCGTGTAGCGCGGCGCGAAGAAATTCTCATCGACGCCGAGGCTCATCGCAACCGCGCGCAGCAGATCGGCCCCGCACGCGCCGACCGCTTCGTAATACCCGTACAGCACCGGCTGCAACTCGGGCATGAAGTCCGGCCAGTTGTTCGGCCCGCGCAGCGCCTGGCCCGCGAGCACGTCGGGATCGTCTTCCGGCAATTCGAGGCCGATGCTGAAGAACTCCTTGTAGTCGGGGCGTTTGGCCTGATACATCGTCGCGTCGCCGAGCGCATTGAAACCGCGATGCCGCTGATTGACCGCCGCGCGCCGCTTGGTGTCGACCGGGAATGCAAAGAACGTGCGCGCGGCCTGCGCGGCCGCGTCGATCGTCGCTTGCGGCACGCCGTGATTGACGATGTAGAAAAATCCGATCGTCGTACACGCTTGATGAATTTGCGTCGCGACGCGCCGCAGTGCCTGCGGATCGCCCGCGCGTACGCCGGCAAGATCGATGATCGGAATGCGGGTCACGGACATCGCGCTGCTCCTTCAGGGATCGAGGGGATGAGTGATATCGGCCGCGACAATTCACCTGCTCATTCAGCAGATGAAAAACGCCGCGCGAGGTTTCGCGAAACGTGTGCGAAAGACACGCGACGTGGCCACTTGCATTGCAGTTGTATATACCGCCAAAAGCACACCCGCAAGTTGCATTTAATGCCTGCATATCAGGGCTTTTCTCTACTCGTTCGGCGATTTATTTTCCGCCGGAAACGCGGTATATACTGCCCTGCATGAACCGCGACGCGCGGCGCGCGCGACGGGTTCTGAGACGATTTCAACAACCCGACAGCTCAATACCTGTTCGCCCCGGAGAATCCCATGCGTATCTTTGCAGGCTGGAAATCGAGTCTGGTCATGGTCGCGCTGTGCGCGGCAAGCGTCGCCGCTTACGCCGACGATCAGCTGACCAAAGTGAAGAAAGCCGGCGAACTGGTAGTCGGCACCGAAATGCAGTTCGCGCCGTTCGACTTCCTCGAAAACGGACAGCAGGCCGGCTTCAACAAGGACCTGTTCGCGGAGATCGGAAAGGAACTCGGCGTGAAGGTACGCTTCATCGATCTGCCGTGGCCGAGCGTATTGCCGGGGCTCGAAGCGGGCAAGTTCGACATGGTCGGCGGCCCGCTGACGGTCACGAAAGCGCGCATGGAACGCTACACGTACACGCTGCCCGTTGCCGACGCAACCGACGCGCTTCTCAAGCGCGCGAACGATGCGTCGATCAAGAAGTCGGCGGATATCGCGGGCAAGACGGTCGGCGCGGGCAAGGGCACCGCGCAGCTCGATCAGTTGAAGAGCTATACGGCCACGCTGCCGAAGCCGCCAGAAATCCGCGAATACGTCGACAACAATCAGGCTTACGCGGACCTCGCTGCCGGCCGCATCGCGGCGGTCGCGAACTCGGTGACCAACATCGCGTATGTCGCGAAGCAGCGCCCGGAAATGTTCGCGGTCGTACAACCGCCGTTCGGCGCGAACGTGTATTTCGCGTACGCGCTGCGCAAGGACGCGGACAGCAAGCCGCTCGCCGACGCGTTCAACGCCGCGCTCGTGAAGATGCACAACGACGGCCGCCTCGCGACATTGCAGAAGAAATGGTTCGGCGTCGCAATGGATGTGCCGACCACGCTGCCCACGCCGAACTACTGAGCGCGTCTGATGCGGGCGATGCGCGTTTCGTCATCGCCTGCGTCGCCCTTTCCGCTTCACTAGCACGGGCTCGCTGACCGTCACCATCATGTTCGACACGACCGTCTTTATTCAGGGCCTGCCGCTGCTATTGCACGCGGCGCTCGCCACCATCGGCATTTCGCTGACGGGGCTCGTGATCGGCTTTTTCGTCGGCATCGGCGTGTGCAGCGCGCGGCTCTCGCAGCATCGCGCCGCGCGTCTCGCGGGCGGTGCGTATGTGTTCTTCTTTCGCGGCGTGCCGATGCTCGTGCAACTGCTGCTCGTGTACTACCTGCTGCCGTTCGCGGGTATCAACGTGTCGCCGATCATGGCCGCGATCAGTGCGGTGTCGTTGTGCTCGGCGTCGTATATCGCCGAGATTCTGCGCGGAGGCTTTCTGAGCATTCCGCCCGGACATCTCGAAGCGGCTCGCATGCTGGGGCTTTCGCCGCTCGATACGCTGCGGCGCATTCTGGTGCCGCAGGCATTCCGTCTGACGCTGCCGTCGCTCGTCAACGAAATGGTGCTGTTGATCAAGGCGTCGTCGCTGATCTCGGTGGTCGGCGTCGCCGAAATCACCCGCACCGCGCAGAACATCGCCGCGAGCACGTACCGGCCGCTTGAAGCGTATGTGGCGGCGGGGCTCATCTACTTCGTGATCTGCGGCACGCTCGCGCTCGTCGCGCACGCCGCCGAATACCGTTTGCAGCACGCCTGACCGAGCCGCACTCCCTATGCAAACGTTCGATCCCACCGTCATCACGCACAACCTGCAGCCGATCGCCACCGGCCTCGCGACGACGCTCGGCAGTTGGGCCGCGGGCGTCGCGATCGGTCTCGCGATCGGCTTTCTGATCGCGGTGCTGCAACTGTTCTGCGGACGCTGGGTGCGCGGCCTGTTGCGCATCTATATCGAGCTGTTTCGCGGCACGCCGTTTCTCGTACAACTGTTTCTGCTGTACTACGGCGGCCCGTCGATCGGTCTCACGCTCGAACCGATGACGGCAGGCATACTCGGCCTCGGTCTGTATGGCAGCGCGTATTTCGCCGAAGCGTTTCGCTCCGGTTTCCAGTCGGTGCCGCGCGGCCATCTCGAAGCGGCGTCGTGTCTTGGGCTCACGCGCTGGCAAGCGATCCTGCGCATCCAGGCGCCGCAGATGCTGGTGCTGATCGTGCCCGCGCTGACCAATCTGATCATCGTGTTGAGCAAGGAAACCGCGGTGCTGTCGATCGTCACCGTGCCCGAACTCACGTTCGTGCTGACCGGCATCGGCTCGGCCACGTTTGCTTTCGTCGAAACCCTGCTGGTGCTGTGCGTGTGCTACCTCGCGCTGGTCGAGCTGACCTCGCGCGCGGGCATGTGGGCCGAAGCCCGCCTCGCGCGCTTCATGGCATGATCCAGGAACCCCTATGAACGCCATCGCCGACATGCCCTCCTCCATGTCTCCCGCCAGCGCCGCGATGCAAGGCTCGTCTCAGGCCGCGCCGCTGATCGAAGTGCGCGATCTGCGCAAGCGCTTCGGCGAGGTCGAAGTATTGCGCGGCGTCGATCTGGACATCGCGCGCTCGGAGGTGGTCTGCATCATCGGGCCGTCGGGCTCGGGCAAAAGCACACTGCTGCGTTGCCTCGCCGCGCTCGAAACCTACGATCAGGGCGACGTGCGTATCGAAGGCGAACTGCTTGGTTATACCGAGCGCAATGGCCGCCGCGTGCGCGCGTCGCAAGGTGAAATCAATCGCGTGCGCCGCAATGTCGGCATGGTGTTCCAGCAGTTCAATCTGTGGCCGCATATGACGGCGCTCGGCAACGTGATGGAAGCGCTGTTGCGCGTACGGCACCTGTCGAACGATGAAGCGCGCCGCCGTGCGAATGCGATGCTGGAGACGGTCGGTCTCGCGCATAAGGGCGACGCGTATCCGGCGAAGCTGTCGGGTGGTCAGCAGCAGCGTGTCGCGATTGCGCGCGCGCTGGCGATGGAGCCGCACATCATGCTGTTCGACGAACCGACTTCGGCGCTCGACCCCGAGTTGGTCGGCGAAGTGCTGCAGGTGATGAAGCAACTCGCGCGCGACGGTATGACGATGGCGGTGGTCACGCATGAAATGGGCTTTGCCGCGCAAGTCGCCGACAAGGTGGTGTTCATCGACCAGGGGCGCATCGCCGTGCAGGGCAAGCCGCGCGAAGTCTTTCACGACGCCGCGCAGCCGCGTCTGCGGCAATTCCTGCAGAACTACTTCGACCGCAATGCGTTCTGGACGCGCGGCCCGGACGACACCCAGCCGCTATGAGCACGACCGTTCGTCCTAAACCTCACGGCAAGTCCGTCGCGAGCGCGGTAAGCGCCGCGGCCGGAAGCGCGCGCGGCGCTGGCGAGCCGCCGGCCGCGCGCTACGAGCAGGTCAAGCAGCACATCCGTCAGATCATCGATTCGGGCGAGCGCCAGGCAGGCGATCGGCTGCCCTCTGAGCTGGACCTCGTCGCGACGCTCGGCGTATCGCGCATGACGGTCAATCGCGCGCTGCGCGAACTCGCCGATGCGGGGCTCGTCACGCGCGTGTCCGGTGTCGGCACCTTCGTCGCGCCGAACAAGCCGCAATCGACGCTGCTGATGATCGCTCATATCGGCGACGAAATCCGCTCGCGCGGCCATGCCTATCGTTGCGACATGGTGTTACTGCAGCGCGAAACCGCGTCAGTCACGGTATCGAATGCGTTGGGACTCGCGCCCGGCGCATCGGTGTTCCATGTGGTCTGCGTGCATCGCGAGAACGGTCTGCCGGTGCAGCTCGAAGATCGCTACGTGAATCCGGCCGTCGCGCCGGATTTTCTACAGCACGATTTCTCGGCGCTGAAGCCGTCCGAATATCTGCTGACGGTCGTGCCGATGCACGATCTCGAACATGTGGTCGATGCGGCGCTACCCACACCATCCGAAACCGAACTGCTCGAAATCTCCGCGGAAGAACCGTGCCTGACACTGACGCGCCGCACGTGGACGAATGGCGTCGCGGTGACGTTCGCGCGTTTCGTGCATCCGGGCTCGCGCTATCGGCTCGGCTGCCGCTTTTCGCCGAATACGTCGCAACGTCAGGGCTAACTTCGGCGCTAACTTCGAAGCCAACGCGCGCGGCTAAAAAACACCGCTACACCGTTCCCGCCAGATGGAAACGCGACGCCGGATGCCACAGCTGCACCGACGTCGCGACGTTTTCGCCGACCCATGTGCGCCGCCACAGCAACAGACACGGCTCGCCGATATCCATCATCAGATGCCGCCGTATGTAGGCATCGGGCTTCTGCGCATAGATGCGAAACTCGGCGCGCTGCACCGGCGCGAGCCGCACCATGTAGTGATTCGGTGTTTCGACCGAAAAGTCCTGTTGCAGGTATTCCGGAAACACCTTGGGATTTACGAAGCGGTCCTCGTACTGGATCGGCTCGTCCTCTTCGCTGTGTACGATGCACGAGTGAAACGCGGGGCCGCTCGCGAGACCGAGCGCTTCGAGCGCATCGGGGTCGTCGCTCGGTTCGAGCGTCAGCACGCGCGCCGCGTGGCGATGACCGCGCGCGGCGATTTCATCGGCGATATTGCGGATTTCGAGCACCGTCGATTCATAGCGCTGCGGCGCGACGAATGTGCCCGAGCCTTGCACCCGTGTGAGCACGCGCTCGGCGGTCAGTTCGCGCAATGCGCGCGACACCGTCATGCGCGCAACGCCGAATTCCTTGACCAGCTCCGTTTCGGATGGGATCAGCCCGCCCGGCTTCCATACGCCTTCGCCGATGCGCTGCATCACATAGCGTTTGATCTGTTCATAGGCGGGCAACGCCTTGACGGGTGTGTCGCGATTGCGTTCGGCGTCGGGGTTGGCGGGATCCGGCTTGTGCTCGGCCTGCGCGGTGGGTGCGCGGTGCGTCGGTATCGTTGTTTTCACTCCAAACCTCATGGGTGGTGCGCCGGTCGTGCAGGTTATCGATCGTGGCCGAATTCTCCGGCGGCCGGGCCCAATCTTACCCGGTTCGGCGACACCGACGAACGATTTGTCGGCGTGGGTTCGTGGCGGCCTGCCCTCAAGAACCGCCACGCTTGCATCGCGCCTACACCACTCGCCGCGCTACCAGATAAACGGCACGAAACGGTAGCGCACCCGCTCCATGTACTCGACGTAGCCGTCGAGCTGTTCGGCGAGCACACGCTCTTCGCGCAGCGCGCGCCAGCCGAACGCATACGCCATCACGGGCACCGCGACGAGTCCCCACCACGAGCCGAGCATCAGCGGCGAGCCGAGAAAGAATAGCAGCGCGTCTGCGTACATCGGATGGCGCACGTATGCATACGGACCGGTATCGGCCACCTTATGCCCACGGCTCGCCTGGATCTTGACGGTCGGTGCCGCGTAACTGTTCGCGCGAAACACCGAGCGGCACGACACGATGCACAGAAACACGCACAGTGCGCCGAAGATCACGAGCCAGAGCGGCAACGGCGCGGACCAGCGAAAGCGCATTGCGTCGACGCCCATCAGGATCATCCAGACGACCCACACGATGCCGACCGCGGCCACGAACAGACGATCCCAGCGGCTCTGCTGCGCCTGCATGAACGGCGAAAGCCGCTCGGCGAGCAGCGCGGGATCGTAACGCGCGAGCCATACGCCGATCCACAGGCTCAACAGCGCAAGCTCGATCAGATACCACCATGCGGCCGGCCACGCGAACGTGCCGGCCGCGCCGAACAGCAGCACGCCCATGAACACCAGCCAGGCAAGCGTTTGCACGATCATGCGCGTGAGCATCGCGGCGCTCCTTCATAAGTTCTGTTATGTGGCCACTCGCGCGTCGGTTACGCGGTCTCGTCACGCGTGCGCACGCGCTCGAATACGTCGGCGATATCGATGCCGTCGAGTTTCAAACCGAAGCGCTCGCGCAGACAGTCCGCGAGTTCGGCGGCACTCTCGATGCGCCGCTCGGCGACCAGTTGCCCGGCACCATCGCGCTCGTTCAACTGATCGTTGAACAGCGTGACGCACACGCCAGGAAATACGCGGCACACGATCAGGCTATGCGTGAACATCGAATCCGGCGACGCCGATGTGTACCAGTTCGACGTCTCGTAATCGATCCATTCGACCGGGCGCAGATCGATGCGATAGACCGGCGCCCAGCTTTCGCCCGGCACCTGCACTTCGAGATACAGCATGTCGTGCCCGGCCTCGGCGAGACGAAACGTGCCGAGCGGAAGCGGCTGCGCGAGCGCTGGAATCAGACGCAGCGGCGCGGTCAGCGTCACGCTGCCGAAGCCGACATCGGCGATCCACGCATCGCCGTCGATATCGATACGCAGCACCATATGCGTGCGCGGTGTGATCGCGCCGCGTTCGCGGCCCCACAGCACGCGCCCGAGCATCGGCGTGATTTTGAAGCCGAGTTGCATCAGCACGTTTGCGAACAGCGTGTTGTGTTCGAAGCAGTAGCCGCCGCGCTGTTCGCTGACGAGCTTGCGTTGCAGCGATTCGAGATCGAGCCTGACCGGTCGGCGCGTCAGCGGATTCAGATTCTCGAACGGGATGGCCGCGGGATGCAGCCGGTGAATCGCCCGCAGCACGTCCAGTGTGGCCGTACGCGGGCCGGTGTAGCCGATGCGGGCGAAATAGCGGTCCAGATTCACGGTGTCTGACATCGGCGAGGTTCCAGTTGGTTTGCGTATGCGGCGTGCGCGGCCAGACGGCCGGCGACGCTAGCGCTGGCGCGCGTCACGCGCGCCAGCCGGTACGCCGGGCGCAACGATCATAGCTGCTTTTGGCGTGTGCGCGACACAGCGTGGCCACGCCGTGAAGCAGTGTATTTCCGTAGCCGCGCGCGGTGCCCGCTAGCCGCATACGTCGATGTGTTGATCAGCTCCGCACGCCGCACGACAGGCACGCGCCCGCCTACATCCCCTGCAACGCCGACGTCGCGATCGACGGCACCGTAATCCCATGGCTCGACGCGAACTGCACCGCCGAACTGAGCGTCGACATCAGCGACTGCAACTGCCCCGGCGCCGACTGCGCGATATACGACGCGCTTTGCGCGGTCTGCGGATTCACACCGGATTGCAGCAGCGCGGTCGGACTCATCTGACCGATGCTGCCGAGCCCTGATTTGAGGCTCGAATACTGGCTCACGCCCTTGCCGAGCGACGACAGTCCGTCGGTGAACGCCTGCTTGTCGACCGGTGTCGACGACGCGCCGCCGCTCGCGTGACTCGCGAACGCATCGGTCAGCTTCTGCGACAGCGACTGCTGCGTGCTGCCCACCTGCGTCAACTGACTCACCGACGGCGTACCGCCGCTCAGCAGCCCCGCAGCCTGCTGCGCCTGACCGGCCGCGCTCGTCATGCCCATCGCCGACGCGAGGCTCGACTGCCCGCTCAGCACCTGCTGGTTCGCGCCCACGTAACTCTGCAGCAACTGCGACACGCCCCCCGATGAAGTGCTTGCTGTATTGCCGCCCAGCGCATTACCCAGCGCGCCGGCCGCGCCGCCTCCGGCCGAACTGTCGCCGCCGCCGACACCGAACTGCTTCAGGTTCAACTGCGCGTGCGCCGCGCCGCCCAGCCACAGACCCGCGCTCGTCAGCAGCGAAATCAGAAGAATGCGTCGATTCATTTCCATCTCCTTATCTGGCTTACGGGTTAATCGTGCGCTTCGACAAGTCGCCTCGGTACACGTTCTGTATAACCACAGCAATACGCTTCAATTACATCGACATTAACGACCGGTTACCGGCTAGTACGTTTTCCCAGCAATCCGTAAATCGTAGGTTTATATGTCAGTAATATTGTTGAGAATCGTTCTCATTTGTGTTGACTCTGCTAGTAGCGATGAGTACGATCACCGCATCTACTGCTTGGGTTCAGAGAAGTACGCGAATTCGCGTCAGCCAGTCGCACCATGGCTTAGATCAGTCGAAACAACACTAAAAAGGATCTCGATGAAGTTCGCCCAACTCAATGGACAACGCGCACGCGCTTTGCGTGACCTCCCGGCGCGCGTCGGCGCAATTCATCGTACGCGTTTGCCTTCGATGCGGCGCGTCGCGCTCTGCACCGCGTTCGCGTGTGCTTCGCTGGCCGCCAGCGCGGCGATGGCCGAAGCCAATCCCGATGCGACCCCGGAAGCGCCCGAAGCAGACCTGAAAATCCAGGCGACCCAGACCAACCAGTGGACCGGTTTCTGGAATCGTCAGCAGATGCTCGGCGACATGGGCGGCCTGCGTCCGTGGCTCGGCAAATATGGCGTGACCTTCACGCTGACCGAGACCAGCGAGGTGCTCGCGAATCTGCGCGGCGGTCTCGCGCGCGGCGCGGACTACGACGGCCTTACGACCGCCACCGTGCAGATGGATACGCAAAAGGCGTTCGGCCTGCAAGGCGGCCTCTTCAATGTCAGCGCGTTGCAGATTCACGGCGCCAATCTGAGCGCGAACAAACTCGGCACGCTGAATACGGCAAGCGGCATCGAAGCCGATGATGCGACGCGTCTGTGGGAGCTGTGGTATCAGCAGTCGTTCCTGAACAAGCGGATCGACATCAAGGTCGGTCAGCAGAGTATCGACCAGGAATTCATCACCAGTTCGTACTCGGCGCTGTTTCTCAACACGATGTTCGGCTGGCCCGCGCTGCCGTCATACGACATGCCGTCGGGCGGCCCCGCGTATCCGCTGTCGGCGCTCGGCGTGCGGGTGCGCGGCCAGATCACGCCGTCGCTGACCGCGCTTGCCGGCGTGTATTCGGGCGATCCGCTCGGCAACAATCCCGACAACATGAGCGGGACCAACTTCAACCTGCACAACGGCGCGTTGTGGATCGGCGAGTTGCAGTACGCGATCAATCAGCCGGCCGACGGCGAAATGGTCGGCATGGGCAACACCGGTCTGCCGGGCACCTACAAGATTGGCGTCTGGTACAACACCAACAAGTTCCCGGATCAGCGCTACGACACGCTGGGTCTGTCGCTCGCGAATCCGGCGTCGAACGGTATCCCCGCGAATCACAGCGGCAACTACAGCATTTACGCGGTCGCCGACCAGATGATCTGGCGTCCGGACCCGGACGAGCCGCGCAGCCTCGGCGTATTCGCGCGCGTGATGGGCGCGCCGGGCGACCGCAATCTGGTGCAGGTCGCGGCCAACCTCGGCGTCGTGCTGAAGGCGCCGTTCAAGGGCCGCGACAACGACAGCGCGGGCCTCGCGCTGACGTACATCAAGGTCGGCAGTCACGTGAACGGGCTCGACCAGGACTTCCTCGCCTTCAACGGCCCGCCGTACGGCGTGCGCACCAGCGAAACCACGCTCGAAGCGACCTATCAGTATCAGGTCAATCCGTGGTGGCAACTGCAAGCCGATGCGCAATACACGTTCAATGCCGGCGCCGGCCAGAACCCGAACGACCCGACGCAGCCGCTGCGCAATACGTTCGTCGTCGGCGTACGGACCATGATCAATTTCTGATACCGCGTACGGCAGCCGCTACGACACCACGCGCAACCACATGCAATCACACGCAACCACACGCTCCCCCGGACCCGCGCTTCCCATGCCTTCGATCCCCACCGCCCCTATCGCTTTGTGCACCCGCACGGAGGCCCAATCGTGAACCACCTCACGCGCATGCTCTGGCCGCGCGCCGCGCGCACCCTGCTGGCCATGACGGCAGGCGCCGCCGTCCTCGCGACAGCCGTCGGCGCCCATGCCGAGCCACAAGGCTTCCTCGAGACCATCAAGCATCACACGACGCTGATCAACACCGTGCCCGACAACGGCGATCAGAATCCGTACGCGCTCGTGGTCGCGCCGGTCAGCGCGGGCACGATCAAGCAAGGCGACGTGCTGATCGACAACTTCAACAACTCGACCAATCTGCAGGGCACCGGCAGCACGATCGTCAACTATCACCCGGACACGAAGCAGATGACCGTGTTCGCGACGGTGCCGCGCGATCTGAAGGAATGCCCGGGCGGCATCGGCCTATCGACTGCGATGACGATGCTCAAGTCGGGCTGGGTGATCGTCGGCAGCACGCCGAGCAATGACGGCACGACCGGCACCAAGGGCGCCGGCTGTCTGATCGTGATCGATCCGCAGGGCAAGATCGCCTCGACGATCTCGACGCCGAACATCAACGACCCGTGGGGCAACATGGCGGTCGTCGACAACGGCACGAGCGCGACGCTGTTCGTCAGCAACGCGGGCTTCGGCGTCGGCGGCGCGGACGGCACGCCGCCGGTGTTCAAGCAGGCCACCGTGCTGCGTCTCGACCTCGACGTGCCGGAAGGCAAGCCGCCCGTCGTGAAGAAGGAAACCGTGATCGGCAGCGGCTTCGGCGCGCAGGCCGACAGGGGCGTGTTCCTCGTCGGGCCGACCGGCCTCGCGCTGTCGGGCGATCAGAAGCTGCTGTACGTGTCCGACGCGATCGGCAACCGCATCACCGCGATCGACGATCCGCTCACGCGCGACACCAGCGCGGGCGTCGGCCGCCAGTTGACCGCCGACGGCCTGCTGCATCGTCCGCTTGCGATGGTGACCGCGCCGAACGGCCACCTGCTCGTCACCAACGCGCTGAACGGCCAGGTCGTCGAGATCGATCCGGCGACCGGCAAGCAGTTGTACGCACGCTGGATCGATACCGACAAAGCGCAATCGCCACCCGGCAACGGCGACCTGTTCGGTATCGCGATGACGCCGGAAGGCGACGGCTTTTACTACGTCGAAGACGACGTGAATACGCTGGTGCTCGCGAAATAAGCTGGCGAATCATGAAGGTGAAGTGACCATGAACAACGATCAACCCCCACGGCCATCGCGACGCGGCTTTCTGAAAGCGGGCGGCGCGGCGGTGGCGGCCGGCCTCGCGACATCGCAGGCCGCGCTCGCGAAAGCGCCCGCTCATAGTGCGCCAGTCGCCGATCCGCAACTCGCGGTCGAGCCGTTTTACGGCGCGCATCAAGCCGGCATCGTCACGCCGCAGCAGAGCCATACCTATGTTGCCGCGCTCGATCTGACCACCGACAAGCGCGACGACGTGATCGCGCTGTTGCGCACCTGGACCGAAGCGGCCGCGCGTCTGACGCAAGGCGGCACGGCCGCCGCGTTGCCGGCGGGCGATGCCGGCGACAACCAGGCCGCGCCCGATTCCGGCGACGTGCTCGGGCTTGGGCCCAATGGCCTGACGATCACGTTCGGCTTCGGCCCCGGCCTGTTCACGAAAGACGGCAAGGACCGCTACGGACTCGAATCGCGCCGCCCCGCCGCGCTCGTCGATCTGCCGCGCTTCAACGGCGATCAGCTGATCAAGGAGAAGACCGGCGGCGACCTCTTTATCCAGGCCTGCGCGAACGACGCGCAGGTTGCGTTTCACGCGGTGCGGCAACTGTCGCGCCGCGCGTACGGCGTCGCGACGATGCGCTGGGGCCAGGCCGGGTTCCTGTCCGGTCCGCGCGGCCAGACGCCGCGCAATCTGATGGGCTTCAAGGACGGCACCAACAATCCGTCGATTGCGAAGCCGGCGCTGATGAACCAGTTCGTCTGGGCACGCGCGAGCGACGACGCGCCGTGGATGGAAGGCGGCACTTATACGGTCGTGCGCCGCATCCGCATCACGCTCGAACACTGGGACAACACCGAGCTTGGTTTTCAGGAACAGGTGTTCGGCCGTCACAAGTACAGCGGCGCGCCGATCGGCGGCAAGAACGAGTTCGATCCGGTCGATCTGAAAGCGGAAGACAAGGACGGCAATCCGGTGATCGCGGAGAACTCGCACGTGCGGCTGTCGAATCAGGCGACCAACGACGGCGCGCAGATTCTGCGCCGCTCGTATTCGTACAACGAAGGCACGAACTTCTATATCGAGCGCTGGCCGCCGTGGCGCCAGGAAACCGAGTACGACGCGGGGCTGATTTTCATCGCGCACCAGAGCGACCCGCGTACCGGCTTTATCCCGATCAATAACCGCCTCGCGAAGTTCGACATGATGAACCAGTTCACGACGCACGTCGGCAGCGCGATCTTCGTGGTGCCGCCGGGCGCGAAGCCGGGTTCGTATGTCGGCGCGGGGCTGTTCGAAGCGTGACGAAGCAATGAAGCACGCCGGGCGTGCCGCGCCCGGCTCAACCAACACCAACACTACGGACTTCAGCAACATGGCTTATTCCTGGTTTGCCACCCGCCTGCGCGCGCTCGGCGGCGTAGCCGCGCTCACGTTCACCGCGCTCGCGACGATGCCGTCGGCGGCCCATGCGGCGTCGATCACGCTGTACAACGCGCAGCACGAGCAGGTCGTCAATCTGCTCGCGAAAGACTTCGAAAAAGAGTCGGGCATCTCGGTGAAAATCCGCAACGGCGAAGGCCCGGCGCTCGCCGCGCAGATCGTCGCGGAAGGCGCGGCGTCGCCCGCCGACGTGTACTTCACGGAGAACTCGCCGGAGCTGATGCTGCTGGAAGAAAAAGGCCTGCTCACGAAGGTCGACGCGGCGACGCTCGCCGCGGTGCCGGCGCGTTTCAACTCGCCGACCGGCGTGTGGGTCGCGGTGACCGCGCGTGAGAACGTGCTCGCGTACAACACCGCGAAACTGCAGGCGTCGCAATTGCCGACATCGCTGTTCGATCTCGCGAAGCCGGAATGGAAAGGCAAGGTCGGCATCGCACCGAGCGACGGCGACTTCCTGCCGCTCGTGAGCGCGGTGCTCGCGCTGAAGGGCGAGGAACAAACGCTCGCATGGCTCAAAGGCCTGAAGACCAACTCGCAGATCTTCGACGACGACGAAGGCGTGGTGGCCGCGGTCAATCGCGGCGCGGTCGCGACCGGTCTGATCAACAACTACTACTGGTCGCGTCTGCACGCGGAAATCGGCGACGCGAAAACGCGCAGCGCGATCTATCACTTCGGCAACGGCGACGCGGGCGCGCTCGTCAACGTGTCGGGCGCGGGCGTGCTGAAGACAGCGCACAACCCGGACGGCGCGCAGAAATTTCTCGCCTATCTGGTCAGCGAACGTGCGCAGCAACTGATGGCCAATAGCCACGTGATGTTCGAATATCCGCTGCACGCGGGCGTCGCGCCGGACCCGGCGCTCAAGCCGCTCGCCGAACTGAGCCCGCCCGCGCTGACGATCCAGCAACTCGGCGACGACAGCCAGGCCGGCAAGCTGCTGCGTCAGGCCGGTCTGCTGTAAATGAGCGACGCTCTGTCAGCCGGTTCGCCGGCTGTCTCCCTCGCCCCGGCGCGCGCTCGTAAGCGCGCGCCGCGCGGTCTGTTCGCGGCGGCGGCACTCAGCGCGTTGCTGGTGCTGCTGCCGATCGCGTTCACGTTCTGGCGCGCCGCGAGCTTCGGCGTCGGCGACGCGCTCGATCTGATCTGGCGTCCGCTCGTCGGCGAACTGCTCGTCAATACGGTGCTGATTACCGTTGCGACCACGCTCGTGTGCGCGGTGATCGGCACCGCCGCTGCGTGGTTCGTCGAGCGCACGAATCTGCCCGGGCGCCGCGCATGGGCCGTGCTGTGCGCCGCGCCGCTCGCGATGCCGGCTTTCATTTCGAGCTATGCATGGGTGTCGTTGAGCGAGGATCTGCAGGACTTCAACGGCGCCTTGCTGGTGCTCACCTGCGCGTATTTTCCGCTCGTCTATCTGCCGGTTGCCGCCGCGCTGCGCGGCATGGACCCCGCGCTCGAAGAAAGCGCGCGCGCACTCGGCTGCAATCGCTGGAGCAGCTTCGTGCGCGTCGTGCTGCCGCAACTGCGGCCGGCGCTGCTCGGCGGCATGCTGCTGGTCGCGCTCGGCGTGCTGTCCGAGTTCGGTGCCTTCACGCTGTTGCGCTATCGCACGTTCACCACGCAGATCTACGCGGAATTCCGCACCAGTTTCGATGGCGGCGGCGCATCGCTGCTGGCCTGTCTGCTGATCGCGATCTGCCTCGTCGTGCTCGCATTCGAGTTTCGCGTGCGCGGCGCGGCGCGCTATGAGCGCGTCGATCGCGGCACTCGCCGCGCGGTGCTGCGCTACGAACTCGGCGTATGGCGCTGGATCGTCGTCGCGGGCTTTGCGCTACTCACGCTCGCGACGCTCGGCGTGCCGCTCGGCATGATCGGCTTCTGGCTCACGCAACCGGGCGCCGCCGCGGTGACGCCCGCCGACGTATCGCCCGAACTGCTGCTGAACGCAACCCTGTCGTCGCTCGGCTTCGGCCTCGCCGCCGCGTTGCTGACCACGCTGCTGGTGGTGCCGCTCGCGTTCTTGCTGGTGCGTTATCCGACGCGCTTCGCGACGCTGTTCGAACGCAGCGTGTTTCTCGCGCAGGGTGTGCCGGGACTCGTGATTGCGCTGGCGATCGTGTCGCTCGCGGTGCATGCGCTGCAGCCGCTCTATCAAAGCGCGACGCTGCTGGTCATCGCATACGCGATCCTGTTCATGCCGCTTGCACTCGTCAGCGTGCGCGCCGCGTTGATGCAGGCGCAGCCGCGCCTCGAAGAAACCGCGCGCGCGCTCGGGCTGAACTGGACGCAAACGCTCGTGCGGGTGGTGCTGCCGCTCGCCGGCCCCGGGCTCGGCGCGGCCGCGGCGATGGTGTTCATCTCGGTCGTCACCGAATTGAACGCGACACTGCTGCTATCGCCGCTCGATACGCAAACACTCGCGACCCAGGTGTGGGCCGATACGTCGACGATGGCGTTCGCGGCCGCCGCGCCGTATGCGGCGCTGCTCACCGGCATTTCGCTGTGTGCGTCGGGCCTGCTGTTCATGCTGTTCGGCCGCTCGGCGCTGCTCGGCGACCGCGGTTGAATCGACTGTTTTTTACTAGCGGATATTCATGAGCGAACTTCGTATCCGCGGACTGCGGAAATCGTTCGACGGTCATCCGGTGCTGCACGGCATCGATCTGTCGGTCGAGCGCGGCACGCTGCTCGCGCTGCTGGGTCCGTCCGGCAGCGGCAAGACCACGCTGTTGCGTCTGCTGTGCGGCTTCGAGCGCGCGGATGGCGGCAGCGTCGAAATCGATGGCCGGCGCGTGGCCGGCGACAACCTGCACGTGCCGTCGGAACAGCGCCATATCGGCTATGTGCCACAGGAAGGCGCGCTGTTTCCGCATTTATCGGTCGCGGAGAACATCGTGTTCGGCTTGCCGCGCACGCAGCGCCGCGCGCGCCATCGCGTCGCCGAATTGCTCGAACTGGTCGGCCTGCCCGTGCATTTCGGCGAGCGTGCGCCGCAGCAACTATCGGGCGGCCAGCAGCAGCGTGTCGCACTCGCGCGCGCACTCGCTCCGGCGCCGACGCTGGTGATGCTCGACGAACCGTTTTCTTCGCTCGATGCGGCGTTGCGCGTCGAAACCCGTCAGGCTGTGACGAGTGCGCTCGCCGTAGCCGGCGCGACCGCGGTGCTGGTCACGCACGATCAGGCCGAGGCGTTGTCGCTCGGACACGAGGTCGCGGTGCTATGGAACGGACAGTTGATCCAGACCGCGACGCCCGAGGCGCTGTATCGCCGACCGGTGACACGCGAGCTCGCGTCGTTCGTCGGCGAGGCGGTGTTGTTGCCGGGCGACGCGCGGCAGGGTCGCGTGAGTTGCGAGCTGGGCGAGTTGACGTTGGCCGACGCGCCCGGCAACGGTGCGGTCGACGTGATGCTGCGCCCCGAGCAGATCCGTTTGCTGCGCGCCGGCGAGAGCACGCAAAACGGCAGCGCGCATGATGCGCTCGTGACCGATGTGATCTTCCAGGGGCAGGACGCGAGCGTCGCGCTGCAATTGCAATCCGCGGCGCGCACGATGGTGCGCGCGCGCGTGCCGGGATACTTGTGTCCGCGCGCGGGCGACCGCGTGAAAATCGCGGTGGATGGCGACGTGACCGCCTATTTGCGCGCGTGACCGGGATGCTTCGCGTGGCGCGCCTCAGCACGCCTCAGCGCGCTTCGTCACGCTGCACCCACGCTCCTGCCGTTCGCGCGCATCGACAGATCCTGCACCATCTGCTGCGCCAGATAATCGCAAGTCGGCCGATCAGATTTCGCACTGCGCGCGACCACGATGTCGAGCGGCGCGATCTTCGGCAGGCCCTGTGCCTCGCCGAGAATCGCCAGCCGCGACGGCACGCTGCAACGTGTCAGCGCAATCACCGATAAACCCGCATCGACGGTCGCGACGAGCCCCATCAGGCTCGCGCTGCTGAATGCCGCACGATAGCGGATGCGCGCGGCGTCGAGCGCGACAAGCGTATGCTGCCGCGCGAGGCAGCCCGGCTCGTACAGTCCCACCGGCAATGGCGATACCGCGAGCACCGGCGTATCGACCGATGCGCCCACCCACACCATCGGCTCGCTGCGCACGAATTCGCCGCGCAGCTTGCGGTCGCGCGTGACGAACGCGAGGTCGATCTTGTTGTCCGCGAGCATCGGCGCGAGCGCCGTGCTCTGCGCGCAGACGATCTCGATTTCAACGCGCGGATAGAGCGTCGCGAAACGCCGCAGCACCGGCGACAGCAGCGACGACACGTAGTCGTCCGGCGCGCCGAGCACCACGCGCCCGCTGACCTCGGGCCGCACGATCGCCGACCATGCCTCTTCCTGCAGTGCCAGCGAGCGCCGCGCGTATTCGAGCAGCGTATTGCCGGGCCGCGTCAGCGCGAGGCTGCGTGTATTGCGCGCGAACAGCGTGGTGCCGAGCATCGCTTCGAGCCGCTTGATCTGCATGCTGACCGCCGCCTGCGAACGATGCACGTTCGCCGCCGCCTTCGTGAAGCTGCCCGCGTCGACGACCGCGACGAAGCTGCGCAACAGGTCGATGTCGAATTCAGGGTTCACGATTTATCAATCCGGCTTATGGAATTTCTCAATTTAATTCGTTTGTGAGTGACCCGCAAGCCGCGCAATACTCGGGAACATCATTTCTCCGGAGTCGTTGCGCATGTCCCTCACCCCCCGTCAACAAGGCGCGATCACGCTAGCGAGCGGCGGACTGCTGATGGGCACGCTCGGCGTTTTCGTCGAGGAAGCGCGGCTCGATGCGCTGACGCTGGTGTTCTTTCGCTGCGTATTCGGTTTTCTGTCGCTAGCCGCGTATTGCGTGTGGAAAGGCTTTTTCACGCGCGCGCAGTTCACGCGCCGTACGGTCGCGCTCGCGCTGATCTCCGGCATCCTGATGATCACGCAGTGGGTCGGTTTTTTCGACGCGATTCATCGCACCAGCATCGCGGTCGCGACCGTCGTCTTTCATGTGCAGCCGTTCTGGGTCGTGCTGATCGGCGCGGCGCTGTTCAACGAACGGCTGGGAGTGGACCGGCTCGGCTGGATCGCGACCGCGTTCGTCGGGCTCGTGCTCGCTTCGGGCGTCGCCGCCAGCAACAATCTGTACGGTCACACGAGCTATCTGATCGGCGTCGGCGAGGCACTGTTCGGCTCATTGCTCTACGCGGCCGTCACGTTGATCGCGAAGAGCCTCGGCGAATTGCGGCCTCATCTGCTGACACTCATGCAATGCGCGGTCGGCATCGTGTGCCTGCCGATGATTGCGCCGTTCGCCGGAACCCTGACGCTGACGCATATCGGCCCGATGCAATGGTTCTGGCTGATCGGGATGGGCGTGCTGCACACGGGGCTGTCGTATGTGCTGATTTACGGCGCGCTGCCGAAGCTGACCACGCCGGTAATCGCGGTGCTGCTGTTCGTCTATCCGCTGACCGCGATCGTGGTGGACGCCGTGGTGTACGGCCGCGCGTTGTCGCCGTCGCAGCTCGTGGGCATGGTGCTGATCGTCGCCGCGAGTCTCGGCGTCAATCTCGGCTGGCCGCTGCTATCGCTGTTGCATCCGGGCGGGCGGACACGTAGTCACGCGAAATAGGTCACGTGAAATACGCGCCGCCCGACACCGCGTTCAACGCGCGGCTTTCACCGCGCAATCCTCTCACTGCGGCAACGTCTCACCCCTCGTCTCCGGCGCGAACGGAATCACGAACAGACCGAGCACGAACACGATCGCCGTCAACGCAACCGGCACGCCAAGCGTCTGCATATGCAGCACGGCCGCGCCCAGCAGGAAGTTCACGCCAGCGCCAACGAACCGCCCGAACGACGTACAGAACGCAAACGCCGTCGCACGTACGCGGGTTTCGAACTGCTCGGGCAGCCACAGGCTGAACAGCGCGAAATTGCCGCCGAAGAAGCCCAGCACGAACAGCCACGCGATAAACGGTGCCAGCCCGTTCGGCAGATAGAACGCCCAGCCGAAACTCGCCGCGATCGACACCGCCATGCCCGCGAAATACACCGCAAGCGTCATCTTGCGGCCGATGCGCTCGGCCAGCGGCGGCAACGCGAGACAGCCGAGGATCGTGCCGATCGACAACAGCCCGGTGGCCAGCGACGCAGTGCGGATCGAATCGCCCTTCGACATGCCGGCGCGCGCCGCCAGTTGAATCACCGCGGACGGCTCGTACACCGCGCCCGCCCACAAGCCGATGATTGCAATCGTCAGCAGAATGCACGCGATCCACGTACGGCGCCGGTACGCCGGCCCGAGAATTTCGCGCATCGGTTTCACGCGCGCGGTGTTCGCTTCGGCCTTCTGCCACTTTTCCGGCTCCTTCACACGCAGCAGGATCAGAATCGCGACCACGACCGGCACCGCGCCGGTCAGGAACATCGCGCGCCAGCCGAAATGCACGCCGATCGTGTAATTGAGCGCGGCGGCGAGAAAGAAGCCCGCGTAATAGCCGGTCTGCAGATAACCGGCGCCCATCTTGCGTCGATCCTCCGGCCACGCCTCGGCCACATAGGTGCCGGCTAGCGCCCATTCGCCGCCGATGCCGACCCCGGCAATGAAGCGATAGATACCGAGCTGCCACACATTGGTCGACGTCGCGGCGAGTCCGGTGAAAATCGCGAACGTGAAGATCGTCGCGGCCAGCACCTTGGTGCGGCCGAAGCGATCGGCGAGCGGCCCCCAGATGAACGACAGCCCCCAGCCGACCAGAAACAGCGCGAACAGAATCGAACCGGCCAGCCCGACGTTCGACGGCGTCGCCGCGAAACCCGAGCGCGGCAGCAGCTCGGTCAGCGCGGGCGTCAGCACCAGCGCGTAAATGAACGAGTCCATGCCGTCGAGCGTCCAGCCGGCCCATGCGCCCCAGAACCCGGCGATCTGCGAACGGTTCAGCGGCGTGCGCCGCCTTGCGGCAGCGCCGCGGTCGGTCAATGTATTCATCGTGCTCCTCCTGCCTGCAGTTGACGAACGTAACGAAAACGACGGGTGCGCGCTTGTTGATTCATCAGCGATGTCCTCATACTTCTCGGGATGAGAACCACGTGCGGGGGCTTTCCGGGAGTTGGCGCGCTACCTCTTTTCCGGGTTTGCCCGTGCTGTAAAACGCGTCTTTTTATATATAATATTTGGAATCATGAGCGACGCAACTGAAGGTTTTCCCCTGGAGTCGACCGCAAGAGGACCGCTTCTGCCGGCGGCGCCACCGCGCGAGAGCACTTCGCACGTAATCGCGCAGGCGCTGCGCGCGGCGATCGTCGACGGCACGCTCGCGCCTGGCGCGCCGCTGCGTCAGGACGCGATCGCGCGGCATTTCTCGGTGAGCGCCATTCCGGTGCGCGAGGCGCTGCGCCAGCTCACAAGCGAGGGCTGGGCTTGCGCGGCGGTCAACAAAGGCGCGACGGTCGCGCCGCTGTCCGCCGACGAAGCGCGCGAAATCTACGAGATCCGCTCGGCGCTCGAAAGCCTCGCATTGAGCCTCGCGATCCCGCATCACACCGACGCGACGCTGCGCGAAGCCACCCACCTGTGCCGCGCCGCCGAGCGCGAAGCCGACCCTTCGCTCTACGTCGCGCGCAACGAAGCGTTTCACATGAGCCTGTATGCGCCCGCCGGCCGACCGCATCTGCACGACATGATCGGACTGCTGCACCGCCGCGGCGAACGCTATCTGCGTCTGAAGTTCGGCTTGCCGTCGTACAAGGGCGAGTCCGACAGCGAGCACGCCGCGTTGCTCGACGCGGTGCGGCGCCACGACATCGCGCAAGCACAGGCGCTGGTCGTCGCGCATCTGCTCGGCACCGGCGAATTGCTGCATCGTTTTCTGACCGAACGCGCGCAAGCCGAAGCTGCGCTTGCGAATCAACCGAAGCCGCGCGGCCGACGTCCGCGCGCCACCACCGGGAGTTGACCGAGCCGATGAACCAACCCGCCGACGCTGCCTCCTCAACCACCGCCCGCTCATGGACGACCCGCCGCGATGAAAAGCGGCGCCGCCTCGCGGCCATTGCGCCGTGGCTCGAAGACGGCGTGCTGCCCGCGCACCGCGTCGTCGATGCGCTCGAAACGCTGATCCAGCCTGGCGACCGTGTCGCGCTCGAAGGCGACAACCAGAAGCAGGCGGACTTCCTGTCGCGCTCGCTCGCGAAGGTCGATCCGCAAAAACTGCACGACATCCATCTGCTGATTTCGAGCATCAGCCGCCCCGAGCATCTGACGCTGTTCGAACGCGGCATCGCGCACAAGGTCGATTTCTCGTTCGCCGGGCCGCAAAGTCTGCGCGTCGCGCAACTGCTCGAAGACGGTCAGCTGGAGATCGGCGCGATCTACACATACGTCGAGCTGTACGCGCGGATGTTCGTCGACCTGTGTCCGCACGTCGCGCTGCTGTGCGCGGAAAAGGCCGACCGTCACGGCAATCTGTACACCGGCCCGAATACCGAGGACACGCCGACGATCGCCGAAGCCGCCGCGTTCCGGCATGGCATCGTGATCGTGCAGGTCAACGAGATCGTCGATGAACTGCCGCGCGTCGATATCCCCGGCTCGTGGGTCGACGTGGTCGTGCAGGCGGACCGGCCGTTCGCGGTCGAGCCGCTGTTCACGCGCGATCCGCGTCATATCGGCGATCTGCAGGTGCTGACCGCGATGATGGTGATTCGCGGCATCTACGAGCCATACGGTGTGACCGCGCTGAATCACGGCATCGGCTTCGATACCGCGGCGATCGAACTGCTGCTGCCGACCTACGGCGAATCGCTCGGCCTCAAAGGCAAGATCTGCCGCAACTGGACGCTCAATCCGCACCCGACGATGATCCCGGCGATCGAGTCGGGCTGGGTCGACAGCATCCATTGCTTCGGCAGCGAAGTCGGCATGGAGGCGTATATCGAGGCGCGCCCCGACGTGTTCTTCACCGGCAACGACGGCAGCCTGCGTTCGAATCGCGTGCTGTGCCAGCTGGCCGGGCAATACGGCGTCGATCTGTTCATCGGCTCGACGCTGCAGATCGATGCCGACGCGAATTCGTCGACGGTGACGCGCGGGCGGCTGGCCGGCTTCGGCGGCGCGCCGAACATGGGCCACGATCCGCGCGGCCGGCGCCATTCGAGCACCGCGTGGTTGAAGCTGCTGAAGGGCGACGGCCCCGTCGCGCGCGGCCAGAAGCTCGTCGTGCAACTGGCCGAGACGTACAAGAAAGGCGGTGAGCCGACCTTCGTCGATGAACTCGACGCGGTCGCGGTCGGCGCGAAAAGCGGCATGCCGGTGGCGCCGGTGATGATCTACGGCGACGACGTCAGCCATGTGGTCACCGAAGAAGGCATTGCGCATCTGCACCGCGCCGAAGGCATCGACGAGCGGCGCGCGGCGATCGCCGCGGTGGCCGGTGTCACGCCGATCGGCCTGCGCGCGAAGCCGGAGAAAACCGCCGAGTTGCGCCGCCGCGGCATCGTCGCGTATCCGGAAGATCTCGGCATCCGGCGCGGCGACGCCAAGCGTTCGCTGCTCGCGGCGCGCAGCATCGACGATCTGGTCACGTGGTCGGGCGGACTGTACGCACCGCCCGCGCGCTTCAGGAGCTGGTGACGATGGCGCCCGCTGCTCTGCTCGAACGATTGGAGCCGTCGTGCGTATCGCCGGTGTCGACGGCGCGCGCTGCTTGCGGTGACGTTTGCTCGACGCCGTTTGCCGACGCGCAATGTTCCGACGCATCATTTGCCGACGATGCGCAACTTGCGCGTGACGCGGTCGCCGCGCTGATCGATGAAGCCGAACTCACGCCCAAACCTGCGCTGGTCGACCGGCGCGGCAGCGGCGCGCACCGCGACCTCGATCTCGCGACGATGCGGCGCTCGGCCTATGCGCTCGAACCGACTTTCGCCGCGCTCGCACGCGCCGCGCGCCGCCGTGGCGAACCCTCCGCGCTGCTGCGCACCGAGCTCGCGCAGATCGGCCGCGCGGGCGAACAGCAGATGATGCGCGCGACCGGCGGCAGCAACGCGCATCGCGGCGCAATCTGGATCATCGGTTTGCTGGTCGCGGGTGTCGCGATCGACATGCCGGCAAGCGCTCCGGCGTCGATGCGGATATCGAACGCTGCCGCGCGCATATGCGCGCTGGCCGCGCGGATCGCCTGCTTTCCGGACCGCTTCGCCGCGCCCACCGATAGTCACGGCGAGCGCGTGCGCCAACGCTATCAGGTCGGCGGCGCACGGCGCGAAGCGCAGGACGGCTTTCCGCACGCGCTCGACATCGGCCTGCCCGCATTGCACGCGGCGCGCGCACGCGGGGTCGATGAAAACGCCGCGCGCGTCGACGCACTGCTCGCGATCATGAGTACGCTCGACGACACCTGCCTGCTGCATCGCGCGGGCCTTGCCGGTTTGCACGCCGGCCAGCGCGGCGCGCAACGCGTGCTCGATGCCGGCGGCAGTTCGACACACGCTGGGCGCGTCGCGCTCGACGCGCTGGAGAGCGAACTGTTGTCGCTGAACGCATCGCCTGGCGGCGCGGCCGATCTGCTCGCCGCCACCCTCTTTCTCGACATGCTGGCGCCTCGCGACGCCGGCCGGAGCTGAGCCCCATGGAACATCTGACCTTCGACTATCCGGCGCGACGCGCCGTCACGACCCGCGCGCATGTCGGCGTGGTCGGTTCGGGCGATCTGGAAGTGTTGCTTTCGCCCGCGAGCGGCGCCCATACCGGCAATGCACTGAGCGCGCACGTGGTCGTGCGCACGAGCGTGGACGGCTATAGCCACATCTGGAAAAGCGTGTTCGACCGCTTCTTCACGCGCTACGACGGCGCCGCGCAGATCGAAATCAACGACTTCGGCGCGACGCCCGGCGTGGTCGCATTGCGCCTCGCGGAAGCGGTCGAAGCCGCCGAGGAAGGAGACGCCGTATGAGTTACGCCGCTGATGTTCAAACTACCGTTCAAGCCACGGACCAAGCCGACGCTCAAGCGACCCCGCGACTGCGCGACAGCTTCATCGAATTGCCTGCGCGCGAACGCGCGCGCGCACTGCTCGATGTGGGCAGCTTCCGCGAATTGCTGGGGCCGTTCGATCGCATCGAGTCCCCGTGGCTGCCGTTGCAGGGCGTCGTCTGCCAGTCCGACGACGGCTGCGTGATCGCGCGCGGCACGATCGACGGCGAGCCGGCCGTGGTCGCCGCAATCGAATCCGCGTTCCAGGGCGGCAGCATCGGCGAAGTGTCGGGCAGCAAGATCGCCGCGGCGCTCGAACTGGCGTTGCGCGATTGCGAGCGCGGCAAGCGCGTGCGCCCTGTCGTGCTGTTCGAAACCGGCGGCGTGCGGCTGCAGGAAGCGAACCTCGGGCTCGCGACGATCGCCGAGATTCAGGCGGCGATCGTTGCGTTACGCCGGCATGTGCCGGTGGTCGGCGTGATCGCGGGAATGGTCGGTTGCTTCGGCGGGATGTCGCTGGCGGCCGCGTTGTGTTCGTATCTGGTGGTGACGAAGCAGGCGCGGCTCGGCATGAACGGGCCCGAGGTGATCGAACAGGAGGCCGGCATCGAAGAACTCGATGCGAGCGATCGACGCCGCGTGTGGCAGTTGATCGGCGGCGAGCAGCGGGCTGCGAGCGCGCTGGCTGACCGGCTCGTCGACGACGACACCGATGCGGTGCGCGCCGCCGTCCACGCGGCGTTCGTGCAGGGCGTGCCGGCCGAGCATCGCAGCGAACAGGTCGATACGTTCCTGCGGCGGCTGGCGCTGATCGACCCCGCGAGTGTCACGCCACAGACGTTGCGCGACGTGTACAACCCATCCGCGCAGCACGCATCGAATGGAGAGCAGGCATGAACGATACGACGCTTACGCGCGGCGCGCGCTGGTTTCATGCGCTGGCAGGCGAGCCGGCCAGCGACGCACCGGTCTGGAGCGGCGATGCGCTGCTCGGCGGCGAAACCGCGCGCTTCATCACGGTCGTGCCCGATCCGGCCAACCGCTTTACGCGCGCGACCACGAACGTGGTCGGGCTCGAACAGGGCTGGTTGCTTGCGCGCGCGGTGCGTGAGGTGATCGATGCGGATTCAGGCGCGGCGGACGGCGCGCGCCGTCCGATCGTCGCGATCGTCGACGTCAAGAGCCAGGCGTATGGCTATCGCGAGGAAATGCTCGGCATTCATCTGGCGTGCGCGGCGGCGGTCGATGCGTATGCGAGCGCGCGCGACGCGGGCCATCCGGTGATCGCGCTGATCGTCGGACCGGCGATGTCGGGCGCGTTTCTGGCACACGGCTATCAGGCGAACCGGATCGTCGCGCTCGACGCGCCCGGCACGATGGTGCACGCGATGGGCAAGGAAGCGGCCGCGCGCGTCACGCGCCGCACCGTCGAAGCACTCGATGCACTCGGCGAGACGATCGTGCCGATGTCGTATTCGATGGCGTCGTTTGCGAAGCTCGGCTTGCTCGATCAGCTGATCGGCGGCGTCGATGCGGATGCGCCGGATGATGCGCAGATCGGGCGCGTGCGCGATGTGCTTGTCGCGCAGATTCGCAGTGCGCGCGGCGGCGATCGTACGTTGGCGCGTCGGCTGGAATCGGCGAGCGCGCGATTGACGCGCGCGGCGTCGATCGAGGTGCGGCGGCGGCTTGCCGAGCAGTGGGATGCGGTGTGATGCGGGTCTGCGCGGCCGCGCCGTTTGAGATGTCGAGTGCCGCGGAGGCTGCGGAGGCCTCCGCCGAGGCGAACGACGTGCGCTGGCGGCCGCATGATCTGCTGCGTTTGCAATGCCTGCGCCCATTCGATGACGAGCCGGCATGGGTGCGCGACGCGTTTGCGCGTGCGCCGTACGCGGTGGTTCGGCGCGCGCTAGGCGCGAATGGTTTCGTCGCGATCGGTGTGCGCGGTGCTGGCCGTGCACAGCGTTACGGGACTTGGGCGCATGCGGACGATATCGTCAACGTGGTGTCGCCGGAATCGTTGCAGCAGGCGCAGCCTGCCGATGCGCGCCGTGCGCTGCCGTCGTTCATCGCGCTTGCCGCTTTGCAGCGTGATGCATGCGCTGCACTTACTACGTTTGTCTGGGGACCGACAGGCAGCGCCGGTTTCGAACTGGCCACGCAAACACCGAGCGTCACCGAAGCCAGCGATCTCGATCTGTTGATCCGTACGCCCGAGCCGCTTGCGCGTAACGCTGCGAGAGCGCTGTTCGAGCACTTGCAAACGCTCGCGCAACGCATCGGCATCCGCGTCGATGCGCAACTCGAAACACTCGCGGGCGGCGTCGCGCTCGCCGAATGGGCGGCGGGCAAAACACGGGTGCTCGCGCGGCATGCAAGCGGACCGCACCTGGTCGCCGATCCGTGGGCCGTTGCTGTTCAAGACGGCGGCGCGTGATGCTCGCGCTGCTCTTTCCCGGCCAGGGCGCGCAGAGCGAAGGCTTTCTGCATCGCCTGCCGCAGCATCGCGTGGTCAACGACACGCTCGCGGAAGCGTCTGATGTGCTCGGCCTCGATGTGCTGACGCTCGATACCGGTCCCGCATTAGATTCGACGGTTGCGGTGCAAATCGGCCTGACGATCTCGGGCGTCGCGCTGACGCGAGCGCTCGCCGAGCAGGGCTTGACGGCGCAGATTAGCGCGGGCCTGTCGGTCGGTGCGTATCCGGCGGCGGTGAGTTGCGGCGCGCTCGAATTTCGTCATGCATTGACGATGGTGCGGCGCCGCGCCGAGCTGATGGAAGCGGCTTATCCGTCGGGATATGGACTCGCGGCGATCGCCGGTTTGACCGAACACCAGACGGAAACGCTGGCCGCGCAACACGCGGATGAAGTGGGGCAACAAGCGCGGCAACGCGTATATATCGGCAACGTGAACGCGCCGCGCCAGATCGTGATCGCCGGTGCCAACGATGCGCTCGATGCATTCATTGCGCGGGCCCTGGCGGCCGGCGCGCGTAAAGCGACGCGGCTTGCGGTCAGCGTGCCGTCCCATTGCGAACTGCTCGCACAGGCCAGCGATGAACTGCTCGCCTGGTCGCGTGAATTGCCTTTTCAACGGCCTCGCGACATCTATATCGGCAATCGCGGCGGACGTCCGCTGTATTCGGCCGAGGCGATTCGCGAGGATCTCGCCACCAATATGCGCTACACGGTGCGCTGGTTCGATGCGCTGACGGCGATGCGGGAGATCGGCGCGAGCGTGCTGGTCGAGGCGCCGCCGGGGCAGGTGCTGACCGATATCGCGCGGGAGCAGTTTCCCGATACTGTTGCGCTTGCGGCCAGTACGCTGCCGTTCGATCGGCTCGTGCCTACTATTCGCCGGCGGCTGGAGCAGGACTGACGGCTGACGAAAGGGACGCCCCCGCTTCCCTCGCCGCACCGACGACCGGCTATAGGACCATGGGCTCATTTCCAATCCACACGGGTGTGACATCATGGAAACGCCACCCGCGCGCGCCAAATATCTGCAGACACTCCAGGCTCTATTGCGTGCCGCGCCTCATCGAGGGCGCCCAGGCCGTGCGTTCGTAAGCACGCGATCGGGCAGACGCGCCAGCAGGAATCAGGAGGTCGAGGTGCCATGAATACCGCCCCGTCGATCCAGCAACCGGTACCCGAAAAGCGTCAGCCGATTCTCAATACAGTCGATCGCGTGACCGAGCTGTGTTTTGGGCTCTTCATGGCGTTGACTTTCGTCGGCGCGGTCAAGGCCGCCACCGCCGGCGACGATGCCGGACGCAAGCTCTTCTTCGCCGCGCTCGGCTGCAATCTTGCGTGGGGCCTCGCGGACGCTGTGATGTTTATCGTGCGCAATCTGGCGGATCGCGGACAGCGTCTGACGCTCGCGCTGTCCATCAAGCGCGAGCCGAATCATGCGGTCGCCGTGCGGACTTTGCGCGACGCGTTGCCGGAGTCGCTGGAACCGCTCGTCGACGATGCCGAGCTGGAGCTGATTCGCCAGCGTCTCGCGGGCACATCGACGCTGCCGCCGCGCGCGCATTTGATTCGCGACGACTTTGTCGGCGCGCTCGGCGTGTTTCTGCTCGTCGTCATCGCGACGTTTCCAGTGGCGCTGCCGTTTATCCTCGTCAACGATCGCACGGTGGCGCTGGTGATCTCGCGGATTCTCACGCTTGTGATGCTGTTTATCGCGGGCTTTGCGCTCGGCCGTTACACCGGTGCGGGCGCGATGAAGGCAGGGTTCGCGATGATGTTGCTTGGCGTTGTGCTGACGATAGCGATTATTTTGCTGGGCGGGTGATGAGCGGCATGGCTCCTCTGCCGGTTTATCGTCGACGTCCTTGATTCGAGTGCATCTGTCGCCGTGCGTATCATGCGATGCGCCCGCTTCTATCAACCCACCGCCGATACAAGCCTAATCGTCCAGAAATCGGCGCACAAATTCGGATCGGTCACATAGCTGTAGGGCATCGTGAAATACCCGCCGTCTCCCCAGTCGCCGCCCCACGAATTTCGAATCTGGAAGGTGGCGCTTGAATCGTCGTAACCGACCGCCAACACCGCATGTCCGCCGATCACGTGTTCCGATTGCCTGGGCAAGCGCAACACGCCGCTTCGGGAAACGGCTTCCGACTTGAATGACTCATAGCAGGTCATGCCGAAGATGACCGGCCACCCGGAAGCAAGGCATCCCTTCAACTGATCGAGTTGTTGCCGAACACGGCTGTAGCCCACGGAACGGTCGCGCAACGCCTGTTCGTAACATGCTTTAGGCGGGCGCTCCGCGAACTTCTTCTGCTCGTACGCCCACTCGCCTTTGTGTCCGCCTTCGAAACACGCACCAAGCGCGGCAACGCATTTGATGCCGTCGCGTATCTGCGCGCCGCGATCCTGATTCTCGGCCCCTTCGATCGAACGTTGGTTGTAGTAGATGAACAGCCGCGACGGCACACGGCCGGCGAGCGGCAACGACTGTTTCATCCGATCGAACTGAACCGCCGCGGCGATCGCATTCGCGGAGCAACTGCCGAGATCTTTCTGGTCGTACACCGGTGGAAACGATGCACGCAGGCTATACCTGATGGGCAATTCGAGAAATAGCGGTGCCGAGTAGTAGTGATCGCGCATGTCGGGGACGTCCCGCGTCCAGCCGAAGCCTTTTATCGTGCGTACGTGCGTGTGGTGCGCTGTCACCGGGAAAAGCGGCATACCACTCGTGTTCGGCGCGCCTGCTTTCGACGGACGGACAGCCTGCTCGTGATGAGCAAGCAGAGGCAGGTCATCACCGTCGTGGTAGTAAGGCCCTTCCTGCGGATCGTCGGTGATGCCTACCTGCTTCGAGCGGCGACGTGGTTTTGCCTGCAATGGATAGATCGGAGGGTCATACCACGGCCCCTCCGAACGCTCGTTCCCAGGTTCGGCCTGCTTGTCCGTTTGCTTCTTTTTCTCTTTTCCATTTTTTGCCATGGCAAGCCTCCTCGTTTAGAGCGAATCGAAGGGAGTGAGAAATTCTGTCAGCCGTCCTGCGTTGCGCTCGCTGCAGCAGGAGTCCGATCGGCTTTCTTTTGATGTGCGCCATGGCTACCTGAGGCAGGTGCATCGTGAGTGCCATGCGCGGGCGCGGCCGGTTGGGTCGGCAAGGGTGGGGCTCCCACCGTGCTTGCCGCACTTGCTGCTGCCGCGACAGCTGGATCTTTCTTGCCGGCCGGGGGTTTATGAGCCGGCGGCTTCTGTGCGGCGGGCGCGGGGGTCTTTGGTGTCTCGGCTTTCGGCACATACAGCAGCGACGAAAACACGAATTGCCCGTTCGTTGCGCCGGCTTGCGCCGTACTGTCCCACGGCTCGGTTGCGGGCTGAAGGACCAGCTTGCCTTGCAGTGGGCCGCCCTTGCCGGGCAACACAATACCGGGCATCGATTTCAGCGGCGCGAGCGATTGAAACTGAATTTGCAACGTGCGCCCGTCGTTTGCCGACGTAACGGAATTGGCCTGCAATACGAGCTTGCCACCAGCCAACTGCAACTGGGCCGATTGCGTAACGGGCAGCATTTCGGGGTTGATGCCGATAGTCGCGGTACTGGAGGACGCGCCGTCCTGCAGATAAACGAGCTGGTTGGTCTGTGTCAGTGCTCCCTTGTTCGCCTTCGGCAAGTCGACATAGGCCACGTCGAACTCGCTGCTCGCGCCGACCTCGCCCAGAGCGGTCCAGAGTATCTGTTCGTAACCGGGGCGGATCTGAGCCTTCTTGAGCCTTCGGCGAAACTTGTCGTATTGTCCAGCGCGAACGGCACTCACCATTTTTCCGACATCGTCGAGATTGTTCGACGGTGAGTTTCTGAACCAATCTCCCACAATGCGCGTGATGACCTTTTGCGCTTCGTTATAGCCGTAGCCGGAATCCGAATTGAGTACCTGTCCAGATACCGCATTGCGCAAGTGACTGACGGTGGCGACGTTCAACTGCGTATGGTCCGCGCGGCAGGCCGGCGTCAGCACGACAGCCGTCACGTTGTGCGTCACCGTCGACATCGAGTATTGCGACATCGCGTTAGCCGGTGCGCCGAAGCGGACCTGCATGATGCTGTCGGCAACGCGGGACACCATGTACAGGCTGTTGTAATCCGTACCAAGAATAGATTGAAGATTTTTGGTGACCTTCTCCATATCTCCCTGCAGCGCAACATTGCCGATATTGCCGCCCAAGCCCAGTGCGAGATCGCGGGCAAGCTGGACGGTATTGGAAGCCTGTTGCGCTTCGATGCTATCCGTCACGAGTAGCGGTATGACCAGCGCTGCTTGCGTAGAGCGGCCCTCGACTGGATGGTTTTTGCTGTCGAGGCAAGTGGCAAAGAGCCCCATGTCGACGTAGACGTCGAAAGGCTGATAGTGCGCATACGGCGACACGCTGATCTGCGCACGCACGACATAAGGCTCCCAATCCTTCTTGAACGCCGCATCCTTCAGATAACGGCTCAGAATCTGCATTTCCTGATAAATGCTCAGTGCAAGCTCATGCTGCAATAGCGGATTGGTTTCGATGGCGGGAATCGGAACGCTACCGACGTCGCTTGTACTCGCGGCATCGGGCGCGCTTGCGCTTTTCGGCGCGCTCGCAGTACTGGGCGCCGAGGCACCGCCTTTATCCCCCGTCTTTCCGCCCTTTCCACCCCCGCCCCCGCCATCCGTTGCACTGGCGCCTGACGCAGGCGACGCGGCCGTGTCCGTCTGGTCGCCTCCGCCTCCAGCGCCACCGCCACCGACGGTTCCCTTGCCCGGACCCCACCCGAGTTGGAGCTTGCCGTTGAACGCGTCATAAACGTTGCGCACATAATTCGACGTCACAGGCAGCGCCATTTTCTCGGCGTCCTGTATCGTGACCGACATGTCCGGCTGCAGAACCGGCTCGTATTCGCTCCACCTGCCCACCGAAAGAATGGCGACATGAACGCTGGCAGCTTCCTGCTGCGATTCCGGAATATGCGGTTTAAATGTCGGGGTAGTACACGCGGCGATTAACCCGAGAGCCCCGAGCCAGAATTTAGATGTGCGAGTGCGCAATTGACGAAGTGATATTGAATTGCCAATACGCACTAATCCCCCGAGCGACCGCTCTCCCCACCTCTTGCGCCTGTTCATCACGCTTCCCCATTCGTATCGGTTTTGTTGGAATTCTTTATTTACGGCGATTCGAACTTTGCGAATACCTGGCGTCACGAGGAGAACGACAAGGAGAACTTCGTGCGTCGAGTTCGCGGACTGCTGTATTTCTGGTTATTCGATTAATAGTAACGACAGCGAGCCATTGGCTTTGCTGAAAAATAAATCGTGTTAAAACGCGCGCCAACGAAGGTTTACCCTATTCCTCGCTTTTGACACTCGTCGGTTGTTTGCCTGAGACCATTCGGCGTCGCCAAATAAGAAAGAGGGAGTGGCGACTTTCGTCGCCACTCCCTCCAGCCAAACCATCGGCAGTCTTCGTTGTTGCGCGTTACCCCGGCGCCCGCCCCAACACCTGCGAATCCGGCTTCGGCGCCGGCGCCTCCGCATGCACATGTCGATGCCCGCTCGTCGCCACCGCGCCTGTGCCACCCGATCGCGTGACCGACTTCGCATGCCGCTCGATCAAGCGCTGCAGCAGACAGAACGCGCACAGCAGCGCGCCGATCACGATCCGCGTCCACCACGAACTCAGCGTGCCGTCGAACGTAATCAGCGTCTGGATCGTGCCGAGAATGCCGACGCCGAACAGCGAGCCGAGCACATAACCGACGCCGCCAGTCAGCAGCGTGCCGCCGATCACGGTCGCCGCAATCGCATCGAGTTCCATGCCCTGCCCTTGCAGCCCATAACCCGACAGCACGTAGAACGTGAACACCGCACCGCCGAGCGCCGAGCAGAAGCCGCTCAATGCGTACACGCCGATCCGCGTATGCGCGACCGGCAGCCCCATTAGCAGCGCCGAACGCGGGTTGCCGCCGACCGCATACACGTTGCGTCCAAAGCGCGTGAAATGCGCGACGTAGATCGCGGCGGCAAGCGTCACGAGCGCGATCAGCACGTTCGCCGACACCGAACCGACGCCGACATTCAACCGAAACGCGGAGATCTTCTGGAACGTCGGATCGGTAATCGTGATCGACTGCGTGGTGATCAGGAAGCACAGACCGCGCGCGAAGAACATCCCCGCCAGCGTCACGATAAAGGCCTGCAGGCGGAAGAAATGAATCAGCGCGCCCTGCACCGCGCCGAACACCGTGCCCATCAGCAGCACGATCGGAATGATGATCCACACCGACACATGCATATGCTCGGACAGCACCGCCTCGACGATCGTCGTCAGTGCCACCACCGAGCCCACCGACAGATCGATGCCGCCCGACACGATCACGAACGTCATGCCGATCGCGACGATCAGCAGGAACGCGTTGTCGACCAGCAGATCGAGCAGCACCTGCCATGAGAAGAAACCGGTGTACATCACCGAGCCGAAACCGAACAGCGCGCAGAACAGCAGGATCGTGACCGCGATCGGCAGCGTGCGCGGATCGACCACGCGGGCGAGTGCTTCGAAAAGACGCCTCATCGTGCCACCTCGCGACGTTTGACGAGCGACGAACCGAACGACACCGCGAGCGCGCGTGCCGCCGGCGACTGGATCACACTGACCGCGAGCACGACAGCAGCCTTGACGACCAGCGTCGCTTCCGGCGGCACGCCGATCGAATAGGTGGTGTATGTCAGCGTCTGGATGATCAACGCGCCGAGCACCGTGCCCGCGAAGCTGAAGCGCCCGCCGAGCAGCGACGTGCCGCCGAGCGTCACCGCCAGAATCGCATCGAGTTCGAGCAGCAGCCCGGCGTTGTTGCCGTCCGCACTGCGCACGTTCGAACTGATCAGGATGCCTGCCATTGCCGCGGTCAGGCCCGAGAAGCCATACACCGCGAACACGATCGCTTTCGAGCGCAGTCCGACGAGCCGCGTCGCCACCGGATTGACGCCGATCGCGCGAATGAACAACCCGAGCGCGGTGCCTTCGACGAGCGCGGCGGTTGCGAGCACCGCCACCGTCGCGATCCATACCGAACACGGCACGCCGAGCCAGTAGCCGCCGCCGACGAACAGATAACCGGGTGCGCCGATCGGAATGATCTGCCCGGCGGTCAGCAATTGCGCGATGCCGCGGCCGGCCACCATCAGAATCAATGTCGCGATGATCGGCTGCATGCCGACGAACGACACCAGCAGCCCATTCCACATGCCGCTCAGCAAGCCGACGACCAGCGCCGCCACCAACGCCTGCGCGACCAGCGCACCGCTCGGCACCGCCTGGGTCGACAGGATCGTCGCGGCCGCCGCGCCGGCGATCGCGACCACCGCGCCGACCGAAATGTCGATGCCGCGCGTTGCGATCACGAGCGTCATGCCGATCGCGACCAGCACCAGCGGCGCGGCGCGATTGAGGATGTCGATCGGTGCACCGAACAGGTGGCCGTCGAGCGTGCGCAGCGCGAGGAAATGCGGATTGACCAGCAGGTTCAGTCCGAACAGCAAGGCCAGCGTCACGCAGGGCCACAGCAGCGGACGCTCGCCCCCGTCGCGCGCGAACCAGTTCGATAGCTTCATTCGCCGCTCCCTGCGATGAGTCGGTAGATGTTGTCCTCGTTGGACGCCTTGCCGGCGACCTCGGCGATCTTGCGGCGATCGCGCAGCACCGCGACGCGATGGCTCACGCGCAGCACCTCGCTGATCTCCGATGAAATGAACAGGATAGAGAGGCCATTCGCGCACAACGCCAGCAGCCGGTCCATGATGTCGAACTTCGCGGCGACGTCGATGCCGCGAGTCGGTTCGTCGAGTATCAGCAGCTTCGGATCGGTCGCGAGCCAGCGCGCGAGCAGCGCTTTCTGCTGGTTGCCGCCGGACAGCAACGCGATCGGCTGTTCGGCGTCGGACGCCTTGATGCCGAGCCGTTCGATCCACTGATCGGCGATCTCTTTCGCGCGCGGCCGGCTGATCTTGCGCCACCAGCCGCGCCGCGCCTGCAACGCCAGCACGATGTTCTCGCGGATCGACAGCTCGGCGACGATGCCTTCCTTCTTGCGATCTTCCGCGCAATAGCCGATACCGTGACGCACCGCATCGCGCGGTGTGCGCAGCCGCACCGGCTTGCCGTTGACGAGAATCGTGCCGCTATCCGCGCGATCGGCGCCGAACAACAGACGCGCGGTTTCGGTGCGGCCCGAGCCGAGCAGACCGGCGAGGCCGAGAATCTGGCCGGACTGCACGTCGAGATCGATCGGCTGCAGCGTGCCGCGCCGGCCGACGCCGCGCAATTCGACGAACGGTGTCGCGGCCTGCGCGTGCGGCGTGTGCTCGGATGGCTCGTCCGTCACCTGCTGAAGCTCATCCGCGGCCTGCCCTTCATGCGCCGCTTCGCGCAAACGCGCGCTCATCCGTTCATGACCGACCATCTTCGCGACCAGCTGATCGGCCGGCAGATCGCGCGCCAGATATTCGCCTTCGCGCTCGCCGTTGCGCATCACCGTGATGCGATCGGAGATCGCGTAGGTCTGTTCGATGAAGTGCGTGACAAACAGAATCGCGATGCCGGATTGCTTCAGATGCCGAAGTATTTTGAAAAGCTGCGCGACTTCGCTGTCGTCGAGACTCGACGTCGGCTCGTCGAGGATCAGCACGCGCGCATCGACCGACAGCGCCCGCGCGATCGCGACCATCTGCTGCACCGCGATCGGATACGCGTCGAGCGAGCGGGTGACGTCGAGCGATACGTCGAGGCGCGCGAGCGCGGCCTGCGCGCGGCGCTTGATGTCGGGCCAGTCGATCGCGCCGAAACGGCGCGGCTGACGGCCCGCGAAAATATTCTCCGCGACCGACAGGTTCGGGCACAGATTCACTTCCTGATACAGCGTGCGCACGCCGGCCGCTTCGGCTTCCTGCGGCGAACCGAACGCGACCACTTCGCCGCCGAGGCGGATCGTGCCGGCATCGGGTGCAAGCACCCCGGTGAGTACGTTGATCAACGTGGATTTGCCGGCGCCGTTCTGTCCCATCAGCGTATGCACCTCGCCGGGGAACAGGCGAAAATCGACGCCTTGCAGCGCCTTCACGCCGGGGAATGTCTTGCTGACGCCGGAGGTGGCGAGGATCGGCTCGCGCGCGCCGTCCTGCGCGCCCTGTGCGTTGTGCGCGCCGCGAGTCGGCTGGCCCGGCTGATTCGGTTCGGAAGCGGAATGGGTCATGGACCTCGCTCGATCGGCTATGCGTGGTTCGGCGGGCTGCGCCAGCGGCAGGCTCCTGAAAAGAGACCGCCCGCTGCCAACGCAGCCCGGGCGGTCAGGCACCACTGGAGAACCCTGTTCGATCTGACCGTGCCGCGCCTCTGGTTCGCGCCACGGTCTGGATGCCTGAGCGTCAGGAGAACGCGATCGCGTTCTCCCGCGTCGGCAACATCAGTATTTACGCTGCGGCAGCGTCTGCGCGGCGACGCTCATCGGGAAGACGGTCTCCTCCGTGACGATGCGCTTCGGCAGTTGCTTGCCGGCCACGACGTCCTTCACGGCCGACATCAGCTGCGGTCCGAGCAGCGGGCTGCATTCGACATCGACGTTCATCTTGCCGGCGACCATCGCCTGGAAGCCGCCCTTGGTCGCGTCGAACGACACGATCGTGACGTCCTTGCCCGGATGCATGCCGGCTTCTTCCATCGCCTGGATCGCGCCGAGCGCCATGTCGTCGTTATGCGCATACACGACGTTGATCTTGTTGCCGTAGGTCTTGATGAACGCTTCCATCACCTGCTTGCCGCCGGCCAGCGTGAAGTCGCCGCTCTGCGACGCGATGATCTTGAACTTCGGATCGTTCTTGATCACTTCCATCAGGCCCGAGTGCCGGTCGTTAGCCGGCGCGGAACCGACCGTGCCTTGCAGCTCGGCGATGTTGATCGGACCTTTATCGTCCTTGTAGTGATCTTCGAGCCATTTGCCGCCGCGCCGTCCTTCTTCGAGGAAGTCCGAGCCGATCATCGTCACGTACAGTGACTGATCTTTCACGTCGATATTGCGGTCGGTCAGGATCACCGGAATCTTCGCGGCCTTGGCTTCGAGCAGCACCGGCTCCCAGCCCGATTCGACCACCGGCGAGAACGCGATCACGTCGACCTTCTGCGCGATATACGAGCGGATCGCCTTGATCTGGTTTTCCTGCTTCTGTTGAGCGTCGGAGAATTTGAGCTTGATCTTCGCGTCAGCGGCCGCCGACTTCACCGATTCGGTATTCGCGGTGCGCCATGCGCTTTCCGCGCCGACCTGTGCAAAACCGAGCGTGATCTGCTTGTCCTCGGCATGTGCGCCGGGCGTGGCCAGCGTCAAAGCACCGAGACTCGCGGAAAGCGCGAGCGCGCCCAGAGCGCGACACGCGGCACGTCGTGTATTCGCCATGACTGTCTCCTATGTCGGCCAGAGCGAACGCTCGCGCGCTTACTCCGGATCCATGTGATTTATCGCAGTTGTTGTGTGCGACCCAGCGACCTGAGCGGCCCTCGCGGCCCCCGACGGTGCGTGGATCGTGATGTAGCGTACTGTGCGTCGCGTTAACCGTCCAATCATATGATTCGCGGCCTCGATACCATTTTTGGTATAGCGCACGGGTTCGGCATAGGTCAGGTTCGCGGGGTGACCCAGCGAAACGTCAGGTTGATGCGCTCGCCGCTCACACGCGGTTCCTTCGGCACCCGATGACGCCACTCCGCCTGGGTATCGCCCTTCATCACGAGCAGGCTGCCGCCCTTCAGCGCGAACGATTGCACGACGGCAGTTTTGTTATGCCGCAGATCGAACGTACGCGCGACGCCGAGGCTCACCGACGCGATCACCGGCTGTTTGCCGAGTTCGGGCTCGCGGTCCGCGTGCCAGCCCATGCTGTCGGCACCGCTGCGGTAGCGATTCAGCAGCACGCTGTTAAAACGCGCGCCGCTCGTTGCCTCGGCGGCGGCCTTCAGTTCGGCGACGGCCGGCGTCCACGGTTGCGGTACGTTCCGGATGCCTGAATAGACGTACACGGCGTCCGGCTCGCCTTGCCAGGCGGTCAGACGCGGCAGTGCAACACGACCGGCGGGCGTGCCCATCATGTCCTGGCGCCATTGCACTTCGTCGATCAGGCGCGTGAGCATTTGCGCGGCCGCGGCCAGCGCAAGCCAATCGGGATACCAGTCGACGTCGGGTGTGGGCAGGTCGTTGAAAAGATCGTTCATTGAAATGCGGGGAATACGTGAATGCAGTGGGTGCCAGCGGGCCGGTGAGAACCCTGGCTATTATGGCTGCAACGGCATGCCTGCTCATCCGCGCATGTTGCTCTGTCATTCGATGCGGGCTGCAGATTTTTGGGCTAGCTTCTTCTTTTTTGCACGGACTACTCCCATGACTCTTTCCGATCAAGCGCTCGATCAGCTGTTTCGCGAAGCACGCACGCATAACGGCTGGCAGAACAAACCCATCGACGATGCCGTGCTCCATCAACTCATCGAACTCGTGCTGCTCGGGCCGACCTCGGCCAATTCGAGCCCCGGCCGCTTCGTGTTCGTGAAGACGCCGGAGGGCAAGGAAAAACTGCGCCCGGCGTTATCGGCGGGCAATCTCGAGAAAACGATGGCCGCGCCGGTCACGGTGATCGTCGGCATGGACATGGCGTTTTACGAGCATCTGCCGAAGCTCTTTCCGCATGCGGACGCGCGTAGCTGGTTCGCCGGCAACGAGCGCGCGATCGCGGATACGGCGTTCCGTAACTCGACGCTGCAAGGCGGCTATCTGATTCTCGCTGCCCGCGCGCTCGGTCTCGACACGGGGCCGATGTCGGGCTTCGATGCGGCCAAGGTCGACGCCGCGTTCTTCGCCGGCACGACCGTCAAGTCGAATTTCCTGATCAACCTCGGTTATGGCGATGCGTCGAAACTGTTCGCGCGCAGCCCGCGTTTTTCGTTCGACGAAGCGGCGCGCGTGGTTTGACGCCTGTTTGAGATGTGTTGGGGCATGGCGTGGCGCGCGCCGCTCCTTCGTTATGCGGCACTGCATCGTGATGCCGGCCCGCGGGCTTTGTCTCAGTTCAGCCCAGCACCGCGATATAAAACACCACGGCGCCGATCAGCGCACCGACGAAGCAGAAACCTTCGTCGGCCTCATCGCCATTCGAGCGCAGCCACGCGCCGGCGACGCCGAACAGCCCCGCGATGCCGAGCGCGACGCATACCATCACCACGCCGAAGAGCGCGTCCTTGCCGAGTTCGGAGAAGTCGATATTGCGCACGCCGATGTACAGCGCGATCGCCATCAGAGAGATGCCGACGAGCGGCAGCATCACATGACTGCCCTCGCGCCCGACGTGGTGTGGATGATGAGCGTGATGCGCGTCGCGCGGATCGCGCGGGTGGTGGCCCAGTTTGAGCAGCTTCATCGTGTCTCCCCCTCGCCCGGATCGCATTTGCGGGCGACAGCGCCAGTGGCGACCGGGCTGCGCGGCCGGCGTTGTGTGCCGCTTTTAACGCCGCTGCGATGGCCCGGAAACACGCTGGTTTAGGTCAAGCATAGTCCACGCGCGAATACGATTCAAAGCCCATTTAATTCTGGTTGCGCAGACATTGAATGCGTTACGAGCGCTGCTTTCGATCCCTTCGGTCCACCGTGAAGCACTTATTGAACCGCGGCCGGAAAAGCCCGCGAAAAGACTTTCAGAGGCCTACGGGATTCGCTGATCTGCGCGCGGTGACGTGCCGAAGCACGAATCTTGCGGGATCAGCAAGGGTCCAGACATGTCGGTAGAATGACTCGCCGCGCGAACGCGTTGTACCGGCCGCCAACCGGTGCACCGCGGGCACTTCGCCAAGCCACTCCGCGCCCCTTTCCCGCCCGATCCTTTCTATGCGCCGTTCATCGTTTCTCGTTCGCATCATCCTGATTGGCATCCTGCTGCATATCTATGTCGGCTTACGCGTGATTCCCGATATGCCGGTCAGTGCGGCCAGCCGCTGGCTGTGCGCGCTATGGCTCGTGCTGTCGGTCTTGCTGATCCCGGTCGGCATGATGGCGCGCGGCATCAAGCGGCAGCCGCTCGGCGACCGGCTCGCGTGGGTCGGCCTGCTCGCGATGGGTTTCTTCTCATCGCTGCTGGTGCTGACGTTCGCTCGCGATCTCGTGCTCGCCTCCCTGCTGACGATCGATGCCATCTGGCCGAACACGCTCGCCATCAGCCACTGGAGAACCGGTTCCGCGGCGGCGGTGCCGTTGTTAGCGCTACTGTCCACGCTGATCGGCCTCGTCAATGCGCGGCGCCGCGCACGCGTCGTGACGATCAACGTGCCGATCGACGATCTGCCGCGCGAGCTCGACGGTTTCACGATCGTGCAGATCAGCGATATTCACGTCGGCCCGACGATCAAGGGACGTTATGTCGACGCCATCGTTGACGCGGTGAACCGGCTGAAACCCGATCTGATCGCGGTGACCGGCGACGTCGTGGACGGCAGCGTGCAGAAGCTGAGCAAACATACGCAGCCACTGTCGCGACTCACCGCACGGCACGGCGCTTTTCTCGTGACCGGCAATCACGAGTATTACTCCGGTGCGAACTCGTGGATCGACGAGTTCCGCCGTCTCGGCTTGCGAGTGCTGATGAACGAACACGTCGTCGTCGATCATGACGGCGCGCGCGCGGTGATTGCGGGCGTCACCGATTACTCGGCGGGCCATCATGATCCCGCGCATCGCAGCGACCCGGTGGCGGCGCTCGCCGGCGCGCCGGGCGATGTGTTGATCAAGGTGCTGCTCGCTCATCAGCCGCGTTCGGCCGAAGCGGCGGCGGCGGCTGGCTTCACGCTGCAGCTATCCGGGCACACGCACGGCGGACAGTTCTTTCCGTGGAATTTCTTCGTGCGACTCCAGCAGCCGTTTACTGCCGGCCTTGCGCGGCTGAACGGGTTGTGGGTTTATACGAGCCGCGGGACGGGCTATTGGGGGCCGCCGAAGCGGCTCGGTGCACCGTCGGAAATCACGCGTGTGCGGCTTGTTCCTGGTGAGCCGGATTGAGCGTTGTGCGAGCTATAGCGCGGTGGTGGGAAGTGTTCGAGTGATTGCGTTCGCACATGTATGCATCTATGCACCCGTGCATGAATGCGAAGGCAACACGGCAAAAGGCAGAACGTGATTGCATCGTGCGATGTTCTTCAAAGTACTCGGGCGCGGACGGCGTGTCCTTTTCGCTGAGTATCAAGTGGTATTAGGCATGCAGCGCATGGCTTTCTCGATCGTTCCGTTATAGCAGTTCTCAAGGAACCCCAGGCATCCTTCTGTCAGCTTGACCAGGCTTTGCGCAGCCCCTTAGAATTCGCCCCATTCAATTAACCGGAATCACGATCTTGGACAGTAGTAGTACTCGTCGAGTATCGATTCGCCCGATCGCCTGTTAGGCGGGATTTCCGCGTCAGTTTTTCCCTGTCGCCGTCCTGCTCCAAGGCTCGATGGCGCACGTCGCTCTCATTTCATTCACATTCGCGTACTGCAGGTGACGCACTGCATCGCACCGACGTCATGCCGTCGCTACACGCGTCGGGTGCGGCGATTCCATTTTTCGCGGCGTTGCTTCGCGCCGGTCCCTTTCGCAAACGACGATAGACGACGCCGTGCCGTCACGCGTAGGCTTCACACTGCGACAGTACGAGCACCAACCTTTCTGAACGATGACACTCGAATTCTTCCTGCGGCTTCTGACCGCTTTCTCCTGCGGTGTCGCGATCGGCTTCGAACGGCAGATACGGCAGCGCAATGCAGGCCTGCGCACGATTACGCTCGTCGCGAGCGGCGCGTGCCTGTTCGTCACGCTCGGCGTGCTGACCAGCAATGGCACGGCGGGCATTACGCAGATCGCCGCGTATGTGGTGTCCGGTGTCGGCTTTCTCGGCGGCGGGGTCATCATGCGCGACAAAGGTTCGATTCAGGGGATCAACACCGCCGCGACGCTGTGGTGCTCGGCGGCGGTAGGCGTATTGAGCGGCGCGGGACACTACGTGCCGGCGCTCGCCGGCACCGGCGTCGTACTGCTGACCAATACGGTACTGCGTGAAGTAAGCCGCATGATCAACGCGACGCCCGTCTCCAACGCCGACCTCGTTCGCGAGTACATGCTGACGATCGTTTGCCGCGAGGCCGACGAGATCCACATCCGCACCGCGATTTCCAACTCGATGTATTCGACGCCGCTGTCTTTCCAGAGCCTGACGAGCGAAGACGTCGACGACGATCCTGGACGCATCCGCGTGACCGCGACGCTCAAGATGCATCCGAAGGATCAGTCGAAGCTTGAACAGATGGCGAGTCGTCTGAGTATGGAGAAAAGCGTTTCAAGCGTGAGTTGGACGGCGAAAGAAGCGGAACCGACGCCCGAGTGACGCGCGGCGCGTAAGCCTCCTTTATGCGCGCGCATCGTCTACACTTAGCTTGCAACAGTTTCAGACAACGTTAATTCAGCGTCCTGCACATGGGCTGTCCCATAACCTTCGACTAAGCTCTATCGCAGTGATTTTTTCACACTCAACCATGGAGTCTCGAATATGGAACACGGCGTCATCGCATGGATCATCATCGGCGCGATTGCGGGCTGGCTCGCTGGTGTGCTCGTCAGGGGCGGCGGCTTCGGCCTGATCGTCGACATCATTGTCGGTATCGTCGGTGCGTTTATCGGTGGCTGGCTCGCCGGCGTGCTGCACATTTCGCTCGGCAGCGGCTGGATCGGCTCGATCATTACCGCCGTGATCGGCGCGGTCATTCTGCTGTTTATCATCCGGCTCGTGCGACGAGGTTCGTGAGCACGGTATCCGATGTGATGAAGCGCCAGACGGCTTTCGCTGCTGGCGCTTTTTCTTTGCGGACTCGTTTTGTTTGTTGCCGGGGAAACGGCGTGGAAGATAAAAGCCACAAGCAATATCGATGTTGTGAGCGCAATGTTATTACTGATGTGCAGTTCGGGAGCACAACTGAGGACGTAGTCGGTTCCGATAGGCAGGCAAAAAGCAGCAAAAGCCAACCCCATGCCTTGTCGCTTCTCCTAGCATGGCCGTACACGCGCCCGACGCCAAGACCGATGCGAGCATCAAGCAAAGTAGTGAAAGCGCATGGATCGCAGGAGTGCACATGGTACCGGTTCGTACGTGGCGCTCACCTCGCACGGGCACATCCTATCCGGTCTCGATGACGGTCAGGACAGGGACTGTGACGTGGCAAATCGAACCACTGATGAATGACCAGGAACTCGATTCACGGCAATCAACCGGCGCGGTGTACTGGGAAGGCGCGGCGCGGGTAAGCCGTGCGGGTGCGGACGTCGGCCGAGCCTATCTGGAGCTGACGGGATATGCGGACGCGCTGCGCACGGGAAGAGATGAAGGGAGGAACTGAGTAGTGGCCCGTAAACGCAGAAACCCCACCGCATTGGGTGGGGTTTCTGTCTTGAGGGGAGCCTGACGATTACCTACTTTCACACGGGCAATCCGCACTATCATCGGCGTGGAGTCGTTTCACGGTCCTGTTCGGGATGGGAAGGGGTGGGACCGACTCGCTATGGTCATCAGGCATGACGGGTTGCTGCGTCGCTGGGGGTTGGAGTCAACCGGTGAGCGCCACAGCCAATCGGGAAGAAGCGTAAAGGATTCGTGTGTGAATCGTGTTGGGGGGTTGTGTTGGTTCTGGCACAACACTGATCTCAACCGTGCGTCCTGTCACCTCCTGTGGAGGTTCGTATCCCCTTCGGGGATCGGACATCCGTAAGTGCTGAAGCACTAACGGTTGTCGAGACACACCTGTTATAGGATCAAGCCTTACGGGCAATTAGTATCAGTTAGCTCAGTACATTACTGTACGTGCACACCTGACCTATCAACGTCCTGGTCTTGAACGACCCTTCAAGGGGCTTAAAGCCCCGGGGATATCTCATCTCAAGGCGAGTTTCCCGCTTAGATGCTTTCAGCGGTTATCTCTTCCGAACATAGCTACCCGGCGATGCCACTGGCGTGACAACCGGTACACCAGAGGTTCGTCCACTCCGGTCCTCTCGTACTAGGAGCAGGTCCCTTCAAATATCCAGCGCCCACGGCAGATAGGGACCAAACTGTCTCACGACGTTTTAAACCCAGCTCACGTACCTCTTTAAATGGCGAACAGCCATACCCTTGGGACCGGCTACAGCCCCAGGATGAGATGAGCCGACATCGAGGTGCCAAACACCGCCGTCGATATGAACTCTTGGGCGGTATCAGCCTGTTATCCCCAGAGTACCTTTTATCCGTTGAGCGATGGCCCTTCCATACAGAACCACCGGATCACTATGACCTGCTTTCGCACCTGTTCGACTTGTCAGTCTCACAGTCAAGCACGCTTATGCCATTGCACTATCAGCACGATTTCCGACCGTACCTAGCGTACCTTCGTACTCCTCCGTTACACTTTGGGAGGAGACCGCCCCAGTCAAACTGCCTACCATGCACTGTCCCCGATCCGGATTACGGACCAAGGTTAGAACCTCAAACAGATCAGGGTGGTATTTCAAGGACGGCTCCACTGAGACTAGCGTCCCAGCTTCAAAGCCTCCCACCTATCCTACACAGACCGGTTCAAAGTCCAATGCAAAGCTACAGTAAAGGTTCATGGGGTCTTTCCGTCTAGCCGCGGGGAGATTGCATCATCACAAACACTTCAACTTCGCTGAGTCTCGGGAGGAGACAGTGTGGCCATCGTTACGCCATTCGTGCAGGTCGGAACTTACCCGACAAGGAATTTCGCTACCTTAGGACCGTTATAGTTACGGCCGCCGTTTACCGGGACTTCAATCAGGAGCTTGCACCCCATCATTTAATCTTCCGGCACCGGGCAGGCGTCACACCCTATACGTCCACTTTCGTGTTTGCAGAGTGCTGTGTTTTTATTAAACAGTCGCAGCCACCAGTTTATTGCAACCCTTTCACCCTTCTGGCGCAGGCCAGTCAAGCTACAAGGGCGTACCTTATCCCGAAGTTACGGTACCAATTTGCCGAGTTCCTTCTCCCGAGTTCTCTCAAGCGCCTTAGAATACTCATCTCGCCCACCTGTGTCGGTTTGCGGTACGGTCACTGTGAAACTGAAGCTTAGAGGCTTTTCCTGGAACCCCTTCCAGTTGCTTCGCGACCTAAGTCGCTCGCGCCACACCCTTGAATCCTGCGCCCGGATTTGCCAAAGCGCCTTCTCCAATGCAGCGACCGGGACTTCCAACACCCGGACAACCTTCCGCGATCCGTCCCCCCATCGCATTTCACAATGGTGCAGAAATATTAATCTGCTTCCCATCAGCTACGCATTTCTGCCTCGCCTTAGGGGCCGACTCACCCTACGCCGATGAACGTTGCGTAGGAAACCTTGGGCTTACGGCGAGGGGGCCTTTCACCCCCTTTATCGCTACTCATGTCAGCATTCGCACTTCCGATACCTCCAGCACACTTTCCAGTGCACCTTCGCAGGCTTACGGAACGCTCTCCTACCATGCATATAAATATGCATCCGCAGCTTCGGTATATGACTTAGCCCCGTTACATCTTCCGCGCAGGACGACTCGATCAGTGAGCTATTACGCTTTCTTTAAAGGATGGCTGCTTCTAAGCCAACCTCCTGACTGTTTTAGCCTTCCCACTTCGTTTCCCACTTAGTCATATTTGGGGACCTTAGCTGGCGGTCTGGGTTGTTTCCCTCTTGACACCGGACGTTAGCACCCGATGTCTGTCTCCCGTGATTGCACTCTTCGGTATTCGGAGTTTGCTATGGCGTAGTAATCCGCAATGGACCCCACAACCATGACAGTGCTCTACCCCCGAAGGTGATACACGAGGCACTACCTAAATAGTTTTCGGAGAGAACCAGCTATTTCCAGGTTTGTTTAGCCTTTCACCCCTATCCACAGCTCATCCCCTAACTTTTCAACGTTAGTGGGTTCGGTCCTCCAGCACGTGTTACCGTGCCTTCAACCTGGCCATGGATAGATCACCTGGTTTCGGGTCTACACCCAGCGACTGGACGCCCTGTTCGGACTCGCTTTCGCTACGCCTGCCCTAATCGGTTAAGCTTGCCACTGAATGTAAGTCGCTGACCCATTATACAAAAGGTACGCCGTCACCCCTTGCGAGGCTCCGACTGTTTGTATGCATGCGGTTTCAGGATCTGTTTCACTCCCCTCCCGGGGTTCTTTTCGCCTTTCCCTCACGGTACTGGTTCACTATCGGTCGATCACGAGTATTTAGCCTTGGAGGATGGTCCCCCCATCTTCAGACAGGATTTCACGTGTCCCGCCCTACTTGTCGTACACCCAGTTCTTTCCCGCTGTTTTCGTCTACAGGGCTATCACCTGCTATGGCCGCACTTTCCAGAGCGTTCGACTAACAATGAGAATAAAGAGTACAGGCTGATCCCATTTCGCTCGCCACTACTTTGGGAATCTCGGTTGATTTCTTTTCCTGCGGTTACTTAGATGTTTCAGTTCACCGCGTTCGCTTCACGTAGCCTATGTATTCAGCTACGGATACCTCATAAGAGGTGGGTTTCCCCATTCGGACATCTCCGGATCAATGCTCGTTTGCCAGCTCCCCGGAGCTTTTCGCAGGCTACCGCGTCCTTCATCGCCTGTGATCGCCAAGGCATCCACCACATGCACTTGTTCGCTTGACCCTATAACGGGTATGTCTCATCTCGAGACGCACTCGCTACAGGTTGAGTATTCGTGTTGCGCCGTATTCCAAAGCGATCTTTCGATCACTTAAAAATACATCGATACAATCACAACCCTGATTCACCTACTCACGCACCCATCTCTAAGTACGCTTTCGTGAATCTCTTTACTACTTCTTCCTGATTGTTAAAGAACGACAGCCGATTATGAGTTGCCTCATATCGCTCTGACTGGCTCAATCGCCAATGCGAAGTACTCAGCATCGCTTCATGCTGAACCCTTGGCATTGAGGATTGGTGGAGGATGACGGGATCGAACCGACGACCCCCTGCTTGCAAAGCAGGTGCTCTCCCAGCTGAGCTAATCCCCCAGTCATGCAACAGACAGATACCTCATCCGTTCAGCCCCAGCGGGTCTTCAGCCAGCACCACAGACAGGCACTGGTGGGTCTGGATGGATTCGAACCATCGACCCCCGCCTTATCAAGACGGTGCTCTAACCGACTGAGCTACAGACCCCTGAGTCTGTCTGATCTTCTTCTAACTACAGCCGATAAGCGTGAGCGCTTCGATGTCAGAACACGCGGGCTCTGGAAAGGAGGTGATCCAGCCGCACCTTCCGATACGGCTACCTTGTTACGACTTCACCCCAGTCATGAATCCTACCGTGGTGACCGTCCTCCTTGCGGTTAGACTAGCCACTTCTGGTAAAACCCACTCCCATGGTGTGACGGGCGGTGTGTACAAGACCCGGGAACGTATTCACCGCGGCATGCTGATCCGCGATTACTAGCGATTCCAGCTTCACGCACTCGAGTTGCAGAGTGCGATCCGGACTACGATCGGTTTTCTGGGATTGGCTCCACCTCGCGGCTTGGCAACCCTCTGTTCCGACCATTGTATGACGTGTGAAGCCCTACCCATAAGGGCCATGAGGACTTGACGTCATCCCCACCTTCCTCCGGTTTGTCACCGGCAGTCTCCCTGGAGTGCTCTTGCGTAGCAACTAGGGACAAGGGTTGCGCTCGTTGCGGGACTTAACCCAACATCTCACGACACGAGCTGACGACAGCCATGCAGCACCTGTGTTACGGCTCCCTTTCGGGCACATCCACCTCTCAGCGGACTTCCGTACATGTCAAGGGTAGGTAAGGTTTTTCGCGTTGCATCGAATTAATCCACATCATCCACCGCTTGTGCGGGTCCCCGTCAATTCCTTTGAGTTTTAATCTTGCGACCGTACTCCCCAGGCGGTCAACTTCACGCGTTAGCTACGTTACCAAGCCAATGAAGGCCCGACAACCAGTTGACATCGTTTAGGGCGTGGACTACCAGGGTATCTAATCCTGTTTGCTCCCCACGCTTTCGTGCATGAGCGTCAGTATTGGCCCAGGGGGCTGCCTTCGCCATCGGTATTCCTCCACATCTCTACGCATTTCACTGCTACACGTGGAATTCTACCCCCCTCTGCCATACTCAAGCCCGCCAGTCACAAATGCAGTTCCCAGGTTAAGCCCGGGGATTTCACATCTGTCTTAACGAACCGCCTGCGCACGCTTTACGCCCAGTAATTCCGATTAACGCTCGCACCCTACGTATTACCGCGGCTGCTGGCACGTAGTTAGCCGGTGCTTATTCTTCCGGTACCGTCATCCTCCAGAGGTATTAACCCCGAAGTTTTCTTTCCGGACAAAAGTGCTTTACAACCCGAAGGCCTTCTTCACACACGCGGCATTGCTGGATCAGGGTTGCCCCCATTGTCCAAAATTCCCCACTGCTGCCTCCCGTAGGAGTCTGGGCCGTGTCTCAGTCCCAGTGTGGCTGGTCGTCCTCTCAGACCAGCTACAGATCGTCGGCTTGGTAGGCCTTTACCCCACCAACTACCTAATCTGCCATCGGCCGCCCCTTGAGCGCGAGGTCCGAAGATCCCCCGCTTTCCTCCACAGAGCGTATGCGGTATTAATCCGGCTTTCGCCGGGCTATCCCCCACTCCAGGACACGTTCCGATGTATTACTCACCCGTTCGCCACTCGCCACCAGGATTGCTCCCGTGCTGCCGTCCGACTTGCATGTGTAAGGCATGCCGCCAGCGTTCAATCTGAGCCAGGATCAAACTCTTCAGTTCAAACCTGTTACTGTTTTCGGTTTCGTTAGAAACCGGTCGCTCACTCAACGTACTGACGATGATCAGCCTGTCTCTCAACAGGCAAACCTTCCTTCAATTACTGTGTGAGGCTTCTGATACTTTTGCCATCACCGGCTCCGAAGAACCGGCTGCGCATTCCGCATCAAGCGCCCACACTTATCGGCTGTTAGTTTTTAAAGATCGTTCGTGAATCACAGCACCGCAACCTCCGGCACCGCTTCGTTTCACGTCGCTGCGTCTGCAGCAGAGAAGCGAGATTATGGAGAACTTTCACACGATCGTCAACAGGTTTTTATCACCACCCCAACCTGTTCACCCCGCTGAAGCCCTTGCCATCAAAGGCTCTCCCGCTTCTCCGTGCCCCGGCATCCGGCGCACGAAAGAGCGGAATTCTAGCCGCCACGGCCAGGGCTTGCAAGCCTTGTTTCCGCGTAGGCGACTGTGATGGAACGGGTAAAAAGATCGGTATAGGTCGCGCCGGCGAAACAAAAAAACGACGAGAAAGAGGCAAGCGTGCCGCAGAACTAACCACGATCCGGCGGCGCTACCCGAAGAGAATCCTCAGGTAGTCAGATGCCTGCGCATCACCCGCTCGACCACGCCCAGATAATGATCAAGATCCGGTGTCGGGCAATTTTCTTCTTTTGCGCGATCGTCCCATTTACGTAGACGCAACGCATCCTCGGCATAGGGCTTCTGCAAAAACGCGTCGGCCTCCTCCTTGCTGAAAATGCCGCCCTGCAATGCCAGGCTACGCACCGAATCGGCGGAAAGCTGGCCGAAATAAGTCGCGTCGATTGCACACAGGCACCGCTTCGCATCGACGTGCAGGCGAATCGGCTCCAGCACCGCCTCCGGAAACACCGGCCGCAAGAATGGCAGCGCGTAATACTGATGCAGATCGTCGATACCACGCTGCGTCGGCGTTTCACCTTGCAGATTAAGCAGATGCCCGAGGTCGTGCAAAACCGCCGCGGAGATCAGTTCATCGTTCGCGCCACCCTGCTCGGCCAGCGCACCACTCTGCAGCGCGTGCTCGAGTTGCGTCACCGGCTCGCCGCTATACGCGAGACTCCCGTATCGCTCGAATAGCGATCGGATATCGTCCAGACTCAATGCCACTCTATTACTCCCCACAATAATGAAAGGGTCTTCAGGTTAGTAAAGCTCTTCATCACTTCCTGAACGGCTTCCTTGTAGCCGAACCCAGAATCCTTGATGCCGCCGAACGGCGTCCCGTTGCCGATATGGATCGCGTGATCGAGCGAATCGAACGCGATGACCGGCGACACCGGCCCGAACGTTTCCTCGTACACGAGTGTCATCGACGGATCGGCGTGGTCGAGCACGATCAGCGGATCGTTGCAGCCCACCTCCGGCATCACGCACCGATATACGGCCTTCGGGGCGATAGACTTGCGGATCACAATGCCATCGGCAAACGCAAGCTACTCGACCGCTTCGCGCATCAGCAACTAACTTATCGGCGCTTTCTCGCGGGTCGCCGCGCAGCATCTGCAGCATACGGATCGAACATGTCGAACGTACGGTGCGCGCGTCGCGCGTTCACTGCCGAGCCGCAGCAGCGCTTCGGTACTGCACGCCGGACGCTCCTGCGGCACAGTGCTCACGAGACCGCCATCCGGTTAAGCGCAATATCAAAGATATCGAAATTGCGCAGTCTTCTGCCTTCACCACCATCACCATCCAACCCCAGAACACGCCGATTGAACAGCAACGGCACCTCCTGCTCCGACACCCCGCCGTGCGAGCGCAACGGCACGGTCAGCCCGGACAGATCATGCTCGTCGCGCCGCGTACCAATCACCACGTGCTTCGTGCCGATCACGACAATATCGCCGATGCGATCCGCCGGCAGTTCGAAACGGGCACACGCGGCGCGCCGCTCGAGCACGGTTTCGATACCCGGTAGCAGCCCGATCCGCGCAATCACCGGCGCGACATCAATCTCCGGCGGCAGATAAACCGTCGCGAACGACCCGAGCGCACCGTGATGCACGACATACGGATCGGTAATCGGCAAAATCACACGCGCCGCCGAATCGCCAAGCCAATCGTCGAGCAGGTCCTGCAGATAGATCACATTCGGCTCGCCGGTTTGCGGATCGTGCTTCGCGTTCATGCCGTGATCGGCGGTGAGGCCGATTACCCAGCCGAGCGCGTCGAGTTTCGCGAGGTAGCCGTCCATCATTGCGTAGAACGCGTTCGCGCCTTCGGTGCCGGGCGCCCATTTGTGCTGGATGTAATCGGTGGTCGACAGGTACATCAGGTCGAGCTTGCGCGTCTGCGCAAGCCGCACGCCGGCCGCGAACACGAATTCGGATAGCCCCGCGCTGTACACGTCAGGCAGCGGCAACCCGACCAGTTCGAGCACATTGTCGATACCGTTTTCCTGCAGCGTGACCTTATCGGCCTTTTCCGCCGAAAAGCAGATGCCCTTCATCTGCCAGCCGAGCAGGCCGCGCAACTTGTCCTTCGCGGTGACGACGGCGACCGCGGCGCCCGCATCGGCAGCGGCCGCGAGCAGCGTGCCGGCACGCAGATAGGCGGGGTCGTTCATCATCACCGCCGCGCCCGCGCCGCCGTTCGCATCCGGATCCCAGAAGTAGTTGCCGCAGATGCCGTGCACCGACGGCGGCACGCCGGTCACGATCGACAGGTTGTTCGGGTTCGTGAACGACGGAATCACGCAGTCGCCGCGGAAAGCAGCGCCGCCCTCGAGCATCGACGCGATGAACGGTGCGACGCCCGCCGCGACCGCCGCTTCGAGATAAGCGAACTCGCAGCCGTCGACGCAGACGACGACCGTCGGTTGCGAGGGCAGCCGGTAGCCGCGGCCGTTGACTTCGATCGTGCGTGGGTCGGAATGTGTCATCGCCAGGTTTTCCATTGCCGCTGGGTCGTGCCGATTTTGCGTGCCGGCCGTCTTCGGCGCGGTTGTGTTGCCGGCTCGCTCCCGCAGCTTCGCCGTTACGTCATCTTGCGCGCGAGCCTCGCAAGCAGGCGGCAGCATCCGCCTCGGCGGAACCCTCCGCCGTATCCTCCGCCGCGTCGCGCGCCGGCTTGCGTGCCGATTCGCACGCCACATGCGCGCGCTGCAAACCGCCGTTCACATGCGCATGCATCAGCGCCGCGGCCTGCTCGGCGTCGCGCGACGCGAGCGCGGTCAGGATCGCGCGATGCTCGGCAAGCGAGCGCTCCATCGCGTCGGCCTGCACCACCAACGCGACTCGCCGGAACAGGCTCAACTCGCTAACCAGTCTTCGATACGTGTCGTACAGCTTCACATTGCCCGCCGCCGCGACGAGCGAGTCATGAAACGCGACGTTCGCGCGCGCGTACGCGTCGTGATCGCGCGAAGCGAGCGCGGCGCGCATCGTGTCGACCCAATCGCGCAGCGCCGCAAGCTTGCTGGCGTCGATGCGCGCGGCCAGCATCCGGCACGCGGCCTCTTCGAGCACCGCGCGCACCGCGTAAATCTCATCCGCCTCCGCCAGCGACACCGTCCGCACGAACACGCCGCGGTTCTTCTCGGTGCGCACGAGGCCGGCCTGTTCGAGCGCGCGAAACGCCTCGCGCACGGGTCCGCGCGACACCTGCAGCCGCGCCGCCCAGTCGGCTTCGTTGAGCTTGTCGCCCGGCGCGAGCGTGCCGTCGACGATATGCCGCTCGATGGCGTCACGCACCAGCGTCGTCAACGAATGCCGGCGCACCACCTCGATCGGATCGACGGAAGCAGACTGCATATTTTCGGTCACTTTGACAATTTTTGCCACACGAATATCGCCGTGCAGCGGTTCGCGCGCCACTTTGCGCGCGCACGTCGAATCAGTGAAGCCGCGGGCCGGCCGTCAGTCGATCCGGCGACGCGGCGCGCGGGCCGCGATCAGCAGCAACGCGACCAGCGACACCAGTAGCAGAATCAGCGACAACGCGGAAGCCGGCAGGTAATAACCACGCTCGACCTGCCCGACCACGACGATCGGCACGGTCGCGAATCCAGGCGGATAGACGGTCAGCGTCGCGCCCAGCTCGCCGAGCGACAGCGCGAAGCCGAGCGCAAGGCTCGCGCGGATCGCCGGCACCAGCTGCGGCAGCACGACGCGGCGCAGCACCATCGACGGCGGCGCACCGAGGCTCGCGGCCGCCTCGCGCAGCACAGTGAGTTCCGGGCGCAGCGCGGCGGCTGCGCAGCGGTAGCAGAACGGCAGCACCAGCGCGAGCTGCACGAACACGACGATCGCGGCGGAGCTCGACAGGTCGAGCGGCCGCTTGTGATACGCGATCAGCACCGCGAGGCCGAGCACCACGCTCGGCACGCCGTTGGGCATCATCGCAATCGTATCGACGACCGCGCCGAGGCCGCGCCGGTCGCGTCCTTCGAGCGCCAGCGCGAGCCACAGCCCGATCGCCGTGCCGAGTATCGCGACGCCCATGCCGACTTCGAGGCTCGTCGTCAGCGCATCGAAGTCGCTCGAACTCAGGCGCTCAAACCAGCGCATGCTGAAGCCGTCGGGCAGGATCGTGCCGGACCAGTGCGACGCGACGCTCGATAGCGCGACGACCAGCACCGGCAGCACGAACAGCCAGAAGCACAGCAGCGCGGCAAAGCCGAGAAACAGACTGCCCAATAGACGCACCGCGAGGCTGTGCCGCACCGGCCGGCCCTTCTTGTGCATGACCGGCAGCACGGTCGGATCGAGTTCAACGGCCATGACCGGCTCCTTTGACCTTGCGACGATTGACGCGCCGGTACAACGCGTACAGCGACAACGACATCAGCAGCATCACGACCGCGCCCGCGGCGGCGGTCGGCAGATCGAGATCGACGGTCGCCGCGCTATAGATCGCCACCGGCAGCGTGATCAGATGCGCGCTGCCAAGCACGAGCAGGATGCCGAACTCGTTCAGCGTCAGCAGAAAACACAGGATCGTGCCCGCCGCGATACCCGGCCACGCGAGCGGCAGGATCACGCGGAACGCAACCATCAGACCGTTCGCGCCGAGGCTGCGCGCGGCTTCGATCAGCCGTTGGTCGAGCAGCGCGAACGATGCGAGCGTCGGCCGCACGACGAACGGCGTATAGAACACCACTTCCGCGAGAATCACGCCGCCGATGCCGAACAGAAAATCGAGCGGCGGGTTCTGCAGATTGAAAAGCCGCTGCAAGCCGATACTGACCGAACCCTGCGAGCCGTACAGAAAGATCAGCGTGAACGCGACGAGAAACGACGGGAACGCGACGAACAGCTCCAGAAAACGCGTGACCATCCGCGCGCCGGGAAACGGCTTGAAGAACAGCAGCGCCGCGAGCGCCACGCCGAGCAGCGAAGCAAGGCTCGCGCTCGCAAACAGGATGCCGAGCGTCGTGCCGATCACGCCGCGCGTTTCGGGATTGCCGAAAAACGTTGCGTACGCATGCACGCTCAGGCCGTGCGCGTCGGAGAGGCTCAGCAGCACGAGCCGCACCAGCGGATAAATCACGAGCGGGCCGAGCACCACCACCGCGATGAACAGCAGATGCCATTGCGCGCGGCGTTCGCGCCGCTTCACCGCGGCGGTGTGTGCCGCGGCGCTCGCGAGCCGGCGTGCGTCGGCGGCCGCCTCGGCTTCGGCGGACAGGCCGAGCGGCGTAGACGTATCAGGGCTTGATAAGGACGACATCGTCAGCCTCGTAACGCAGGGAAACGCGCGCGCCTTTTTCCGGCGACATGCCGTGGCCGCGCTGCATCGTCACGAGCACGGGTTCGTTCGGCAGCGCATCGAGCACGACCGATACCGACACCACCGCGCCATACCATTCGACCGACGTGATCGCGCCATGCAACTGCCCTTCGCCGAGCGGCACGATCCGCAGCGATTCCGGACGCAGACAGGCAACCCGTTCGCGCTCGTTGTGGCGCGCGTCGTCCATGCCGAACGCGACTTGCGGCGGCAGCAGATTGGCCGCGCCGAGATAACGCGCGACGAAGCCATCGGCCGGCGTGTCGTACAACTGCTGCGGCGTGCCGAGCTGCGCGATGCGGCCGTCGCGCATCAGCAGCGTGCGGTCGGACAGCACCAGCGCGTCGTCCTGATCGTGCGTGACGCAGACGATCGTCAGATTCGGCAGACGCTCATGCAGCGCCTTCAGTTCGGAGCGCACCGACGCGCGCAGATTGGCGTCGAGCGCCGATAGCGGTTCGTCGAGCAGCAGCACGTCGGGCTCGATCACCAGCGCGCGGGCGAGCGCCACGCGCTGCTGCATGCCGCCCGACAGTTGCGCGGGCATCACGTGACCGGCGTCGCCGAGTTGCACCAGCTTCAGCGCATCCGCGACGCGGCGCGCGACGTCGCGCGCGGGGATACGGCGCGCGCGCAAACCGAACGCGACGTTCTCGAATACGGACAGATGCGGGAACAGCGCATAGCTCTGGAACAGCAGACCGAGATTGCGCCTGTGCGGCGGCACGTGCGTGAGGTCGTGACCGGCGACGGTCAGCGTGCCGGCGAGACCGTCCGCCTCGATGAAGCCCGCGATGAAACGCAGCAACGTGGTCTTGCCGCAACCGCTGCGGCCGAGCACGGTGAGCAGCTCGCCGCGCTGGATAGTCAACGAGAGATCGTCGAGCACCGTGCGCGTACCGAAGCGCACCGTCAGGTGATCGATCTGCACGCCGCCGGGCAGCTCCGAAGGCGCGGCATCGAGCGCATCCGCTGAAGCGCCAGGCGCGTTGGGGTGAGCGAGACTGGCCGTATTCACCGGGGTCTTCCTCCAACAGGATTAAAGCTGACGCGGCGCCGCGCACGATGCCGGACCCACACCGCGGGTCCGGCTATCGGCAAAGCGCCGCCTGAATCGGTTACATCGATCCGCTTCGGCATATCGCGGCTCATCCGGGAACGAGCCGTGCCTGCCGCCAGCGAATTTGCCTGCGCGATTTACTTCGGCTTGACCACTTCGGTCTCTTTGCCCGACGAACCGATCACGTCGTTCTTCCAGCGCGCGGTCCAGTCGGCCTTCTTCGCCATCACCTGGTTCCAGTCGACCGGAATCAGCTTCACGCCAGCGATCGCCTGCTTGACCGCCGCGCCGTTCTTGCCGGCGAGCGGCACGTCGCTGCGACCCGGAATGCCGAAGATGTCCGGCACCTTCGACTGCACTTCCGTCGACATCAGATAGTCGATCAGCTTCTTGCCCTCGGCCTGGTTCGGGCCGTTCTTGATCAGGCCGATCGCGTACGGCAGTTGGAACGTGGTCGGCTGGCCGCCCGGCTCGGCGGCGAGGAACACCGGCTTCAGCGACAGCCCGCCGTTGGCCGCATCATCGAGATCCATCTGCAGATCGCCGTTGGCCACCGCGATTTCGTTACGCGACAGCAGCACGTCGAGGTAGCCCGTGCCCTTGGTGTGGAACTTGGCGCTCTGCTCGAGCTTCTTCAGATAGTCGAACGCCTTGTCTTCGCCCATCAGCGACGAGGTCAGGATGATCACGGCCATGCCGTCGCCGGCGGTCGCCGGATTCGAATAGGCAACCTTGCCGGTGAAATCCGGGTGCAGCAGATCGGCGAAAGTCTTCGGCTGGGTCTTCGTGACTTCCGGGTTGATCGCGAACGAGAAATAGTTGTTCACGAAAGTCGCCCATGCGCCGTTCGGCGCCTTCGCGATGGCCGGCACGTTCTTGTAGTTGGCGCTCTGGTACGCCTGCAGCAGGCCGCTCTGGTCGGCTTGCTGGATGAACGGCGGCAGCGTGACGAGCACGTCGGCCTTCGGCTGATCTTTCTCGATGGTCGCGCGATTGACGACTTCACCGCTACCCGCCGTGACGATATTGACCTTCACGCCTTCCTTCTTTTCGAAGGCCGGCAGCACGTCCTTGTACAGATTTTCGAGGCCGTCGGCGGTGTACAGCACCACGGCATCGGCCGCATGAGCTTGCATCGCGACGCCGCCAAACGCGGCGGCGGCGACCAGCGCCGGCAGCAGTTTGCGCGCAAGGCCCGCCGCAGCGTGCACAGAATTCGTCTTTTTCATCTCGCTCTCCGAAAGGCAAAAAACCAGACGGTCGGGGTAACCCCATACCTGTTGTGATTGAACGGCGGCTCGCGCCGCGCCGCTTTGTGTTGCCCGCTGCCGTTGCCGCACCGGTCTGTCGCAAATTGCAGATTGCCAACAACTTTGCCGCTTCTCGTCCAGCCTGACTGAAGGCGCGCCTGCAAGACCCGCGCTGCCTGCCATACCTGAACGGGCCCGGCAAGAATCACAGGTTTCGATGACAACGCCGTGACTATTCTGTCGAATTCCAAAAAACAACACAATTCGCCAAATTGCGCCAACTGCGAATCGTCCGTACGCGCTGCGGCGTGATCGAAAACGCGAAGCCTGATGCGCCTGATTCCGTCTGGATCGTACATGGCAAAAATGACGATGTATGCAGGCAGCGTCGGGAAAATTGTGCGGCTCGCGGGGCGGGGATCGACGCCGGTAATGCCGGCGAATACGTCGACTGCCGCGCGCGCCGTACTCGCCGTGCTGGTGGCGGGTGGACTACGGATTGTGGCGTTTATCGCGCTTGCCCGATCGGGATCCCGCTGCCTGGCGGGAGGCTTTTTTTATTGAGATTTTGGCGGACGGGGAATGGGCTTCGCGCCCGCTTGCAATGATCTTCGGACGGGTGTCCGGATCGTTTGGGTTGGCCGTTTGGGCTGCCTGTTCGGGTTGTGTTCGGCTGCCGACGGCAGCACGGATAGCATCGCCCGGCTCATAGCGAAATCGCGCCAACCACCTGCAAACGGGACGCACACGCCTACGCCCCGTCCGCCGCCGTTCACGCGATCAGAATTTCCGGACCGTGCGCGGTGATCGCCTTACCGAGCGCGCGCTCCGGCGCCAGCTCGGTGACCAGATAACGCGCCGACTCGATGCCGTTGATACGCACCGGCGTCACGCGTCCGAACTTCGAATGGTCGGCGACGATCACCACCATGTCGGCCGCGGCGATCATCCGGCTGCGCACCTCGGCGGCCATGCGGCTGTAATCGCTCAGATAGCCGTCCGGCGAAATGCCGCCCGCGCCGATAAACGCGAAATCCGCGTGGTACTGCGTGAGCTGGTGCACGGTGTCGAGGCCGAAGGTCGCGTCTTCGATCTCCGACAACTCGCCGCCGAGCAGCGTCACGCGGTTCTCGTTGCGCCGGCCGAGCAGCAGCGCGATGCGCCAGTCGTTGGTATAGACCGTCAGCCGATGCCGGTCGAGCAGCGCCCGCGCGACCGCCTGCGTGGTGCTGCCCGAGTCGATGATCAGCGATGCGCCGTCCGGCACGAACTCGGCCGCGCGCTCGCCGATCGCGCGCTTGGCGCTCGCGTTCTCGGCTTCGCGCGTATCGAGATCGGGCTCGCGCCGGTCGCTCGACAAGGCGCCGCCATGGGTCGTCACGAGCAGGCCGCGGCCGGCCAGAGCATTGAGATCGCGGCGGATCGTCTCGCGTGAAACGTTCAGTTCGCGCACCAGTTCCGCGACCGAGAGAGCTCCGTTCTTTGCGACTTGCGCGAGGATGTATTGATGACGTTGTTCTGCAAGCATCTGTGAAAGCCGGAAGCCGGCACGCGTGGATTTCGCCGTGGTTGAGGAAGGCCGGCGTATTGTAGTACGCGTCGTTGGTTGGTAGTGGGCGGGCCGCCGACCTGCTAACCTTGACGGGCTGGGCTCGCCGGGCCGGCCGCCGCGGCCCGCGCGCGGTCCACACCCAGCAGACTCAGCGCACCCTGCCTTGCCCATCAACCGAATCGCCGATGCCGCCACTGTTTCGCCGTCTATTGCTGTTGTTCCATGCGCTGCGTTATGGCGCGCGCCTGATCTGGCTTGCCGCTCCGCCCGAGCACAAGCTGCACTGGATGATCGAGCTGGTCGGCCGCGTGCATGCGTCGGGGCGCGGCGGCCAGCAGTTGCACAGCGTGCTGCCCGCGCTCGGGCCGCTCGCGAGCCGTTTCGCGCAGACGCTCGCCGAGCACCCGGAACTGGCGGGCAGCACGCTGCACGATGCGATCGATGCGGTCGATCATATGGAAACGCCGCTGCCGCCGGCCGAATCGGAGCAAGCGTTGGCACGCGCGTTCGGACGTCCGCTTGCCGAGCTATTCAGCGCGGTCGATCTCGTCGCGGTGCGCGGCGGCTTTGCCGAGCAAACCCATCTCGCGCGGCTCGTGACACCGTTCAAAGGCCACCACGAAGTCGCGATCAAACTCGTGCGCACGCAGCAGTTGCAACAGATCGGTGACGAGCTCGCACTGCTGCGCTGGGTCGCGCGCTGGCTCGAAAAGCTGTCGCGCACCGCACGCCGCCTGCAACTTCGCGCACTCGCGCAAACCTTCACCGACGACATCCTGCGCCGCTTCGACCTGCGCGCCGAAGCCGCGAACCTGAGCCAGACCGGCCACCATTTCGACGGCGACCGGCGCGTCGTGATACCGGACGTGATCTGGGAACTGTGCACCGACCACACGCTGACGATGCAGCGCATCAACACGCTGCCGGCGAGCGATCTGGCGGGCCTGCACGCGCATCGGATCAAGCTCGCGCCGCTCGCCGCGCATATCGTCGAGGTGGTCGCCGAGCAGGCGTTCGAGCACGGCTTCTTCCATGCGACGCTCGACGCGCGCCGGGTGCGCGTGAGCATCGAACCGGACACGCTCGGGCGGCTGGTGCTCGCGGAATTTTCGATCATGTCGACGCTGTCGAGCGGCGAGCGCGAATTCTTCGTGCATGGCGCGACCGCGCTATTCGACCAGGACTACGGACGCCTCGCCGACATGCATCGCGACGCCGGTCACGTGCCGCACGACACCCGCGCCGAAATGCTCGAAGCCGAGTTGCGCACGCGCGCCGAAGCGCACTTCGCCGCGCAACCGGAAGACCGCTCGGCGGGTTCGCTGTTTCATCATCTGCTGCAAGGCGTGCTGCCGTTCGACGGCCGGGTGCCCAGCCGGCTCGCCGGCGCGCAGCGTTCGTTCCAGCAGGCGGAGATGCTGGCGCGGGCGCTGCATCCGGGCGTCGATACATGGAACATCGCGCGCCGCGTCCTGGCGAATATCGCGCGACGCGACCTCGATCATCGCGGCTGGCTCAAGCGCATCTCGCACGAACTGCCGCATCTCGCGCATATGCTGCCGCGGATGCCGCAACTGGCAGTGCGCTATCTTCAGCAGCAGCACGATCGCGCGGGTACGCCGCGGCAGAACGCGGAGTTGCTCGCGGATCTCGCGCGCGAGTACCGGCGCACGCGCTGGCTGCTATGGGGCTGCGTGGTGTGCGGCGCTACATTGGGCGCGGGGGCGATGCTGTTGATGTGGTGAGTGTGCGGCACGGCGATCTCGCGAGACGACAACCGGGCGCGACGGCTCGGACACGGACCTTTCAACGCGACGCCACGCCCCCCAACCGCCGCGCCGATTGCAACCTCGATTGCAACCCCGATTGCAGCTTCGAACAAGACGCCCGCCGTATCTGCCGCCAAGATGGCGGCTTTTTTACGCCTCTCCGTTTCGATGCTCGCTTCCTTTATCGCCGCCGTTTTCGTCGTGTTGTGGTCGACCGGCTTCGTGGTCGCCCGCGCGATCACGCCTTACGCCGACCCCAATCTGTTTCTGCTCGCCCGCTTCGGCGGTACCGCCGTCATCTTCACACTGGCCGCGCTGACCGCGCGCGCGGCATGGCCGACAGGCCGCGACCTCGGCAAGCATCTGGCCGCGGGCGCGCTGCTGCAAGGCGTCTACCTCGGCGCCGGCTACTGGGCCGTCGCGCAGGGCCTGAGCGCCGGCGTGATGGCGTTGCTCGGCGCGCTGCAGCCGCTCGCGACGGCCGCGGTCGCCGCACCGCTGTTCGGCGAGCGGCTGTCGCGGCGCGGCTGGAGCGGGATGGCGCTAGGACTTGCAGGCGTCGTGCTAGTGCTCACGCCGAAACTCGCCGCCGCGACACCGCCGACGCACGGCACCGCGCCCGCGTGGCTGGTCGTGCTGATATCGATCGTCGCGGTGGCGGCGATCACGGCGGGCACGCTGTTCCAGAAGACGTCGCTTGCGAGGGCCGATATTCGCAGCGCGAGTGCCGTGCAGAACATCGGCGCGGCCATCGTCGCGGGCGGCCTGGCGCTCGCGCTCGGCGAGCATCGCTGGATCGGGTCGCCGACGCTATGGGCATCGCTCGCGTGGGGCGTCGTGATGCTCTCCGGCATCAGCGTCACGCTGCTGGTGTGGATCGTCCGGCGCGGCGACGCGGCGCGCGCGACCGCGCTGATGTTCCTCGCGCCGCCACTCGCCGCGCTCGAGGGATATATCGGCTTCGGCGAGACGCTGCTGCCGGTGCAGATCGCCGGCTTTGCCGTGGCGCTGGCGGGGGTGCTGCTGGCGCGCTCGTGAGATGCGCAGCTAGCCGCGCCTATTCGTGCCTATTCGCGTGTGTCAGGCCGCCGTGTCAGTCCGCCGTATCCGCATGAGCCGGCATTTTCGTGCGCGCGACGGCGCCCGGCGCGGGCGACCACCCCGGACGCCCTTTGCGCTGCGAATCGACCACGACGATAAAGCGCCCCGCCCACGGCATGATCTGCCGGTCGCTCTTCAGCACCCACAGCGATTTGCCCGAATCGACGAGCTGCGCGTATTCGGCGTCGAGAATGCCGTAGTGGTCGAGAAACGCGTTGAGCGACGCGGGAATCCGCACGCAGCCCTTCGAATGGCGAATGCCGAGTAGCGGCTCGAGCCGCGTGGGATCGGTCGCATGGATCTGCAGGCGCATCTGCGACATGCCGCCCTTGCCCCAACCGCGCTCACCCTGCGCCCAGCCGAGGTCGAAGATGCGCATGTCGCGCCGGCCGTAGCCGCGAATATGGTTTTCGTTCTCGGTGCCCTCGGAGCGAAAGTCCATGTTGTCCGGCGTATGTTCGAATACGCCGAGCGGCGTGATGAAGTGGTCGTACTCGCCGGGTCGTCCGGTCGACACCGGCGATGCGCCGATCATCTGCCAGGCGTCCGCCGGCGCCGCGCGGAAATAAATGAAGAGCGCCTGCACGTTGGCATTGCGATCTACCAGCACGACGTATTCGCCCGACACATTGCCGAGCACGTGCGCGTCGAGCGCGGCTTCGAGACGGTCAGCGTACGCGCGCTGCTCGGCGGCCGGCACCTTGAGGCGGCGGTTCACGTCCTGCGCAAACACGTCGCGCAACACGAACGCGCGGCGCGGATCGACGACGCCGGCCGCATCGGGCGCGGCGACGGCTCGCGCGTTGAGCGTGGGCAGCGGCCGGCTCGCGGGATTCGCCGCGTACGCCGGCGACACCGAGGCCTTCGCGGCCGCTTGCGCGGACGCCGTCGGATAACCCGGTGCCGAGAACGCACTCGCGCACCACCATGCGCAGAGCGTTACGAACACCATCGATGCCCACACGGTCACGCGAGGCACGCGCGTCAGTTGAGGCGCACGGCGCGGCGAAACATGCGTGCGGCGCCGCGTGCGCGGCATCATGCGTGAAAGCACTATCCCCATCATCTCGCGCCGACGAACCACCGGGGCGGAAGTCTGAAGATCCAATCCAGGCTGGCCAGGCCTATCCGGTTGGTTCATCGCGTGTCGGAGCAAACATGATTATTATTGATTGCCCGCGGGTTTTTCGCGGTGCCTGGAACAACGATATTACTCAGCACATTGCGGCATGTCGATAAAAATGCGATTGATTTTTCAATGCGTCGTAAAAGCTGATGATTTACAACGCCAGTGTGTCGCGTTGAAAGCGGCCAATAAACGATTTAAAACGGATAGCGCCGATTTAAACGCCGTATAAGAACGCCACTTGAACCGGCAAAAAACCCGATGAGCTATCGCCGCATGAACCGATTTTCAACCTGTTTGCACGAGGAAACCGAGGAATCATGACCCAACCCGATCCAGCCGCCCGCCAGGCGGGCATTGCAGCGGAAATGCACGTCACCGGGCAATTCGATGCAAATCGCGAAATCGAGCGCAGAGTCGATTTTCTGGCGAACTATCTGCGCGGCAGCGGCCTGAAAACCTATGTGCTGGGCATTAGCGGCGGCGTCGATTCGACCACGGCAGGCCGTCTCGCGCAACTCGCGGTCGAACGTCTGCGCTCGGACAATTACGACGCGCGATTTATTGCAATACGTCTGCCTTACGGCGAACAGCGAGACGAAGCCGACGCACAGCAGGCATTAGGTTTCATTTGTGCAGACGAAAATCTGACGATCGATATCAAACCCGCTGCCGATGCAATGCTCGCGTCGCTCGATAAAAGCGGCGTGTTATTCAACGACGAAGCGCAGCAGGATTTCGTGCACGGCAATATCAAGGCGCGCCAGCGCATGATCGCGCAGTATGCAGTAGCCGGCGCGCGCGGCGGCGTCGTGATCGGCACGGACCACGCAGCCGAATCGGTAATGGGCTTCTTCACGAAATTCGGCGACGGCGGCGCCGACGTGCTGCCGCTTGCCGGACTGAGCAAACGCCGCGTGCGCGCGGTCGCGAAGACACTGGGCGCACCCGACGCGTTGGCCCACAAGGTGCCGACCGCCGACCTCGAGATGCTGCGCCCGCTGCGTCCCGACGAAGACGCCTATGGCATTCCGTACGACGCGATCGACGATTTCCTCGAAGGCAAGCCGGTCGACGAAGCCGCGCGCAATGTGATTCTGCGGTTCTATGAAGCGACGCGTCACAAGCGCGCGTTGCCGTATACGCCGTTTGACTGGCCGGAGCACACGGACGGGGAATAGGAAAGCGGAATGCCGGGATGGCGAGGGTGATGGGAGTGCGCGAGCGCCGCAAGAGATAAAGCGAACAAAGCGGCGAACGCGAGGCGATCGATAAAGGCGGTCAACGAAGGCCTCGAGCGCGTGCCTGTCACCCTCGCAAAAGTGTTGCGGAAAAAGAAGCAGCTAGCGCGGCGTCGAAGTGCGTTAGCGCTCGGCGGGCGGCTCGTCGCTAAACAGATCGGCGCTCGCTTCGAGCGGCTGACCGCCAAGGTGCCTGCCCTGAATCTGTCGCGCGATCACGTCGCCGACATACGGCACATTGGCGGCCAGTTCGACCGTCGCGTAGGCACCGGGTTTGCCGATGTCCACCACCTCGACGCTTTTCGCGTAATGCCCGAGTTCGCGCGTCAGAAACTCCCGCACCTGCTGCTCGCTGCACGACTCGGCGATATTGCGCACGGTCAGATTCATGTCGCTACCCTCGCCGCGCGTCGCGGCCCGTTTGACGATCCGCGCTTTCGATGCGCACCGGCCGCAATGCAGCGCGCTGCTTCGCCTGAGCAAGCGCAAGTTCGCGAATCGCGACGGCTCCGGCAACGCCCAAAGCGAGCAATGACAGATAGAACGCCATCATTCAAATCTCCTGTGCGGGTTTTGTCCTGTTGTCAGGATAGTCCTGTCGACACCGGCAGCACCGCGACACGATGTCATGGGGATACGGTACAACGATTCCGTCAAGGCACTGTACCCGAATCGGCCAGACCGGCCATAGCAAAACATCGGCTCATTCAGCACGGTGCATGCCCGGCCTGTGGGCTGGATGCGCTGGCTGACCGTCGCGGCAATCTGCCCGAACCTCCTAGGCCGCCTAGCATCGGCGTTGCCGGTGGCCTGCCGCGGAGCAGGCGCATGAAGGTCGGACCGATCGGATGGATCAGAACGGATCAGTCCGCCGCTTGCACGTTCGCCGCGTTCACCCACCATGCGTTCTTGCCCTGCGGCAGCCGGATCAGCACCGCGGACGGATCGTCGACGCCGTCATCGGCGATCTGGCACACCGGCAAACCGTCAGGCAGATGCTTGACGGAACCTGCAGCCTGAAACAGCGCGACGCGTTGCGCGGTGAGCGGGCGCAGTTGCCGGTACACGTCGAAGCTGATCGCCGCCGGCACGTCGCCGCGGATCACCAGCGAATCGGCGCTGGCGCAATGCGCGGGTGCGGGCGTGGAAGCCTGCGCGGCGGCGCTGCCGCACAGACAGCCGAGCGTAAGCGCGATGGCGGCAAGGCGGGATTGAGTCATGTATTTCTCCGAAAAAGTGAGGGCGGCGGAATGCGAACTACCGATCGCGGACAACGGGCTTCGCCGGTGCGAATGACTGCGCGAGCAACGATCCGGGTATGAACTGAGGGACTCGCCGCGCCGAGCCTGTGCGAGTACACGGACCGCGCCTGAACATGCCTGGCCCGGCGTTCAACGTGCGCCGTCGTGCTCGTCTCCGTGCCCGTTTTCGTGCCGGCTGTCGCCACCGTCACTGTCGACTGCGGCGTCGTCGCCGGTCGCGACATCGAGTGGGCTCACGTCGCAGGAGGTCTGCCCGAAGCCCGAATAAACAGCCGACCAGTTGCCGACGATCGTCGCTTGCGCTTGCGCGAGACTCAGCTTGCCTTCGCAGACGCAGCGCTTGAGCATGACCGTCGCGCGTGCCTTGCGGCGTTCACCCTGCGGGCCTGCCCACGGCCGGAGATCGAGATTGGCGCGCGCGTCCGGCGAGCCGCCGAGCACGATCGGCACTCGCCGGTCGAGCGCGAACGTGACGCCGTCGTCCGCTCCGATGCCGCGCGCGGCGAGCAGACGGTCCTTGTGTTCCATCAGTTCGTCGAAGGGCGGCGCAACGGTGTCCGCATAGCCGGGACGGCAAATCGTGTGGCCAATCGATTGCTGTGTGACGCGTTCGTCGAGCATCCCGCTGTCCTGGGCGGCGACGTTGCCGATGTGCAACCCAAGCAGCACCGCCACGCACAGAAGCACGCCACGGCGAGCTTTATACGCACATCGGCTGAGGCGATCTTCGTGCGCGAGCAGCCGCGTATCGGGCTCGTCGTCGCTATTGATTGTGCCGCTGGGAAAACGGCTGTGACACCGGTCTGCAATGCCTGCGTTCATTCGTCGGCGCGCCGGCGTCGGCGCGCGGTAGTTCAATTCGCAGGGCAATTAAAACACATTCAATATGCGTAAGTACAAAAGCCGCGTATCGACGCGAACCGCGCCGGCGTGAGTTTTGCCCTGCTCGCCCGAATATCCCGCGCGCGGTCGCCTCGCGGCGACCGCTACCCTGTCGTTACTTTGCGACCCGCGCCTGCAACGCGCGAATCCGCCCGAGTGCCTGGGTATTCGACACGGTCGCCTCGTACATCTGCGCAAGATCGGCTTTCAGCGCGGTGCGCGAGCCACCGTCGAGATAGACCATATGCCCCGACGGATAGAAGCGCGCGGACAGGTTCTGCCGCACCTGCTGGCTGACCAGCGGCATCTGCTGAAGATCGAGCACAGTCTGATAGAACGGCGTGACGAAATCGTAGAAGCCGTTCGCGGACAGTACCTTCAGGTCAGGATTGAGCGCCATCACCGCGGCAAGGTCGCCGGCCGTATAGAGAATGATGTTGCCCTTCGAATCGACGCCTTTCTGCGCGCCGGTCGGATCGATATGGCTGAAATCCCAATACTTGAAAGCCTGATCGTTGAGGTCGGTGAACGACGAATTCGACGTGTACTTCAGTTGCTCGTTCAGATACACGTTCCACATCGTCGTATAGACGCCAGTGACGGCCGTCATCGTCGGGTCGTTGCCGCCGGAGTTCGGGTCGATCTTGCCGGCGATGCCGGTATCGATCGCCGTGACACGGCCATCGTATTCGCCGAGCGCCAGGCCCTGCGACTTCAGCAGCGTGGTCAGGAAAAGCGAATTGCCGCGGCTGTCGTAGCCGGCGATATCGAGGCTCCATGCGAGCAGCGTCGTTTTGTCGATGCCGGTGTATTCGCTGAGCTTTTCGACGGTCGCGGCGTCGGTGGTCGGAAACTTCCGCAGCGCGGCCAGATAGTCGGTGCGCGCGAATTGCGCGACCTCTTCGGCAAACGCGCCGAGATCGGTCGGCCGCGGCGCGACGCCGAGTTTCTTGTGATACCACGCGTCCGCGGCCGCCGTGGGCAGCGCGCCGACCGGGTTGCCGGCCTGCGTGTAATCGAGAATCGACGATTGCAGCGTGATGCCGTTCAGATCGACGCCGTCTTCATGCAACCGGTACGCGAGCACGCAACTGCGCGCCGTGCCGTAAGACTCACCGAACAAGTATTTCGGCGAGTTCCAGCGATTGTTCTTCGTCAGAAAGCGCTTGATGAACTGCTTGATCGAGTCCGCGTCCTGATCGACGCCCCAGAAGTCGCGATTCTTTTTCGGCGCGATCGCCGCCGAATAGCCGGTGCCGACCGGGTTGATAAAGACCAGATCGCTTTTGTCCAGCAGACTGTCCGGATTGTCTTCCATCGAATACGGCGCGGGCGGCGTGAAATCCGGCATCGATGTCTTGATGCGGCGCGGCGCGAACGACCCGAGCAGCACGAAGACCGACGACGACCCCGGCCCGCCGTTATAGAAGAACGTGACCGGCCGCGTTTCTTCCTTCTGGTTGTCCTGCGTGAACGCGACGTAGAACATCCGCGCTTCGGGTTGAGAACTGCTCGGGTCGACGATCACGAGATGACCCGCCGTCGCCGTGTAATTGATCTTGTGTCCGCCGATCGTGATCGCGTGGTGCGTGATCGCGGCGCTTTCGTCGGTTGCGGTCACCGAGTCGTCCGGTCCGTTGCCGTAGGCGACCGGATCGAAGAACGGCTGGTCGCCGCCCTTGGCCTTGTGCGGCGCGCTCGTGGTGGTGGCTGTACCTGCCGTGGCCGTGGCCGCGGCGGGCGCGTCGTGCGACGAATGCTGATTGCCGGAAGCTGACTCTGTGTTCGTCATGATCGCTCCAAGGGTTTGTTTTACGTGTCGTGCGTCCTCGTTCTTACGTCCTCTACATGCGATGCCAGCGAGTGTGCCGCGAGCATGCCGTGCTTATTGCCTGCTTGTTATGGATTGGTCCCCCGCCTTTTCCGCGCGTATCCCGCGCTTCCCCGCATTGGTCCCGTGTGTTGCTGACTATAGTGCGGCCGCCACCTTCCCGCCATTGGGACTGCCAAGTCCCGTGCAGGCGTCCCATCCCTTCGACGCCGCGAAGCTGCCGTTGTTGCCTTGCGTAATGTCGTTGCATGCGCCCGGCGCCTTGTAGAGCTTTGCATTGACGAAGCCGGCCGGCTGCCCCTTCGCCGCGTTGATCCGCGCGATCAGTCCGGCCCACAACGGCGCGACCGCGCTGGTGCCGCCGACCACCGTCTGCGTACCATCGATCAGCACGCTGTAGCCGGTAATGGGCGATGCATCGCCGGCTACATCCGGCACACCGCGCCCGCTCAACGCCTTGCTGCCGCCTCCCGTCGACGTTGCCGACAGGTTCTTCTGCCACACGGGCACCGGGAACGCGGTGCTCACGCCGCCGCCGCTCGCACCGCCCTGCTCGCCGTCGTTCCACACGACCTCGTGCGTGATCGACGAACCCGATGCGGTCACGCTCGTGCCGCCGCACGCGAGCACATACGGGCTCGACGCCGGGAAATCGACCTGATCGCCGCCGCCCGAACCGTCGCTCGAACCGCTGTCGCCCGACGCCGCGCAGATCGTTACGCCGAGCGCCGCCGCCGACTGCAGCACGCTGTTGAATGCCTGCATCGACTGGCCGGTCCAGACCGATTCCGGCGCGCCCCAACTGATCGAGATCACCGACGGCTTGTTGGCCGTGTCGTGTACCGCGCGGTTGACCGCGTCGAGAAAACCCGCGTCGCTGTTCTGCGTGAAGTAGACGGCGATGGTCGCGCGCGGCACCAGTGCGCCGACGATCTCGACGTCGAGTGTGACTTCGCCGTCCGGCCCGTTCGGGTCGCCGCTCGGCTTGTTGCCGCTCTGATCGACGCCGATCGACTTCACCGTCGGCGCGGCGACGCCGAGGCTCGCGAAATAGGCTTTCAGGTCGGACGTGTTATAGCCGCCGCCCAGCTCGATGATGCCGACGCACTGGCCGTCGCCGTCACTCTGCGGAAACTCGTATAGCGATGCAAGCTGCAACGGCGTGAACGACTCCTGCCGCGCACGCGCCGCCGCGAACGGTGGCCGGATGCGGAAGTGCGGCCGTGCCTGCGGACGGTTGTCGAGCCCAAGCACGGCCTCGACGACGCCATGCAGATCGTCCGGCACGCTGATCGTGCCGGTGCGACCGCGAAACTGCCCGGCCGTATGGTGCTGGTAGTGCTCGAGCTTGACCTCGAACGCGGCCTGGAACTGCGCGATCGTGCCGCTCAGCAGCACCGAACGCTCCGCGGCGTCTTCGCGCGCAACCGTGAGCCCATGCGCGACGGCGAACGCCTTGACCTTCGCGATGTCATCCGGCGCGGCGCCGTAGTCTTTGGCCAACTCGTCGCGCGACAGCGGCTTCACGTTCGGGTCGCCGGCCTCGATCCGGCTCATCAGCGCGTCGAACTGCGCCTGGCGCTGCCGGCGCAGCATCACGTAAACGTCGATCCGCTGCGCCGGATCGCACTGCCCGATAAGCTTCGTGCCTTGCTCGACCGTTCGTTCGCTGCCTGGCAATGGGTGCTTGGTGCTCATGGTGTCGACTCTCCTGTTGGCGTGGCGGCGCGCGATCATGCGCAGCGAAGCGCGATTCCCGCGGCCGATGGGCTCGCTAGCACACCCCGAGCCCGCACCTGCGCATGGCGTGAGCGCACATGGCTATGCGCGGCGGGCTTATAGGATCTGGTCAACCGTCCGACCCAAGCATTCGAACACAGTTCCGGCGCCCGTGGCACTCGTCCGAATGGCTAATGCGCGACGTGAGCGCGTCGCGCTATGATGCTGAAGCGGCATTCCCGCCGTTCCATTGCCTCGCGCGCCGCCTGCGCGCACGATCGAGAAATCAGAGGAACTCATGTCAATTTCGATGTATCAAGCGTCACTGCCCGTGCTGATTCGCGGCCTTACGAACCTGCAGGCCATTCTGGGCAAAGCCGAAGCGCATGCCGCAGCGAAGCAGATCGAGCCGTCCGTATTCACGAATGCCCGGCTCGCGCCGGACATGCTGCCGCTTGTGCGCCAGATTTATATCGTGAGCGATACCGCAAAGGGTTGCGCAGCGCGGCTGGCTGGCGTCGAACCGCCGAAGTTCGAAGACGTCGAGCAGACTTTCGATGAATTGCAGTCCCGTCTTCAAAAGACGATCGATTATCTGAAGGAATTCAACGCCGCACAGATCGACGGCTCGGAAAGCCACACGATCACGTTGAAAATGCGCTCGGGTCCGCTCGAATTCACCGGCCTGTCATATCTGTTCGGTTTCGTGTTGCCGAACTTCTATTTCCACATCACGACTGCATACGGCATCCTGCGTCATAACGGCGTGGAACTCGGCAAGCTCGATTACCTGGGCGGCATGCAGTAACCGCAGCCTTCGGACTGGCGTGCGCGAGCCGGAGCGCTGGGATTGACCTTCGGCAGCTCGTACCACGGGTTGCCGAGCATCGATTACATGGCGCACCAGCTTGCCGTTATAGATGAACGCGCGGCTGGAACGCGATCACTGCCATGCCGGCCAGTGTCAGTGCAACGCCCGCGGCGTCCCATAGCGTGGGCCGTACCTTGTCCACGCCCCACAGCCACGCAATCGCCACCGCGACATACACGCCGCCGTACGCCGCATAAACGCGGCCCGCGGCGCTGCCGTGCAACGTCAGCAGCCATGCGAACAGTGCGAGGCTGAGTGCACCGGGCAATAGCAGCCACGCGGAGCCGTCCTCCTTCAGCCAGCGCCACGGCAGGTAGCAGCCCAGAATTTCGGCAACGGCGGTCGCGACGTACAGCAGGAAGGTTTTCATCGATGGAAAGGAAAGTGATCGTGTCGCCGCGCGTGGGCACGGCGACCTGTTCGAGTTGCAACCGGCATGGGTGCCGGCCGCGCTATCGGCTTTATTAACACAATCACTTGGCGCCGCGCGCGCGGCGCGTGCGACATTCGCGCTACTTCAACCGCGACGGCTATCGGTCATGAGCATCGAGTCACCCTGCATCGATATCTGCAAGTTCGACGACAAAACCGGCTTTTGCATCGGCTGCACACGCACACGCGACGAATGCAAAAGCTGGAAGAAGATGAAAGACAAGCATCGCAAGAAAATTATCGAGGACCGGCCTCGGCGCGAACGCAAGCTGAAAAAGTGAGTAGCGGGGGCGGTCACTCCGGGCTTGGTCAAGGTTGACTGTAGCCTGCTGGCTCCTGGGCTGCGGCTTGCGCCAAGACTGGAGCCTGCGGTGCAGTCCGTGCCAAGATTGAGGTCTGCGCGCGCTGCGACTTGCGCCAGGACCGGGAAGTCTGCGCTGCGGCTTGTGCTACGACCGGGAGGTCTACGCTGCAGCTTGCATCGCGACCGGAGGCCTGCGCCGCGACCTGCACCGAGGCCGCAGCTCAGCCCAACTCCATTCCCACCTCAATCCAGCGAAAGCCGCACCGCGAACCCAATCAGCGCTGCCGAAAACGTCCATCGCTGCAAAGTCTGCGCGAGCGGATGAGCGCGCATCCAGTTAGCGATGCGCGCGGCGCCAACCGTATACATCAGGTCGAAACAGGCGCCGATCACCAGCAGCACCACACCGAGTTCGATCATCTGCAACGCGACCGGCCCCGCTTCGGGCCGCACGAATTGCGGCAGCAGCACCGAGCAGAACAGCAGCGCCTTCGGGTTGAGCAGATTCGTCAGCAAACCTTTGACGAACGCGGCCCGCAACGGACGCACCGCGCCGGCCGCCTCGCCGCTCGCGGCGTTCGCGCTGCTCGCGGACACCGTCTCACGCTCATCGCGCGCGTTAGCCGGCAGCGCAAAACCCGGCGAGCGAAAGATCTGAATCCCGACCCACGCGAGATACACCGCGCCGACGTAGCGCACCGCGTCGTACAGCCACGGTGCGTTGCGCAGCAATGCAGCCATGCCGCACGCCGACAGCGTCACGTGCGTCGCGCGCGACAGGCCAAGCCCGGCGGCCGCCGCAAAGCCGCTGCGCACTCCGCGCGAAATGCTGGTTTGCAAAATCAGCGCCATGTCTGGCCCAGGCACCGCATAAACGACAATCAGCGCCGCCACGTAGACGGCCAGCAGGTGAGCGGAAATCATCGCAGCCTCCTTGTTCTTGAAGGCTCCATCTTGCTTCAGATGAGGTAGGGTTTATTGGCGAATTACTGACCGCCTGGCGCCATTCATGGAGGAATGCGCTAACATTTCGTCATTCAGAAGTGCCTTCCACTCACGTCAATGTCACCTTCCGACCATGCCCTCCGAAGACCTCGACAAGACCGACCGCGCGATCCTCGCGGCGCTGCAAAACGATGGCCGCATGTCGAACGCTAAGCTCGCCGAAACCGTCGGCCTCAGCGAGACGCCATGCGCGCGGCGTCTGAAGCGCCTCGAAAACGACGGCTATATCGACCAGTACCGCGCGGTGCTGTCGCGCGCCGCGCTCGGCCTCGGCGTGGTGTCGTTCGTGCTGGTGCGCTTCGCTGTGCACGACCGCGTGGTCGCGAACCGCTTCGAACGCGAGGTGCAGGCGATGCCGCGCATCCTGTCGTGTCACAACGTGTCGGGCAGCGCCGACTACATTCTGCAGATCGTCGCGCGCGATCTCGACGACTACGGCGCCTTCATGCGCGACGTGCTGCGCGGGCTGCCCGGCGTGACATCGGTGGAATCGGCGTTGTCGTTGCGCGAAGTGAAGCCGTTTGGTGGCCTGCCGCTCTCCTGAGCCGCGCGCGGACATGGCATAGTCCTCCCTTGACGCGGCGCGAGCCACTCCGACAAAACCACACGACCCAGGAGTTTTCATGGACCACGACAAGGCGCGAGCCGAAGAAACCGCCGCGATGGAACGCGTATTGATCGCGACGCGGCGCGTGCAAACAGCGTTTGCATCCCTGCAATCGCAGTTCCCGCCCGCGGGCAGCGGCCAACCGTCGCAGTTTGCGCTGCAGACTTTCGACGCCGCGCTGCAGGAACTCGAAGATGCGCAGGCTGCGTTCGACGAGATGCTCGGCGATCTGCTCGACGGCAAGCGTTGAGCGCCGGCCGGCGAGCATCTCCATACGGCATTGCGCCGGTGTCCGGATCACCTGTGGCGAAGGCATCGATGATGCCGTGTCAGGCCCCGGCTTCGGGCCCGCAAGCCCGCGTCAGCGAGCGTCCGTCTCGATCAGCGGCTCGCAGAGAATCGGAAAGTTGACCGAGTTCGCGATGTAGCACTTTTCGTGTGCGACGTGATGCAGATGCTCGGCCAGTTCGACATCGCCGCCCGCGCGGATCACGACGCGCGGCCGCAGCACGATCTCCGAAAAACGGCCCGGCTGCGAGCTGTCGAGCATCGTGCCTTCGGCGTCGTCGCGATAATCGAGCACGACGATGCCTGCATCGGAACACAGGTGCAGATACCAGAGCTTGTGGCATGCGCTCGCCGACGCGACCAGCAGGTCTTCGGGATTCCAGCGCTGCGCATCGCCGAGAAACGCCGGGTCCGACGAGCCCGGAATATCGGGCTTGCTGCCCGAAGAAATCACGTGATCGCGCCCGTATTCGCGATACCCCGAAGTGCCGCTGCCACGGTTGCCCGTCCATTGCACCGATACGTGATACTTGTGCTCGCCGTGCGCCATTGACCTTCCCCTGTTGTCGGATCGGACCTGCATTCTATCCGCGGCATTGCGGTGCCGGCGGGTGCCGCGCATGCTGCGCGCGATGGGTGCGGTGCGCTAGCGAGGCGGCGCCGCCCTGCCGCTTACATTCGGCGCGCGCGGATCGGCCGGCATATAGAGAGCCGTGCCATTGGCTCGCATGTTGTTCAGCGCGGGCCCCGAGCCGACCGATCCGGCCGGGCCAATGCCATACTTCGCGCCCGCCGACGTGCCCACGCCTGGCAACGCACTGGAGCCGCTAGTCCCCGTGCCCGCGCCTTGCGTCGTGGCCGCGCCGCCTGTGCCTGACTGCGCGCCGCCCGCGCCTTGAGACGTGCCCAACTGCTGCGCGTCGACGCCACCGATAGACCCCACCGTCAACACCACCGCAATCAGCGCAGACCGCGCGATGCCGCCCGCGATGCCACCTATTACTCTCCGCATGACTTCCCCCAGCTCGATCGATCTATACCCTGCCCGGCACTGCTTCGACGTCGGTGTGCATCGCCGACGCTACTCGCTATTCTGAGCCGATCGCTCGCCGCTTGCAGCGCCGCGGGCCACCGCGAAGGCCGCCGCCTCTCCCCCTCCCTCGCCTCTCCCACCGCCCACCGAACCACCCCCGCGCGCGCTATGATCGATCGCTACACCCGCACACCATCACCTCACCACGCCAGCACCGCCGTTCGCGCACGATGGAGCACACCTACATCCACCTTTTGCATCTGCTCGCCGGCCACTCGACGTGGATGCTCGCGATCGTCTTTCTCGCCGCGTTTCTCGAAGCCATTGCGGTCATCGGCACCTTCATCCCCGGCAGTACCGCGATGTTCCTCGCCGGCGCGCTGACCGGCACCGGCGCGCTGAGCCTCGGCTGGGTCTTCGTGTGGGCGCTCCTCGGCGCGGTCGCCGGCGACGGCATGAGCTTCTGGCTCGGCGAGCGCTACAAGGAGCGCATCGTCCATCTATGGCCGCTTCGCACGCATCCCGAAGTGCTCGAGGCGGGCCGGCGTTTCTTTATCAAGCATGGCGCGAAGAGCGTCGTGCTCGCGCGCTTTATCGGCCCGTTGCGGGCGATCGTGCCGGTCGTCGCGGGCATGATGGGAATGCCGCCGCTGCGCTTCTATGCGATCAACGTGCTGTCGGCGCTGATCTGGGCGCCCGCGCACATCCTGCCGGGCGTCGTGTTCGGCGCGTCGGTGCTGCTCGCCGGCGCGGTGTCGTTCCGGCTCGTCGTGATCCTCGCGATGCTCGTCTGCATCGTGTGGCTGAGCTTTCGCGGCGCGGCCTTTCTGGTGTCGCATGCGAATGCGTGGTCGAGCGCGGCGGGCCGCCATCTGGGCGACTGGGCCTGCCGCCATCCGGGGCCGCTCGGCCGCGTCGCGCGTAAGCTGCTCGACCCCGACACGCCGGACGCGACCCATATCCTCGTCGCGTCGCTGGTCGTGCTGCTGGCTGGAGCACTCTTCTTCGGCGTGCTCGGGGACGTCGTCAGCGGCGATCCGCTGACCACCGTCGACCTGTCGGTCTATCACTTCCTGCAATCGGTGCGCACGCCATGGGGCGACGCCGTGCTCGCCCATCTCGCGACGCTCGGCAGCGGCCTCACGCTGATCGCGCTGATCGTCACCGTCGTGCTGTGGATGGTGTGGGAGCGGCGCTGGCGCACGATCACCTACTGGCTCGCGGCGGTCGCGTTCTCGCAACTGCTGATCCTCGCCCTGCAACTCGCGATGCACCGCGCGCCGCCCAACGAACTGATGACCGGCCACTATGTGTTTCCGAGCAATCACGTCGCGGCGACCGTCATCGTGTACGGCTTTCTCGCGTTCCTGCTCGGGCGCCGGGTCGGCAAGCTCGAAGGCGTGCTAGTCGGCGGCGCGAGCATCATCGTCGTGATCGTGGTCGCGCTGGCGGGCGTCTACTTCGGCCGCTACTGGGTGTCCGACGCGATCGGCGGCGCGGCGCTTGCCTACGGCTGGGTCGCGATCGTCGCGCTGAGCGCGCTGTGGCGACATCCGCAGGCGCCGCCGCGCCGCTGGTTCATGCCGCTCGTCGTGCTCGCGGTGATGCTGGTCAGCGTCGGCGTGCAGCTCGGCGTCGCGCCGCCCGCGCCGCCGGACACCACACCGCCGCCTGTGCTGCTGACACAGGCCGCATGGAAGCAGTCCGGATGGCGGCGCGTGCCGTGCTTCCGCTCCGACATGGGCGGCGATCACAAGGAACCGCTGACGCTGCAATGGGTTTCGGCGCCGGCTTCGATTCGCGAGCAGTTGCGCTCGCAAGGCTGGGTCGAAGGCACCGACGTGTCCGCGCACAGCCTGCTGTCGCTCGCATCGCCTGATGTATCGGCAGTGTCGCTGCCGGTGCTGCCGAAGCTGAACAACGGCGTGCCGTCGTCGCTGGTGTTCATGCGGCCCGGCGAGACGCGCGACGAGCGCTACGTGCTGCGTTTCTGGCCGAGCGGCTATGCGGTGGACGACGGCATGACCGCCGCGCCGCTCTGGGTCGGTGCGTTCGCGCACGAGCGGCTGTCGCGGCCGTCGTGGCCGCTCAACATTCTGCGGATCGACAGGGAAACGAGCCCGTTCGACGCGCACGCGAAATCCGGCAGCGAACTCGGCGCGACGATGATCGCGGAAGTCGATTGTCATGGCGTGCCGGTGTCGTTGCTGGTATCGCCGATGGAATGAATCGCTCAATAAAACCTCGGCTTTTCCGCATTGGTTTCGGATTGCCGATATCACGAAGCGCGGTCAAATGTGAACTGAAAAGAATGTGAACGGGGAACCGCGAGAAAAGGACCGCCGCTCAATTACTATCCGGGGAATACCCGATCACACCAGGCAATGTATCGAGCTTGCGCGAACCTTGCCGCAGCGCTTTTGAAATACACGTTGCGCGAATGCAACGGACGAAAGCCAATAGCCGTTCTTTAACCACTGGTTATCCCTGGCGCGGCTAATTGTTTGCCTCTCGTGCAATACGCAATCTGCGCTGGCAATTATCCGTCGTGAATAGCAGGAACTACGATGCAGCGCGCCTCGGCAATGAACCACGTGACCCCGATTTTTTACCCAATTACACGCTTTAACGTTATCGTCTCAGTGCGACATGAATTCTTCGTCGATCAATAGGAGTCCCGTGTGCGGAATCAATTGATGTCTCGCGTGAAGAAAGACCACAAGTTCGCAGTACGCAGCCACCGCTCGCGTGTTTCCAGTTCACATTTCAACCCGTTCTCAGACTCATCCACTCGCTCATTTGCGAACCCGGTTGTTGCCAACTCATTTATCCGGTTACCTTTGAAGCTCTCGCTATGCATGAGCCTGCTGATCCTCGGCGCCAGCTACTCGACCTATAGCGTTGCCGGCGTTTCCGTATTGCGTCCGCCGCGTGAAGCACTATCGAGCACTCCGCTCGAAGTAACGATCGTCTATTCCGGCGATGAACCCAATGGCACCGAGGTCGACGTTCCACCGCAGTTGAACATCGCGATTAGCAATCCGGACGTGATACCAAGGCCGTTGGCACTGACCCGCGAAAACGGCGCGCCGGATCATCTGAAGCTCGCCGCGGGTGAACTGAAGGCGATCCGCTATTTCGGCACATGGCCTGAATGGGCGCGCGGCGCGATGAAGATCGATGTACCGGAACTCGACGTGTCGCCATCGTTCGTGATGCTGACGCGTCCGCCTCACTCGGGCAAGGACACGGCGGTCGCGTCCGGCGCCGGCAAGCCGGCCGACATGCCGAATGCGACCGCCAGCGCAGCCGAACCATCGTCGACAAGTTTGATTGCCTCATCGCCACCGCCCTCGCGTCCGAATGCGCCGGTGCCGGAACTCAACAGCTTCCTGAGCCGCTTCTCCGCTTACGAGCCGACGTATTTCGCCGATGGCTCGAATGGCGAGAACCTCGCGAAATTCCAGCTGAGCTTCAAGTTCCGCCTCGTTACGCCGGACGATCCGCGCTCGCGCGGCTTCGCGGACAACATGTATTTCGCCTATACGCAAACCTCGCTATGGGATCTCGGCGAATACTCGGCGCCCTTTCGCGACACCAGCTATATGCCGGCACTCTTCTACTATCTCGAAGACACCGGCTGGAAGAGCAAATGGTGGAGCAGGATGGGTTTGATGGCCGGCTACGAACACGAATCGAATGGACGTGACGGCCCCGAATCGCGCGGCATCGACATCTTCTTCGTGAAGCCGATCTGGGATTTCGGCGACCTCAACGGTAACCATCTGACCGTCGAGCCGAAGGTGTACTACTATGCGCACATTGCCGGCGAGAACCACGATATCGCCGACTATCGCGGCTATATGGACCTGAAGCTCATCTACGGCAGCACCGACAGCTGGCAATTGGCCGCGACGCTGCGCAAAGGGATGAAAGGCGGTAAAGGCAGTATCGATACCCAGTTCACTTACCCGTTGGCGAAGCTGATCAATAGCCGCTGGGGTGGCTTCCTGTGGCTCGGCTTCTTCTCCGGCTATGGCGAAGATATTCTCGATTACAACCAGCATCGCTGGATTGCGCGAATCGGCTACGCCATCACGCGATAGCACAGTGTGACTGGAGCACGCAATGGAAAGGCCGCCGGATCGAAGCCAGGGCTTCACCCAGGCGGCCTTTTCAGCATTGATCAGTACGCCATTGCGCGCCTGAATGCAGCGCTGGTTTCTTCCTGATTTGCCGCTAAAGTTCGCTCAAAGTTAATCCCCGACTGCCGCGCGCACAGAACGTTAAATAGCTCGTCAAATCTGTGTGCACGAACAGACGGGCACAACGCCGCGAATTTCTCTAGAGTTGAAGGGCCGCCACTCAATCCGGGCTGGCCACGCCGCGCGCTGACCTTTCCAGCGTCAAATCAAATCCAAAAGGAAAATCAATGCAAACCGCTCTGCTTAAGGACGTGTCGACCGTCCCTCATGAACCAACCGGCCTTCTTTTGCGCCGTAGTAGTGCTCCACTGACGCTCAAACACGAAATTCACCCGGAACAAATCCGCGACAGTTTGCCGGCCCGACAGGGCGGAGTCGGCTTTCTGTTTCACGCAACGGACTGGGAAACCCTTTCATTTTCTTTTCATAACGTTCGACATCGGAGCGAATCGTTTGAAGAAGAATTGTGGAATACCAAGCCATTCATCGCTTCACCGATCTATTCGGGATCGCAGGTGATCGGCGCGAATATCGCCTGCCCGGTGCCGCTCGAAATGTGGCTCGGCAGTCCGCGCGGCATCAAGCGTTTCCGTGAAAAGCAATTCTTCCCGGCATTGGAACTCGCGCGCAAAGCCGGCCTGAACATGGTCGCCATGGGCGCATCCACGCCGTATGCGTGCAACTACGGCGCACTGCCGCGCCCGATCAAGCCGCCTCACATCACGACCGGCCATGCGGCCACCGCGGCGATGCTGAAGGACTGGGCGATGCACTGCTGCGACCAGCTCGACCTCGAATTCGGCAACACGAAGCTCGCGCTGTTCGGCGCGGCCGGCCGGCTCGGCACCACCGTTTCCAAGTACCTGCTGTACAAGGACGCGCCGAAGGAACTGGTGCTGATCGACCTGCCGGACAAGCTCCCCCTGCTGATCGACCAGGCCAAGGAACTGCTCGCATCGGACCTGCTCGGCAAATCGAAAGTGTCGGTGCATACGTTCAGCCCGGATACGCCGCTGCCGGATTTCGACGGCGCGATTCTCGCGAGCAGCACCAGCGTGCCCTACCTCACCGCCGCCGATCTGAAGCGCGCGCAATTCTGGATCGACGATTCCCACCCGCGCGCGGCGAGCGTCGAGGCGGAACTCGCATCACGCGGCCAGACGCTCTATATTGAATGTTTCGCTCGTGGCCCCGCCGGCCTCGACACCGCCTTCCCGTTCAGGCTGCCGTCCACCCGCGACTGCTACACGTGTTTCGCCGAAGGCTATTCGGCCTGGCAGGAGGGTATCGCATCCGATTTCATCATCGGCAGCCCGCCAGTGTGGTCCGTCTCTTATACTCATGGTCTCCTGAAGAAGTACGGTTTTTCGGTCGGTCCGTTCCACGGCAAGAACGGCGAATCGATCGGCCTCGAAGGACTGGAAGCTCAAAAATTCAATACGCATGAATTGATGGGATCGTAATGACAACGGAGGCCTGATGGCGAGACCGCGCGAAAGTATGCGGGACATGCTGGAACGAAGCAGGTTTGCAATCCGATGGGGAGGCGCACTCGGCCTCCTGTGTCACCCCATCTATTACGTCGTCTGGACCTACATCCTTCCACAGCCGTACGACAACCTGGCGCTGCGCTTGAGCGCGGCGGCAGTGTGCGTGCCGTTGCTGTTTCAGGCACGCTGGCCGAAGCGCTACAACTCGCTTCTGCTGGTCTACTGGCATTGCTGCCTGATCTACGTGCTGCCGTTCGTGTGCACGTTTCTCACCGTCAGAAACGGTTTCTCCACGATGTGGATGATGACCGAGGTCATGATGATCTTCATTCTGGCGCTGTGTATCGACAACCCGCTGCTGCTGATGACCTGCATCGGCATCGGTGTTTTCACCGGCGGCTTTGCCGGCGTCGTCAGTTCGCCGCTGCCGGTCGTTCTCAGCGCGGAAGACAAATCGAATATCGCGCTGCTGCCGGTGGTCGTGCTGTGCAGCATGGCGTTCAGTCACGCAATCAGCAAAGGACGGATCTTCGTCGAAAAGAACCGCGCGCTGCAGGCGCTCGCGGGATCCATTGCGCATGAGATGCGCAATCCGTTGAGCCAGTTGCGCCATGTGCTCGACCGCGTCGAAGAAGCGCTGCCGGCGGTGACCGAGCCCGGCGAGGCACCGACGTTGACGGACGGCACCGCGTCGGTGCTGTACAACCATCTCGCCCAGGGGCAATTGTCGATCGAGCGCGGCCTGCGCATCATCGCGATGACGCTCGACGAAGTGAGCGCGAAATCGATCCGCTCCGACAGCCTCGGCTATCTGCATGCGGCGGCCACCACGCGCAAGGCGCTCGAAGAATACGGCTTCGACAACGCGAAGGAACGTGCGAAGGTGAAGCTCGTCGTCAAGGAAGACTTCGTCTTCAAGATCGACGAAACGGTCTATCTGTTCACGCTGTTCAACCTGATCAAGAACGCGCTCTATCACATCGCCGCGCATCCGCAGGCGACCCTGACGCTGACGATCGACCGCGGCATGGTGACCGTGCGCGATACCGGCGCGGGCATCGCGCCGGAAATCGTCTCGCATCTGTTCGAGCCGTTTCGCACGGCCGGCAATTCGAGCGGCACCGGGCTCGGGCTCGCGTACTGCCAGCGCGCGATGCACGCGTTCGGCGGCAGCATCGAATGCCAGTCGGAAGTCGGCAAGTACACCGAGTTCACGCTGCGCTTTCCGCCGGTGTCGAGCAGCGAAGTCGTGGACCATGAACGCCAGCTGTTCGAGCGCGCGATGCCCGCGTTCAAAGGCAAACGCGTGCTGGTGGTCGACGACGACAACACGCTGCGCGCGCGCACCCGCAGCGTGCTGACGAAGGCCGGCGCCTACGTCAGCGAGGCGGAAAGCGGCGAAGTCGCGCTCGAGACGCTCGGGCTCGCCTCCCAATACGACCTCGTGCTGATGGACATCAGCATGCCGGTGATGGATGGCTATGCGGCCACCGAACGGATTCGCGCCGAGCGCAACTCGCCGAATCGCAACGTGCTGATCGCCGCATATACCGCCGAGCCCGGCAACGCGGTGCGGCTACGCGCGCGCCGCGCCGGGATGGACGAGATCATCAGCAAATCGTCGAGCGTGCAGGAACTGATCACCGCGCTGCAGGCGTTGTTCGAAAACGGCACGCGGCATCATTCGGGCGAGCAGCGCGATGGCTTCATCGGCAAGACGATCGTCGTCGCCGACGACGACACCTACAGCCGGCTCGTCGCCAAGACCTATCTGGAGCGCTGCGGCGCAAGCGTGATCGAAGCCGAGCATGGTCAGGGCGTGCTGACCAGGTTGCAGGAACACGGCTTTATCGATGCGATCCTGATGGACATGAACATGCCCGGCATGAGCGGCATCGACACGACCCGATCGATCCGTTCGCGCACCGATGCCTATGCAACGGTGCCGGTGATCGCGCTCACCAGCCACTCGGACGCCGAATCGGTACAGGCCTGTCTCGCCGCCGGAATGAACGAGGTGATGATCAAGCCGGTGCAGGTGGGCTCGCTGTACGCCTGCCTCGCGCGGCAGTTCGGCGCGCGGGCCGCGCCGCCCGCGGACGCTGCGCAAGGAACCACGGGAGCGGCGGGCGTTGCGGCACCAACGTATGTCTCCGCGCAACCGGCGGTCCCGGTCCCGCCGCCCGCTGAGGCCGTGAACCTGCTCGCGGCCCAGTTCGATGCGATCTCGGACGAAAGCCTGCTCGACGAGGAACACCTGGAAGAACTGGCCGCGCTCGATCTGCTCGACGAATCGTTCGTCAACGGTATCGAGCAGATCCGCTCACTGGTGATGCGGCTCGCGACCAACACCGCGGCGGTCGATATCAAGGCGACGCATGTGGCGTTGCACGCGCTGCTCGGCGTCAGCGGCAATATCGGCGCGAAGGCGCTGCACGGTTACGCGCGGCAGATCTATCCGCGCGTGATCGCCGGCGAGTGGCCGCTGGAAGCCGACTGGCTCGCGCAGATCCGCACGCTGAGCGTGCGCTCGACCGACGCGCTGCAGCGCTACTACACGTCGGCGAAGACACGGCGCGATCATCGGGATGCGCTGAGCGATTGAGCGGCGCGGGGCGTCAGTTGCGCCGGCCGCTTGTTTGGCCGTTGCTGGCCACATCCCCGCGCTACACCCGCCCCTTCAGATTGGGAAACCCCATCGTCACCGTGGTGCCCTCGCCGACCGTCGATTCGATGCCGAGGCTGCCGCCGAACGACTGCATGATGCGATTGCAGAAGATCATGCCCATGCCGTGACCGCCGGTGCCGCCGTGCGTCGTCACCGGATCCTGCAATAGCCGCGCCTTGATTTCCGGCGCGATGCCCGGGCCGTTATCGCGAATCCGGATCTCCGGTTCGGGACTGTCCGTCACTTCGAGCCATAGCGACGGCGCCGGCATATCACCAAGCGCGCGCAGCGCATTGGACAACAGCGACGACAACACGAGCGCGACGCAATTGGGCATCGCGCGCACGACGAAATCGCCCTGCACGTCGACCCGAATCCAGTCGCGCTGCGCGCCGACGAACGGATAGGTATCGAGCAGCGACGCCACCAGCCGCGTCGCCTTGACCTCGCGGGCGCCCGCCTCCGCGACCGACTGCTGGCCGCCGCTCTTATGCACGGTGGCCCAGAACGACGAGATCAGCGTCAGGCAATACTGCGCGTTATTGAGCATCGAGCGCGCCGCGTCGCCGATGTCCTTTTGCCGGCCCGGATCGTACTGTTCGGCAACGTCGTTCTCGACTGAGCGCGCGAACAGCGAAATGGCCGCAAGCGGCGTGTTCAGTTCGTGCGCGAGGAAGGCGAGCGTTTCGTCCATCGCCAGCAGCCGCTGTTGACGGGTTTCACGCTCCGCATAGCGTGCGATCGCGAGTTGCAGCACCTCGCGCACCTTGTCCGTACGCAACGGCTTTTCGAGTATGCGAAAAACATCACCGGTATTGACCGTTTGCAGCAGCATGTCCTTGTCGGCATACGCGGTGACGAGGATGCGCACGATCTGCGGATATTCGTGCGCGACCTGGCGCAGCAGGTCGTCGCCGTCGCGGCCCGGCATCCGGTAGTCGGTGACGAGCACGGCGATCTCGGCGCCGTACTGGCCGAGCACTTCGATCGCCTCATCGGCGCTTTGCGCGACGTGTACGCAGTAGTCGGCGCGAATCGCGCGGGCGAAATGGTTGCGCGACATCTCCTCGTCGTCGACGAACAGAACGGAAAACGGTGGCTGAGTCGTGTCGCTCATGGCATTCCAGACGGATAGCGGTTTTGCCGACCGCAAAAAGCGGGCATTCGCGACGATCATATACAAAGCGGCGGCGCGGCGGGAGTCGCGTCCTGCGTTTTCCCAGTGCGCATCGAACCGGCAGACCGTTGCCGTTGTAACCGCACCAAAGCATCCGTAGCTGGACGTCGAGCGGCTGTTTATTCTGATCGCGGCGGCGCCGAAGTATGCCTGATCCCTATGCCCTATCCGTATGCGTGTATGCCCTATCTGTATGCGTTTTGCGGCGGCCCGGCGGCCCGGCGATCCGGCGATCCGGCGGTCCGGCGGTCCGGCGATTCAGCGCTCCGGCGTCCGCTTCGAGCGCGAACACCGCGAACATCCGCGTCGCCGCGCCCTCGTTCGCCCTTACTCGCCCTCATTCACCATCACTCCCGCTCGTCCATCTCCCCCGTCAACGCCCGCCGCGCGGCCTCACCCTCGGCGTGCGATGCCGAATAAAACACCCGCGCGCGGCCGATCACGATCTTCAGCGTTGCGATCACCGGCACCGCGAGAAAAATCCCCGCGACGCCGCCGAGCTGATCGCCGGCGAGCAAACCGACGATCACCAGGAACGGACTGACTTCGACGCCCTCGCTCATCAGATACGGATTGAGCACGTAGTCCTGGAACAGCCGGTATAGCCCGATGAAAACCAGCAGGATCGCCCAGTGCGGAAAGCCGCTGAACGCGGCGACCACCAGCGTGATCGCGACCGCCGCGAGCGGCCCGGCGAACGGCACGAATTCGAGCAGCCCCGCGCTGACCGCCAGCAGAAACGCATACGGCATGCCGAGCAGCGAAAACGCGACGCCGTAGCAGAACAGCGTCGCGAGCGACAGAATCAGCAGCGCGCGCACGTACTTCGACAGCAGCACGTTCAGATCGTCGACGATATCGCTCCACAGCCGCCGATGCCGCTTCGACAGCAGCGCGAGAAACGCGTCGCGCATCTGCGCGCCATCCTTGATCAGCAGGAAGCTCAGGATCGGAATCAGCACCAGATAGATCAGATTGCTCGCCGCGTGCACGACGCCGAGCCCGAGACTGCGCGCCATCGGCACGGCCTTGTCGGAACCCGTCTCGATCTGGCCGCGCACGAAATCGACGATCCGCTCGCGCAGCGGTTCGAGAAAATGCGGCAACGGCAAGCGGTTCGGCACATCGGTGCGCATCAGCGTCGGCAATTGCGTGAGCAGATGCGTTGCCTGATCCTGCAACTGCACGCCGAACAGCGAGCCGACCACTGCGATCAGCGCGACCACGACGACGAACACCAGCGCGATCGACGCAACGCGCGGCACGCGCCGCGGCCGCACGCGCTCGACGAGTTCGACCATCGGATAGATCAGGTAGCTGAAGAACACCGCGAATACGACGACGAGCACCGTGGTCGACGCGACATAGATGATGAAGAACAACAGCGCGATCAGCGACGCGGTCCAGACTTTCCTGGCCGTGCCGACTTCGAATCCCAGCATGGAGTTTCCTCGAATGGATGATGCGAGCCGGTGGCCGAAACGCGCCACGGATATCGGGGTGATATCGGCCTGATACGGGGGTATATACGCGCCCGAGGTGACGCGTCCGAGGCAGTGGAAAAAACTTACCGCTTCAGACGCTCGCGCACCGCGTCGGCCGCCTCCCCGACTTTGGTCTGCATCCTGCCGGCGAGTTTTTCAGCCGCCCCTTCGGCCTGTTTGGCGCGGTTGTGGGTCACTTTACCGATCGCTTCCTTGACCGAGCCTTTCAGTTCCTTCGCGGTCCCTTCAATCCGATTCTTGTCCATGGCGCTTTCCTGGTGAGTTTGGCTGTGGAGTTGCCTGCTGATGTTGCAACGAAACAGCAAACGGACGACGCGACGCGCCGCGTCATCGCGCGGACCGCCTCGCGTGCTGCGGTTCCGCGCCTATGCAACCTCACAGTCGTAGCACGTACCGTTCCCGGCACCGTGCCCGCGCCATGCATCTGTGTACCGCCAATGCCTGCTGCCCGGTGCTTGCGCCGGGCGCGCTTCCGCGATCACCTTTCTGCCATCGCCTCACCATCGGTGCCCGATCGAAACGGGCCGAAAACGCGTGCAACACCCGCCGCGCGCGTCACCGCTGCCCAGCACCCAGCCCCGCCAGCGGATGCGCGCCGTCCGTCCACGGCGACGCAAGGAAATGCCGCACGCGCTCGGGCCGCACCTCGGCCAGCGTCGCGGGCGACCAGCGCGGCTGACGGTCCTTGTCGATCAGTTGCGCGCGCACGCCTTCGCGGAAATCGCCCTCGTCGATCGCACGCTTGACGATGCCGAGTTCCATGCGGAAGCACTCGGCGAGCGTCATCTGCCGGCCGCGCAACAACGCTTCGCGGGTGACATGCAGCATCGTCGGCGACAAACTGGTGAGCGCGTCGCAGGTCGCCTGCAGCCATTGACGCGCCTCGCGCCGCGGCTCGCGTTCGAGGTCCTGGCGCAGCGTCGCGACGATCCGCTCGACGCCCGAGCGCCGGTCGAAGTGCCGCATGATCAGCGGCGTCAACGATTCGAGCGGCGCATGCGGCACGATGTTGCACGGCGGCTCGAACACCGCGCGCAAGGCAGCGAGCGGCTCGCCGTCGTGCGGCATGCGCTGCAGACGCTCGTCGAAGCTCGCGAGCCAGTCGGCCGGCACGCACAGGTCGGCCAGTTGCAGCCGCAGCGCATCCGCGCCGGACAGCGTCGCGCCGGTCATGCCGACATACAGCGCGAGTTCCGCCGGCATCACGCTCAGGAAATGGCTCGCGCCGACATCGGGCACGAAGCCGATACGCGTCTCCGGCATCGCGATGCGGCTGCGCTCCGTGACGATGCGCAGCCGCGCCGCCTGACCCAGGCCCATGCCGCCGCCCATCGCGATGCCATCGAGCAGCGCGACCACCGGTTTTGGAAACGTGTGCAGCGCATAGTCGAGCCGGTATTCATCGACGAAGAACGCGAGCCAGCGCGGGTCACCGGCGGCCGCGAGCCGATCCACCTCGCGCACGTCGCCGCCCGCGCAAAAGCCCTTGTCGCCGGCGCCTTTCAGCACCAGCGCGACGATGCCGCCGTCGTTGCGGCAATGTTCGAGCAGCACCGCGAGCTCGCGCACCATCGCGTGCGACAACGCGTTGAGCGCGGCCGGCCGGTTCAGCGTGACGATCGCGACGCGGTTGACGACGCGAAACAGGATCTCGGCTTCGGCTTGCGCGTTAACACGGCGGCTTGTGTCACGTGGGGCATTGGGTATCGCGTTCGGCACGGCACTCATCGATGCCTCTCCTCGCCGACCTCCGTCTGCCAGCGCGGCGCGCGTTTTTCGAGGAACGCATTGACGCCCTCGCGCTGATCGGCGCCGTCGAACAGATCGACAAAACGTTCGCGTTCGAGCGCGAGCGCCGCAGAGCGCGGCACGCCTTGGCGCGCCTGATGAATCAGCGTCTTGCTGAAGCTCACCGCCTGCGGACTCGAGCCGGTCACGCGCTGCGCCATCGCCAACGCGGCTTCGCGCGCCGCGCCACGCTCCACGACTTCCTCGATCAGCCCGATGCGCAGCGCGGTGGCCGCATCGACGCGTTCGCCGGTCAGGATCATCCGCTTGGCCCAGCCTTCGCCGACCAGCCAGGGCAAGGTTTGCGTGCCGCAGCCGCACGGCAGCAGACCGACCGCGGTCTCGGGCAACGCCATCACCGCATGCTGCTCGGCGATGCGGATATCGCACGCGAGCGCGCATTCGAGACCGCCGCCCATCGCGTAGCCGTTGATCGCCGCGATCACGACGGGCCGTGCGTTCTGCAGCGTTTCGAACGCGGCACCGAAGCGCGACGCCGCGGCGCGCGCGAGTTCGCGATTGCCATCCGCGAACGCGTTCAGATCCGCGCCCGCGCTGAAAAACTTCGGGCCGTCGCCGGTCACGACGATCGCGCGTACCCGCGCTTCGGCATTCAGCCGCTCGATCGTCTGTTGCAGTTGCAACAGTCCATCCGGCGTGAACGCATTGGCGGGCGGCCGCTTCAGCGTCAGCAGCGCAACCGCGCCATCGTGCAGGTAGTCGAGTTCGATCATTGTTTGCCTCCTTCATTACCGCTGCGATCCGATTGGCGGTACAGCTTGATCACCGCCGAGAAGTCCAGCCGCCCCGCGCCGTGCGTGCTCATCGTCTGATACAGCTGTTGCGCGAGCGCGCCGAGATAGACCGGCTGACGCACGCCGCGCGCGGCATCGGTGGCGAGGCCGAGGTCTTTCAGCATCAGGTCCGTGCCGAAGCCGCCGGTATAACCGCGCGACGACGGCGCGGTGTCGATCACGCCCGGCATCGGGTTATAGGTGTCCGAACTCCAGCAGCGCCCGGTCGACGTATTGATGATGCCGCCGAGCACCTTCGTATCGATACCGAGCGCTTCGCCGAGCGACATCGCTTCCGCGACGCCCGCCATCGAAATGCCGAGCACCAGGTTGTTGCAGATCTTCGCGACCTGGCCGGTGCCGGTATCGCCGCAATGCACGATGTTCCGGCCCATCGCCGCCAGCACCTGTTTCGCCTGCTCGTACGCGCTCGCGCTGCCGCCGACCATGAACGTCAGCGTGCCGGCGACCGCGCCGCCGGTGCCGCCGGATACCGGCGCGTCGACGAAGCTGTTGCCGTGGCGCGCCGCGAGTTCGGCAAACGCTTTGACGCTTGCCGGATGGATCGTGCTTGAATCGATGATCGGCACGCCCTTCGCAATGCCGGCGAGGATGCCGTCGTCGGCCGTTAGCACGCTGCGCACGTGAGCCGCGGCGGGCAGCATCGTGATCACGCATTCGACGTCGCTGGCGGCCGCTTGCGGCGAGCCGGCGGCGTGCGCGCCCGCGTCGACGAGCGTGCGCACTGCCTGCTCGCTCAGGTCGAACACGTTGAGCGCGTGGCCCGCTTTCAGCAGGTTCAGCGCCATCGGCGCGCCCATGTTGCCGAGTCCGATAAAGCCAATTTTCATCGTGCAATCTCCGGTTTGGCGGTCGGGCTCAACGCAAACGGATCGTCGTGTTGACACCGTCGTTCACGGTATCGTCGTCGAACCAGCGCGCGGTGACCGTCTTGGTCTGCGTATAGAACTGCACGACCTGCTTGCCGTACGGGCCGAGATCGCCGAGCTTCGATCCGCGCGAACCGGTGAAGCTGAAAAACGGCACCGGCACCGGAATCGGAATGTTGATGCCGACCTGGCCGATATCGATCTCGCTCTGGAATCTGCGCGCCGCCGCGCCGCTTTGCGTGAACAGCCCAACGCCGTTGCCGAACGGATTGCGGTTCACGAGCGCGATCGCGTCGTCGAGCGTGTCGACGCTCAGCACCACCAGCACCGGCCCGAAGATTTCGGTGCGGTAGATTTCCATGTCGGTCGTCACATCCGCGAACACCGTCGGGCCGATAAAGTTGCCCTGCTCGTAGCCGGGCACATTCACGCCGCGGCCATCGAGCGCAAGCGTCGCGCCCTCCTTCACGCCCGCGTCGATCAAACCCAGAATGCGTTGCTTCGCCGCGCGCGACACGACCGGTCCGACATCGGTGCCCGGCTCGTTGCCCGCGTTGACTTTCAGCGTCTTCGCCTTCGCGACCAGATCGGGCAGCCATTCACGCGCGGCGCCGACCAGCACCGCCACCGAGGTCGCCATGCAGCGCTGACCGGCCGCGCCGAATGACGCGCCGGTCAGTGCGTTCAACGTCTGCTCGCGATTCGCGTCGGGCAGCACGACCGCATGATTTTTCGCGCCCATCATCGATTGCACGCGCTTGCCGTGTTCGCTGCCGAGTCGATACACGTGCGTGCCGACCGCCGTCGAGCCGACGAACGAAATCGCCTTCACCAGTTCATGCGTGCAGAGCGCGTCGACGACTTCCTTGCCGCCGTGCACGACGTTCAGCACGCCCTTCGGCACGCCGGCTTCGAGCGCGAGTTCGACCAGCTCCATCGTCGATAGCGGATCCTGCTCCGAAGGCTTCAGCACGAACGTGTTGCCGCAGACGAGCGCCATCGGGAACATCCACAGCGGGATCATCGCGGGGAAATTGAACGGCGTGATGCCGGCGCACACGCCGAGCGGCTGACGCAGCGTGTAGGTATCGACGCCACCGGCGACGTTCTCGGCGAATTCGCCCTGCTGCAACGTACCGATCGAGCACGCATGCTCGACCACTTCGAGACCGCGGAAGATATCGCCCTCGGCGTCCGGAATCGTCTTGCCCTGTTCGGCGGACAGCGTCTTCGCGATGCGCGGCATATGCTCGCGAATCAGCGCCTGGTACTTCAGCATGATGCGCATGCGCGCGCCGATCGGCGTGTCCTTCCACGTTTTGAACGCGGCCTGCGCGCTGCGCACCGCTTCGTCGACTTCGGCGGCGGTCGCGAACGGCACGCGCGCGAGCACGGCCTGGGTAGCCGGGTTCACGATATCGCGCCACTCGGTCGTCTTCGATTCGACGAACTCTCCGTTGATCAGCAACCGGACGCTCGTGACGTCGCGGCGGGTCTCGTTCGAAGCAATTGCGCTCATGCTGAAACTCCAGGGCGATGGCCGCGCGGCGGCCGGACAGTGATGAAAAAGGAACGACAACGCCCCACCGCGTTGAATTTAGGTCGCGAATTCAAGCCGCGAATTCAACGCAATCCGTTCAAACCGGGGCGTGGCAATAAAACGAAGGCGCTTGCTGCGCGCACTTAACGCAGCTCAGGAAAATCCTCTTCCCAGTACTCATCGGTCAGGCGCGCGGGCTCGGCCGTGCGCTCCAGTTCACGGCGCCGCAATTCGACGCGGCGGATCTTGCCGGAGATCGTCTTCGGCAATTCGCTGAATTGCAGGCGGCGAATCCGCTTGTACGGCGCGAGTTTTTCGCGCGAGAACGCGAACACCGCGCACGCCAGTTCGGGCCCGGCCTCGTAGCCCTGCCGCACGGTGACGAACGCCTTCGGCACCGACAGCCGCACCGCGTCGGGACTCGGCACGACCGCCGCCTCGCCGATCGCCTCGTGTTCGATCAGCACGCTTTCGAGTTCGAACGGACTCAGCCGGTAATCGGACGACTTGAACACGTCGTCCGAGCGGCCGACGTACACGTAGTAGCCATCGTCGCGGCGCAGCGCGACATCCGACGTGCGATAGAAGCCGTTGCGCATCGCCTGCGCGGTCGCGTTCGGGTTGTTCGCATAGCCAGTCATCAGACCGAGCGAGCGTTCGGCCAGCGGCAGCGCGATTTCGCCTTCGCTGACCGGCTGATCGTCGGCATCGATCAGCTCCACCTTGTAGCCCGGCAGCGGACGCCCCATCGAGCCGGGCACGACCGGCTGGCCCGGTGAATTGCCGATCTGGCAGGTGGTTTCGGTCTGGCCGAAGCCGTCGCGAATCGTGATGCCCCATGCCTGCCTGACCCGCTCGATGATCTCCGGATTCAGCGGTTCGCCCGCGCCGACGATCTCGCGCAGCTTGACCGGATAGTCGTTCAGATGCTCCTGCACCAGCATGCGCCACACGGTCGGCGGCGCGCACAGCGTGGTCACGTTGAAACGCACCAGCGCGGCGAGCGTATCTTTCGGCGCGAAGCGCGCGAAGTTGTACACGAACACGCAGGCCTGCGCGTTCCACGGCGCGTAGAAGCAGCTCCACGCGTGCTTGGCCCAGCCCGGCGAACTGATGTTCCAGTGGATATCGCCGGGCTGCAGGCCGACCCAGTACATCGTCGACAGATGCCCGACCGGATAGCTTTGATGCGTGTGCTCGACGAGCTTCGGCTTCGATGTCGTGCCGGAGGTGAAGTACAGCAGCAGCGGATCGGTGGCGCGCGTGACGCCATCGGGCGTGAATTGCGGCGATGCGTCGTAAGCGGCGGCGAGGTCGATCCAGCCTTCGCGCGGCGCGCCGGCCGAGAAGCGCGTCAGCGGCACGTCGAGCGTATCGAATTTGCCGAGTTCCGCGCTATCGACAACCGCGAATTTCGCGCCGCCGATCTGCACACGATCGCGCACGTCGTCGGCGGACAGTTGCGTGGTGGCGGGCAGCACGATCGCGCCGAGCTTCATCGCGGCGAGCATCACGTCCCAGAGTTCGACGCGGTTCGGCAGCATCAGCAGCACGCGGTCGCCACGGCCCACACCGGCGCCGCGCAGGAAGTTCGCCATCCGCGACGAGCGCTCGGACATCTGTGCGTAGGACAGCCGCAGACCGTCGCTCGCCGGGTCGTCGACGATCCACAGCGCCGGGTTGTGGTTGTCGCGCGCGATCGCATCGAAGTAGTCGAGCGCCCAGTTGAACTCATCGAGCGCCGGCCACGCGAACTCGCGATAGGCGCGGTCATAGTCGGTCCGATGGCGCACTAGCAGATCGCGCGCTTCGAGAAAGGCTTTCGCTGCAGTCATCGTCGTCTCCTGTCCCATATCGTTTTTTCGCGGTCGGCGCTGTGCGCTCGTTTTTCTCAATTGCCTGTGAAGCGCGCGGCGCGAAGCATCAACGGCCCGGCTATTGTGCGCTCAAACGCCTGCTTCAAACATGCCGCGCAATCACCATCCGCTGCACCTCGCTCGTGCCTTCGTAGATCTGCGTAATGCGTGCATCGCGATAGTGGCGCTCCACCGCGTAGTCCTCCAGATAACCATAGCCGCCATGAATCTGGATTGCGTTCGAACAGATTTCCTCGGCCAGTTCGGACGCAAACAGCTTCGCCTGCGATGCCTCCGACAGACACGGCCGCCCGGCCGAACGCAGCCGAGCCGCGTGATGCACGAGCAGGCGCGCGGCATTCAGGCGCGTCGCCATATCGGCCAGCATGTTCGCGATCGTCTGATGGTCCTTCAGCGGCTTGCCGAACTGCTCGCGCTCGCTCGCATAGCGGCGCGCCGCATCGAATGCAGCCCGCGCGATGCCGACCGCCTGCGCGGCGATGCCGATACGCCCGCCCTCCAGATTCGACAGCGCGATGCGCAGCCCCTCGCCCGGCTCGCCGAGCAGATTGGCTTCGGGCACCGCGCAGTCGACCAGCGAAATCGGACAGGTGTCGGACGCGCGGATGCCCAGCTTGTGCTCCGGCCGGCCGACGTCGAAACCCGGCGTGCCGGTCGGTACGATGAACGCGGACAGGCCGCGCTTGCCGCGCTCGGGATCAGTAACCGCGAACACGATCGCGAGGCCCGCGCGCGCGCCGTTGGTCACGAATTGCTTGCTGCCGTTCAGAATCCATTGGCCATCGCGCAGTACCGCGCGGGTGCGCAGATTGTTCGCCTCGGAGCCCGCCTGCGGCTCGGTCAAGCAGAACGCGCCGATCGTGCGGCCGCTCGCCAGCTCGCGCAGATAGCGGTCTTTCTGCGCGGCGCTGCCGAAGTTCAGGATCGGCGCGCAGCCGACCGAGTTGTGCACGCTCATCAGCGTCGCGCAGGCCGCGCAGCCGGCCGCGATTTCCTCCAGCGCGAGCGCATAGGCGACGTAGTCGGTGTACGAGCCGCCCCATTCGGACGGCACCATCATGCCGAGAAAACCCAGCTCGCCCAGTTGGGCGACCACGCCGGCGGGCAACTGCGCATCGCGATCCCATTGCGACGCATACGGCGCGAGACATTCGGTGGCAAAGTCGCGCGCGGCGTCGCGGATCATCCGTTGTTCGTCGGTGTAGAAGCTGTCCATGACTGCGTCCTGTAGTGAGCAGGCGATCGAGCAAAGAGCCTGGGCGAAGAGACCGGACGAGTTGGCCAGGCGAAAAGCGGCGCTGGATCGCAGCGCCGCTCGACTGCCGACCGCCTGAGCGCAAGTGTAGGCAAGCGGCCCGTCGCACTCGATGCTCACTGCGCTCAATCTTCGTGAGCGCATTTGCCATACTGCTAACATCTGCGTGCGCGACATATCGTCATTTCAGGCCTCCGGTAGATTATCCGTGGCACGCTGCTGAGCGCTTTTGCCAGATTACCCACTGCATGATGAAAAACGACAAAGGCACCATTTCCGTCAGTCTGGTCGAGGAAACGCTCGCACTCGCGAAGGCACGCGGCCTCGATGCGCGGCCGCTCGCCGAAGCCGCCGGCATCGCCGCGCCGCTGCTCGCGTCGCCGAAAAGCCGCGTGTCGTCCACACAATACGGCGCGCTGTGGGCCGGCATCGCGCGCGCGCTCGACGATGAATTCTTCGGCCAGGACTCGCATCCGATGAAAAGCGGCAGCTTCATCGCGATGACGCAAATGGCGCTCGGCGCGCGCAACGGCGCGCAGGCACTGACGCGCGCGGTCGGCTTCATGCGGCTCGTGCTCGATGATCTCGGCGCGACGATCGAAACGCCCGCGGCCGCCGACACGCGAACCGGCACGGCGCACGTGCGCGTCAGATTCGTCGAACGCGCGGGCACGCCGGCCCCGAAGATGTTCGCGTACGCGACGTATTTCATCCTCATCTACGGGCTCGTGTGCTGGCTGGTCGGACGGCGCATTCCGTTGTTCGAGGCGCGCTTTCGCTGCGCGGCGCCGCCCGACGCGCACGAATACCGGCTGATGTTCTGCGAACAGATGCATTTCGACGCGCCCGAGTCGTACGTCGATCTCGATCCCGCGTTTCTCGAACTGCCGGTGATTCAAACCGCGCGCTCGGCACGCACGTTTCTGCGCGACGCGCCCGGCAGCTTCATCATCAAATACCGCAATCCGGGCTCGCTCGCCGCGCGCGTACGCAAGACGCTGCGCGCGCTGCCGATGTCGAACTGGCCCGGCTCCGATCAGATGGCCGCGCGCCTGCATGTCGCCGAAGCGACGATGCGCCGCTATCTGAAGCAGGAAGGCCATACCTATCAGTCGATCAAGGACGCACTGCGGCGCGATATCGCGATCGCCGAACTGCAGCGCACCAACCGCACGATCGCCGATATCGCGAACATGGTCGGCTTCGCGGAGCCGAGCGCGTTTCACCGCGCATTCCACAAATGGACCGGCATGCGTCCGGCCGACTATCGGCCGGCGCGAAGCGCGCAAAGCGTGCGGACCACCGCGCCCGATCTCACGCGCCGCGCGGAATCGGACTAAGCTTTAAGCGGCAACCGGCCAGCCTTGATCGAGGTGTCGGCCCGCGCTTACCGGCCTCACCCGGCAGGCACGGCGGCCGCCAGCGATGAACACGATTCCGCGTCTTCCGCTCCGGCAGTCCGGTCCGCGCCGACCGCTTATCCGCGGCGGCATCGTGGGCCTTTTGATGCGCGGCATCGCCGTGCTCGGCATGCTGTTGGCATTTGGCTTCGCGGCGCGCGAATCGGTCACGCCGTGGCGGGCGGCGAGCGCGGCGACCATCGCCAACGCCGCGGCCCGTGTCGCGGCCGCGACCGCGAACAGCGTCGTCGTGATTCCGGTGAACGGCGCAATCGGGCCGGGCAGCGCCGATTTCATCGTCAGGGGCTTGCAACGCGCGGCGAATCAGCACGCGCAGCTCGCGGTGCTGCAACTCGATACGCCGGGCGGGCTCGACACGTCGATGCGGCAGATCATCAAGGCGATCCTCGGCTCGCCGGTGCCGGTCGCGACCTTCATCGCACCGAGCGGCGCGCGCGCCGCGAGCGCCGGCACCTACATCGTCTACGCCAGCCATATCGCGGCGATGGCGCCGGGTACGAATCTCGGCGCCGCGACGCCGATCCAGATGGGAATCGGCGGCCCCGAACAGCCTGGCGGCGGTGGCGGCAACAGCGGCGCAACGCCGGGGCTGCCGGATATGCGCACGTTGCCCGGCAACGCGGCCGGTTCCGCGTCGGGTACGGGTACGGCCACCGCTTCCGGCTCCGACACCTCCGCGTCTTCGGCTGCCACTCCCGGTGCCGCGAGCGCGCTGCCGCTCGACACCCAATCGACCGAAATGCGCAAGCAGGTTCACGACGCGGCCGCCTATATCCGCGGCCTCGCGCAGATGCGCGGGCGCAATGCCGACTGGGCCGAGCGGGCAGTCCGCGAGGCGGTGAGCCTGTCCGACGAGGAAGCGCTGACGCAGCACGTCGTCGACGTGGTCGCGCGCGACGTGCCCGATCTGCTGCGCCGGGTCGACGGCCGCACGGTCACGACGACCGCCGGCAGCGTCACGCTGCACACCGCGCACGCGCCGCTGATCACGCTGGAGCCCGACTGGCGCAGCCGCTTCCTCGCGGTGATCACCGACCCGAGCGTCGCGCTGATCCTGCTGATGCTCGGCATGTACGGCCTGTTCTTCGAGTTCTCGAATCCCGGTTTCGTGCTGCCCGGCGTGGTCGGCGCGATCAGTCTGCTGCTCGGCCTGTTCGCGATGCAGATGCTGCCCGTCAGCTACGTCGGCCTCGGGCTGATCTTTCTCGGTATCGCGTTCCTGATCGGCGAGGCGTTCCTGCCGACCTTCGGCTCGCTCGGCTTCGGCGGCGTGGTCGCGTTCGTGATCGGCGCAATGATGCTGATGGACACCGACGTGCCCGGCTACGGCATTCCGCTGCCGCTGATCGCGGCGGTGGTCGTGTTCAGCGTCGCGTTCGTGCTCGGCGTCTCGCGGCTCGCGCTGCGCGCGCGGCGGCGGCCGGTCGTGACCGGCTCGGAGGCGCTGATCGGCTGCGTCGGCGTGGTGCTGGACGACGGCTTGCTGCCGGAGAACCCAGCGGGCGGCCTGCTGGCCGGCTGGGCGCGCGTGCACGGCGAGCGCTGGCGGGTAGCGAGCACGACGCCGGCCGCGGCGGGCGAGCGCGTGCGCGTGACCGCGCGCCACGGCCTGACGCTGACCGTGGTGCCCATTGCGCCGCTCAGTGCGGCGGTCGGCGCGCCGGGCACATCACAAGGAGAACGCTCATGATCGGTTTCACATTCGGCTTCAGCAGCATCCTGATCCTGCTCGTGGCCGCGCTGATTGCCTCGTCGGTGCGGATCTTTCGCGAGTACGAACGCGGCGTCGTGTTCATGCTCGGGCGCTTCTGGAAGGTCAAGGGGCCGGGGCTCGTGCTGATCATCCCGGTCGTGCAGCAGGCGGTGCGCATGGATCTGCGCACCGTCGTGTTCGACGTGCCGCCGCAGGACGTGATTACGCGCGACAACGTGTCGGTCAAGGTCAACGCGGTCGTGTACTTCCGCGTCGTCGATCCGGAAAAGGCCGTGATTCAGGTGGCCAAATACTTCGAGGCGACCAGTCAGCTATCGCAGACCACGCTGCGCGCGGTGCTCGGCAAACACGATCTCGACCAGCTGCTGTCCGAGCGCGAACAGCTGAACGCCGACATCCAGAAGGTGCTCGATGCGCAGACCGACGCGTGGGGCATCAAGGTATCGATCGTCGAAATCAAGCACGTCGACATCAACGAAACGATGATTCGCGCGATCGCTCGCCAGGCCGAAGCGGAGCGCGAGCGGCGCGCAAAGGTGATTCACGCGGAAGGCGAATTGCAGGCGTCGCGGCAATTGCTCGAAGCCGCGCAGACGCTCGCGCAACAACCGCAGGCGATGCAGCTGCGCTACCTGCAAACGCTGACGACGATCGCCGCCGACAAGAATTCGACGATCGTGTTTCCGCTGCCGATCGAACTGTTGAATGCGGTGATGGACCGATTCAGCAAGCCTTCGGTGCCATGACATCGCAAAGCGAAAACCCCATACGGTGTCGAACGATTTAATGCAGCCGGATGAAATAACTCATTGCTTACCGCGGTATTACGAGGCATGAGCCGGAGAACCAACAACGCCCGGCTTTTTTTCACCTCTCCCGAGGAGCCTGCCATGAAGATGTTTTCCCGCCTTGGACTCGGCGCGCTGCTGGCCGCCGTAGGTATCAGCACCGCGTTTGCGCAAACCATCAGCCCTTACGCGCCGAAAACGCGCGCCCAGGTCCGCGCCGACCTGATCGAATGGCTCGACGCCGGCTACGATCCGCAAGACACGATCGACTATCCGATCAATGCGCAGATCGCCGGGCGCATCGTCGCCGAGCGGCGCGCGCTGCGGCAGCAGGGGCAGACGGCCGTGCAGTAAGCGGTTGCCGAGCGGTTGCTGCGCAGTTGCTTTAGCAGTAGCCCGATTCCCATCCCCAGCGGACAGCTGGCGGACGGGACGGGCACCGTTTGCCCGACCACTCCGTCGCTCGCGATAAACCCGCCCGTGGCGCGGCGCACGCGGTATCATCCGCCGCTTCGATACCCACGCCGCCGCGCCGCGGCCGGAACCCGCACCATGCCAATCTGGGTCGATGCCGACGCCTGCCCGGCCGTCGTCAAGGACATGCTCTACCGCGCCGCGCGCCGCACCGGCGTGCCGCTGACCTTGGTCGCCAATACGTTTCTGCGCGTGCCGCCATCGCCGTTGATCCGCGCGATCCAGGTACCGGCCGGTTTCGATGCCGCCGATCAGCTGATCGTCGAACGGGTTGCGGCCGGCGATCTCGTGATTACCGCCGACATCCCGCTCGCCGCCGCGGTGCTGGAAAAAAACGCGCACGCGCTCGACCCGCGCGGCAACTGGTTCACGCCCGGCACGATCGAAGAACGCCTGCGGATGCGCTCGATCCTCGACCAGTTGCGCTCGAGCGGCGTCGATACGGGCGGCCCGTCCGCCTTCAGCCCGCGCGACGGCAAGACCTTCGCGGGCGAGCTGGACCGCTGGCTCGCGCGGCACGCGCCGCGACAGTGATGCGCCGGCGCCACACTGTGCCGGCAAACCACTCGTCTGACGGGCCCTAACGCGCCGCCGAAGCCGCCACGAGCGCCGAAGCCGGGTTATTCGTGTTTACAATTCCGCCGTAATGGCGCTACTCGCCGCCGCGCGCGTTGGCGGCATGCCACGCTTCGAGCGCCTCACACACAAAAACACATTCCCTGACCGACAAGAGAGAAAAGACCCGCTCCATGGACTCGATCAAACGCTACTTCGGCTTCGACGCCGCCGGCACCAACCTGCGCACCGAAGTGCTCGCGGGCGTCACCACCTTCCTGACGATGGCTTACATCATCTTCGTGAACCCGGCGATTCTCGGCGACGCCGGCATGCCGAAGGGTGCGGTGTTCGTCGCGACCTGCCTCGTGGCCGCGCTCGCGTCGCTGATCATGGGTCTGTACGCGAACTACCCGATCGCGCTCGCGCCCGGCATGGGCCTGAACGCGTACTTCGCGTACACGGTGGTCAAGGGCATGGGCTATACGTGGGAGGCGGCGCTCGGCGCGGTGTTCATCTCCGGCTGCCTGTTCCTGATCGTCACGCTGTTTCGCGTGCGCGAGGTGATCGTCAAGGGCATTCCGCATTCGATCCGGATTGCGATCACCGGCGGTATCGGCCTCTTTCTCGCGATCATTTCGCTGAAGTCGGCCGGCATCGTGGTCGGCAATCCGGCCACGCTCGTCACGCTCGGCAATCTGCACGATCCGCATGTCGTGCTCGCCGCGATCGGCTTTTTCGGCATCGTCACGCTCGACTATCTGCGCGTGCGCGGCGCGATCCTGATTGGCATCGTCGGCGTGACGATTCTGAGCTTCTTCTTTGGCGGCAACGCGTTTCACGGCATCGTCTCGGCGCCGCCGTCGATCGCGCCGACGCTGTTGCAGCTCGACATCCGCAGCGCGCTGTCGACCGGCGTGCTGAACGTCGTGCTGGTGTTCTTCCTCGTCGAGCTGTTCGACGCGACCGGCACGCTGATGGGCGTCGCGAACCGCGCGGGGCTGCTCGTCGAAGGCAAGATGCACCGGCTGAACCGCGCGCTGCTCGCCGATAGCACCGCAATCCTTGCCGGCTCGATGCTCGGTACGTCGTCGACGACCGCGTATATCGAAAGCGCGTCTGGCGTGCAGGCCGGCGGCCGCACCGGCGTGACCGCGATCACCGTTGCCGTGCTGTTCATCGCCGCGCTGTTTTTCGCGCCGCTCGCCGAAGTCGTGCCGCCGTACGCGACCGCGCCCGCGCTGCTCTACGTGTCGTGCCTGATGCTGCGCGAACTGGTCGACCTGCCGTGGGACGACGCGACCGAAGTCGTGCCGGCCGCGCTGACCGCGCTGCTGATGCCGTTCACGTATTCGATCGCGAACGGCGTCGCGTTCGGCTTCATTTCGTACGCGGGACTGAAGCTGCTGACCGGCCAGGCGCGTCAGGTCAAGCTGGTGGTGTGGATCATCGCGGCGATTTTCCTGTTCCGCTATTTCTATCTCGGCAGCGAGTAAGGTCGGGGCGCGGGGGAGAAACTGTCGTGCGGTTCGGGCACCGTTTATCATCCGGTGATTCGAAAAACGACTGACCCGGCCACAGGAGCCCCCGATGTCCTCATATAGTCGCGCGGCGGACCGTTACACACGGCCCGCGATATTTTTCCACTGGGCCATTTTTCTGCTGGTCGCCCTAGCCTATCTGGCGATCGAAATACGCGGCCCGCGCGGCTCCGATAGCCGCGTCTTCTGGACCGGCGTGCATTACTGGGCGGGTACGCTGGTGCTCGGGCTGGCGGTGCTGCGGCTGCTGTGGCGACTGTGGGCCGGCGCGCCGGAGGAAATTGCAAACAACCGGCTACTCGCGTTTCTCGCGCGCGGCGCGCATCTCTCGCTGTATGTGTTCATCTTTGCGCAGCCGCTGCTCGGCATGTTGATGGTCAATGCGGGCGGTCATCCGGTGACGCTCGCGTGGACGGGTGTCAGCTTTACGCTGATCGGCGCGGACTCGATCGCGCGGCATCTGTTAAAAGACGCGCACGTGTTGCTCGGCAACCTGTTCTACTGGGTGATCGGACTGCACGCGCTGGCGGCCATCGCGCATCACGTGCTTTTGAAGGATCGCACGCTGCGGCGCATCATCTGAGCGCGGCGCGGCGCGGCCGGCTTTGAACCGAAGGCAGCGAGCGAGCGGGTCGCCGCGCCTGGCGGATGGCGGCGGCACCGGGGCGGTGCCGGTGCATCGAACGCCGGTCGAATCAGTTGCGCCAGTTCGCCTCGTAAAAGCGTACGTAACCGCTTCTGAGCACGAGACACTGCGCGCGCGTTTCCGACAACAGACGGCGCGTCGCGGCCTCGATGCGGGGCCGGTGAGCGTCGAATGCGACGACCATGTCTTCGAGACGCGGCGATGCCGCGCCGAAGTGGTCTTCGAGTGCTTCCGCGGTGATCATGCACTCCACTCTCTGTCCGTCGATCATCGCCGGAAACGCCAGAGTAAGTTCGCGACCTGAATATTCAGGGGCTTCGTTCGGAAACTGGATCTGCATGGGAGTCACCTGGAAGAGTGCCGCGCATGGTGCGACGGGTAATGCGCGCGCTGGTTGCATCCTGTCGCGTCCGCCGCCCTTTCCTCCTTGTCCCATGCAGTCGACGCGGGCCGTCACCCACGGCGGAATCGCGAGTTCGCGCCGCGCGGAGGTGAATTGATTCACTTTAGACGAGTTCGGCCAAGGCGCAAGCCTTACCTGGGTTTTCCTTGATTTTGCCGACCACTTGCGTGCATGTTGCGGCGCGATATAAACGCACCGGCCAATCCGTGTAAAGTGTCGCGCACTCCGTTCCCGATGCCTGTGATGTCCGATTCCACCCGCCCGCCTCTGGTTCGCGTCGAACCGCTCGGCGTCTCGTTCGAAGCCCCCGACTCGCTGACGATTCTCGAAGCCGCCGGTTTCGCGAATCTGCGTTTGCCGCGCTCATGCCGCAATGGCACATGCCGTACATGCCTGTGCCGGATGACGGCCGGCCGCGTGCGCTACACGATTGAATGGCCGGGCGTGAGCCGCGAGGAAAAGGCGGAGGGTTATATCCTGCCGTGTGTTGCGATTGCGGAGAGTGATGTGGTGATCGAGGTGCCGGAGGCGGTTCAAACGCCGGGGCGCTGAAGCACCAAGAATGGCGACACCGGCGCCGACAGCCGCGCCATTGCCGCCGCCGATCGCGAGCACACCGGTCATGGCGGTTCGCTTCCCGGATTCAGCTCGTGAAACGTGGTGCCGGGCCAATGCCCGGCTTGCGTCAGCTCGCGCGCCACATCGTGAATCACGACGCGCGCGGCAAGCGCCGCGGGCGACAGTTCATCGACGGCCTGGCTCGCGATCATCGTCTGGCGCCGCGCGTCCGAATCGGCGATCAGCAGTGCGCGCAAGCGACGGCCCGGATCCTGATTCACCACGCAGCCCGGTTGCAGCGTCGCGCCCAGCCCCGCGCCGACGGCCTCCATCAACAGCGCGAGGCCGTCGATTTCATACGCGATGCGCGGCTGCACGCCCGCGCGTTCGAACGCGATATCGAGCAGCGAACGCAGGCCGTGCGAGCCGCTCGGCATCACGAGCGGCAGATCGCCGAGTTCGGCGAGGCTCACGCTGTCTTGCCGCGGAAAACCCGGCAAATCCGCGCGCCCGAGCAGATACACGCGCTCGTCGATCAGCGGCGATACGCGCCAGCGGCGTGCGGCATTGCCGCGCGCGACCAGCGCGAGATCGAGCTGGCGCGCGTCGAGCATCGCGGCGAGATGGCCGGACAGTGCTTCAACGACGTGCACGCGCAATTCCGGATGACGCTCGCGCATCGCCAGCAGCAGCGGCACGCCGAGCACCGACGCCGTGCTCGGCGGCAGGCCGACGCTCACGTGGCCGACCAGTCTCGGCTCGCGGGCCGCCTCGACTGCATTGACCGCATGCTGCAGCGTGAGCTGCGCATGGCGCAGAAAAGCCACGCCGGCATCGGTCGGAATCAGCCCGTTGCGCGTGCGCTGCAGCAGCCGGGTTGCCAGTTGCGCTTCGAGCCGCTCGAGATCCTGGCTCAGCGTGCCCGGCGCGATTCCCAATTCGGACGCGGCGCGCCTTATACTGCCCAACTCGACCGCCCGGACGAAATAGCGCAGTTGCCGCAGTTCGATCGGCAGTTCGGCCTCGTCTTCAGTTGCAAAAGCCACGCTTGCACTCGACATGGGTCACATCCAATAAAGGAGACATACGGAGCGTTTCCTGTTCCGTCCGAGGATTACGTATGGACATGCGTCAGTTGAAGTACTTCGTGCAGATCGTCGAGAGTGGCAGCCTGTCGAAAGCCTCCCGTCAACTGTTCATTGCGCAGCCCGCGCTGAGCCAGCAGATGACCCGCCTCGAGGACGAAGTCGGCAAACCGCTGCTGGTGCGCTCGTCGCGCGGCGTGAAGCCGACCGACAACGGCGAGGCGCTTTACCACCACGCGCGCTTCATCCTGCGTCAGCTCGATCAGGCCGTCTCCGTCGCGCGCCGCGACCATGCGAACGTCAGCGGCCGTGTCAATCTCGGCATGGCACCGACCACCGTGTGCGCGCTCGGCCTGCCGCTGATCAAGCATCTGAGTGCGAAATACCCGGGCGTCGTGCTCAATGTCGTCGAGGCGTTGTCGGGCCATCTGGAGCATATGACGCGCCTTGGCGAACTCGATCTCGCGATTCTGTTCAGCACGACCGCCGCGCTCGATCTGACCGTCGAAGCGCTGTTCGAGGAAGAGCTGTTCGTGATCCTGCCCCGTCATAGCACGATGATCGCGCCCGGCCGCGAGGACATCACGCTGGCCGAGCTGGCGAAACTGCCACTGATCCTGCCGAGTCCCGGGCATGGCCTGCGCCGCCGCATCACGCTGGAATTCGACCGCGTCAATCTGACCGTCGACGCGATCGCGGAGCTCGATTCGCTGCCGCTGCTGATGCACTGCGTCGCCGACGGCCTCGGCGCGACGATCAAGCCGATGGCCGCCGTCTACTCGCTGCAAAACGCGCCGGAGCATTGGCGTTGCGTACGCATCTCGGACGCGCAGATGGTGCGGCGCAATTACCTGTACGCGCTCGCGCCGGAGAAGCTGTCGCTCGCGGCGGCCGTCGTGCGCGACGAACTGAAGCACGTCGCGCGTACGTTGATCGAAAACGGCAAATGGCAAGGGGTACGGATGTTTTCTCCGGGCGAAGTGCCGGAACTCGACTCCGCCTTCGATTCGTCGCACGAAGCCTCGCATGAAGCCGATCTCGAGGACATCCCGGCGCACGACGAGGCCTGATTTCGCCGTTCGGTGGCTCATGCGAGCGCCGCCCCGGTGATCGATCCGCCGCGCTCCAGCGCGAGTTGCGCGGCGAAGCGCCCGGCGCGCCGGCCCGACGCGAAGGCCCACGCGAGATGATGGCCGTGGCCCTTCAGCAGCAAGCCGCCCTGTCCCGTCGATCCGGCGGCGAACAGGCCCGCGATCGGCCTGTCGTTCGCGTCGAGCACGCGATGGCGCGTGTCGACCAGCAAGCCGCCCTCCGCATGCACGAACACCGCGCGCACCGGGCCTAGTGCGATAAACGGCGCGCGTGACAATGAGTTCGCCCCGCCCGCTTCCGCGATGCTGCGCGCGAGCGCCTGCGCATCCATGCCGGTCGCCGCGGCCAGTGCTTCGATCGTGCCCGCCTCGCGATACACATCCGGACGATTGCGTTTGTAATCGGCGAGATACGCATACGCGACGCCAGGCGCGGTGGAAATGAAATGCGGCCAGCGGCAATAGCGCTCGGCAATACGTCCGTCGATGACGATATACCCCACCCCGTCCGGCTGATCCGGCAGACGATACGCGGGCCGGTCCGTTTCATCGCCGAATCGCTCACCGCGCGTGTTCACGAGAATCGCGCCGTCTTCGAATAGCGTGAGCGCGGGTGCAAGCGCGGTAGTGAGGAATTTCATCAGGAACGGCCGCAGGATCACATCGGGCAGATGCTTCATCGACCATTGCATCACGGCCGCGAGCGTTCGCCACGGCGGCAGGCGGCGCACGAAGTTCTCCTTCGCGGGCGCGATGAAGCGAAGCTCGGGACCGAGCGCGAGGTCGCCGTTGACGATGCGTGCGCCGCAGCGCACGGCCATGCGCTGACCGTCACCGGTTGCCGTCGGGTTGACCGCGGCGACCTTCGCTTCCTGCGGCCCCATGAAGCGCGCTTTCAGCTCCGGGCTATTGGTGAAGTCGCCTGCCGCGAGGATCACGCCGCCGCGTGCGTCGATGCGCTTCACCGCGCCGTGCTGTTCGAACCGCACGCCTTTCACCGCATCGCCTTGCAGCGCGAGGTCGACCACGCGCGCCCGTACGCGGATTTCGACGCCCGCGCGTTGCGCGCGGCGCGTCAGGTGATAGATGAACGAGCGCGAATTCGGCAGCACGTTGTGCATACGCGGCACGCGATGCGGCGGCTCGGGCATCGGGCCCATGAAGCGCACGCCGCTGTCGAGCAGCCATTGAAACGTGTCGGGCATCGCTTCGCACAACACGCGGCGCAACGCGTCGTTGTCGCGCGCGGCGAGATCGCCGGCGAAACCGGGCATATCTTCCCAATGCGCTTGCGGCGTATCGTCGATGCCCTGTGCACGTTGATGCGGCGTTTGCGAAGCGCTCACCGAACCGATCGACCATGAGGTCGAGCCACCCGGCACGTCGTTCTTTTCCAGCAGCACGACGCGAGCGCCTGCTTCCGCGGCTTCGATCGCGGCCGCCAGTCCCGCGCCGCCACCGCCGACCACGAGCACGTCGACCGTTGCTTCGACCGTTTCGTCGGCGCCCGGATGAATGCGATCGGGTGTCAGCATCTGCGCGGCCCCGGATCGGTCATACCATGCCGCCGTTGGTCTGGACGATCTGCCCGTCCACCCACGAGGCTTTGTCCGACAGCAGGAACGAAACGACTTCCGCCACCTCGTGCGGCAAGCCGATGCGATTGAGCGGACTCATCGACGCCGAACGCGCCTTCGCTTCCTCGGTCTTGCCCGCGCGGAACAGATCGGTATCGACCGGCCCCGGCGCGACCGCGTTCACGCGCACCTGGCGCGCGGCGAGTTCCTTCGACATCGAGCGCACGAGGCTTTCCACCGCCGCCTTGGTCGCGCTATACGGCCCGACGCCAGGCACCGCGTGACGCACCAGCGATGTGGTCAGCGCGACGATCGCGCCGCCGTCGCTGACTTCCCGCGCGGCTGCGCGCAGCACATGAAACGCGCCGACGATATTCACTTCGACGAGGCTGCGAAACGCATCGTCGGGAAACTGGGCGACGGGCGCGGCAGGCACGTTGATGCCGGCGTTCGCGACCACCGCGTTCACCGGCCGGCCGAATTCTTCGCGAACGCGCGTGAACACCGCATCGACCGCTGCCGCGTCGCGGATGTCGACGCAATAGCCGCGTACCGTCGTGCCGTGCGCGTCGGATTGCGCAGCCTGTGCCGCGGACGGCTGACTCGCGTAGGTGAATGCGACATCGGTGCCGCTTTTGACGAGCGCGCCGACGCACGCGGCGCCGATGCCGCGCGAGCCGCCGAATACCAATGCCAGGGGCCTGCTGCCGTTCATCGTTGATCTCCTGTGACTGCTTCGCGCGCGAAGGCCGCGCGGGTTGCCTCGATGGTTGCTTCGATGCCGCGCTGCAAATCGTATTGCGGCTCGTAGCCTAGTTCCGTGCGCGCCCGGCTGATGTCGAGCGCCCCTTTCGTCGCGCTCAGCACCACGCCGCCGTGGCGGTATGGGCCGAGGCTGCCGACGCTGATGCGCGCGCCCGGCACCGCCCGATTCACCGCATCGGCGACATCGGCGATGGTCGGCGCCACGCCCGTCGCGACGTTGTAGCTGTCGTAACGGTGCCGCGGCTTGTCGAGCGCGAGCAGCAGGCCGGCCACCGTATCGGCGATATAGACCTGATCGACCGCGAGCTGCGCGCCGTCGTCGACATGCAGCGGCTCGCCGCGCAGCGCGGCTTCGATGAACGTGCGCGGCACCCGCGGACGCGGCAGATGCGGACCGTACACCCAGCACGTGCGCACGTTGATGCACTCCAGTCCGTGATCGCGCGAATACATGCGGCCGTAGTGCTCCACCGCGAGCTTGGTCGCGCCATACACGCTGACGGGCTTTTGCGGATGCTCCTCGTCGATCGTCGGCGCGAGAAAATCGCCGTAGGTCTCTTCCGTGCTGACGTGCACGACGCGCTTCACGCCGGCCAGCCGCATCGCTTCGAACAGATTGATCGAGCCTTCCACGTTGACGCGATTGGCCTTGATCGGGATGTCCGCGCACTGAATCACGCCGACAACGGCGGCCGCGTGAATCACCGCGTCCGGCCGCTGCGCGGTCATCAGCGACATCACCTGCGGCCACTCGCACAGATCCACCGCGACGGCGGTGAGCTTCGGATCGCGCGACGCGAGCGCGGCCGTCGCGGGACTGATGACGATGTCGGCCGCGACCACGGCATCGCCGCGCGCGAGCAGCGTCCTGACGATTTCGGCGCCGAGCCAACCGCTCGCGCCGGTAACCAGAATCTTCTTCATATGCCTTTCCTGAGGTGTTGCGTCGATGCGCGTCAGCGCGGCTGCGGCTCGTCGTCGGTCGGCGGGCTCGTGATGACGAGAAACACCAGCGTGTCCGTGCCCGTGCAGTGCAGCTCGTGGTGCACGCCGGGCGGAATGTAGGTGACGTCGTTGGCGCGCACCAGACGCCGCTCGCCGTCGACCGTCAGCACGCCCTCGCCCGACAGCACGTGATAGATCTGCTCCTGCACCTTGTGCACGTGATTCTCGACATACGCACCCGGCTCGTAGCACGAGATACGGTGATCGAAGAAGCGGCTGCCGGTGGTCTCCGGCGTCACGATCGCCTTCGACAGCGCCTGATTGAAGTGGCCCGGGTATTGCACCCACAGCAGTTCGGCGAGATTGCGCGTCACTGCCTGCTTTTCGCTGGCCGCGTTTCTGAAGTGTTTATCGTCGGGGATGAGGGTCGTCATGTCAGTTCTCGAAACCGGGCAAGCCGGTCAACAGGTGTCGCAGGTCATATTCGGGCACGAAGCCAAGCCGCTCTTTCGCATGCGTCAGATCGTAGAGCGGCGCGTACGGATTGCTACGGTAGTAGCCGGGATCGCGAATCTCGACCGCGTCGCCATGCAGGCGTCGCAGACGCTCGACGGTCGGCTCCGGCGCGAGCGTCACGTTCGCGGCCAGATAGAAACTGTCGAACTCGCCGGCCCGCATCGGCAATTCGAGTGCGAGGCGGAACGCGCGGGCGAGATCGCGCGCATCGATATGATGATGCAGCGGCCCGCCGCCGGCTGTCGACGGGCCGCCCACCGCGGGCGCCGTGTAGTTGTCCGGATCCTTCGCGCGCGCGACGATTTCGCCCTCCATCTCCGGATAGGCGACGAATACCGTGCGCAGCGCCAGCACCGCCATGCCGCGCAATGCGTAGGCCCGCGCGATGTCCTCGCCGAGCACCTTGCTCAGCGCATACGGATCGGTGGCCTGCAGCGGATGCGCGACATCGAGCGGCGCGTAGCGCGGCGCGATCATGCGGCCTTCGCGCACCGTATAGCCGGCCACCGAATCGCTCGAACAGAACACCACGCGTTCGATGCCGGCGGCTTCGGCCGCGTCGAACACCAGATAAGTACCCTGCGTATTGACGCGCATGATCGACGCGCCGTCACCGGACCAGATATTCGGCAAGGCCGCGATGTGCAGTACCGCGTCGATATCGCGCATCGCTGCCGCGAGCGCGGCGGCATCGGTCACGTCGGCGACGATCCAGTCGATGTCCGCGCTGCCGTCGCGGCGGTCGAAACCGCGCACTTCATAGCCGTGCGAACGCAATTCGTCGACCACGAAGCGGCCCAGCAGACCGGCCGCGCCTGTCACCAGAATCCGGCTCATCAACAGGCCTCCCCGGGTGCCGCGAAGCCCAGCGACGCGAGCGCGCGATGGCTGCGCACGATCGCGGCTTGCGGTTGCGCCGCAATGATTTCAAGCATGCAGGTTCCTTTGAAGTCGATGTCGTCGAGCGCACCGCGCACTTCGTCGAAAGGCACGTCGCCCAGACCGATTTCGTCGTGGCGCCACGCGTTGCGCGTCGTGTCCGACAGGTGAACGAGACTGACGAGCCCGCCGAGCGCGCGCAAGCCCGCCGCCGGCGATTCGCCGATGAAATGCGCGTTGGCGGCGTCATAGCAGATGGTGAGCGCCCGCGAGCCATAGCCGCGCACGAACGCGCCGAGCGAGCCCGCATCGGGAAACGACGCGAACGGCACGTTCTCCAGCGCGAGCGTCACGCCCCGCTTCTCCGCATGCTCGATGAGCGGATCGAGGCTTTCGCGCATCCACGCCTCGCGTGCGGCGGGCGCGGGTGGAAACAGCGGACTCATGCGCCCAGGCACGACCACCAGATGCGTCGCGTGAAGATCGGCGGCGAGGTCGATCGAATCGATGAACAGGGCCACCGAATAGTCGCGCATGCGCCGCATCGGACTCGCGAGGTTGTGATCGAGGCTCGGCACGTTCAGCGAGCGCACCGTGATGCCGCGATTCGCCAGCGATGCCGCGAAGCGCGCGCGTTCCGGCGCTGAAAATTCATCGAGCGACAGATGCGGCGGGTTCAGCACCAGTTCGAACTCGCGATAGCCGAGCGCGGCCAGCTCGCTCACGCATTGCGCCGCCGGGGTCGACCAGATATAGCCGTAAGTGTTGATGCCGAGCGGTCTCGCGCCGGTTGCGGTATGCGCGGCCATCATGCGGTCCTGCGCAACAGTTCGTCGGTATCGCCCGCGCCGACGCCGAGCAGACGGTCCTGCAACGCGGTATCGGCCGCGAGTTCGCGCGCGGCGCCGCTGAACGCCACCTGTCCGTTGACCAGCACATACGCGCGATCGGCCATGTTCAGCACCGACTGCGCATGGTGTTCGACGATCACGAGGCTTGCGCGCGTGGTCAGCTTCTTCACCGCCTCGCGCACTTCATGCACGACCGCCGGCGCCAGCCCCTCGAACGGTTCGTCGAGCAGGATCAGCCGGCTCGGCACCATCAGCGCGCGGGCAATCGCGACCATCTGACGCTCGCCTCCCGACAGATTCGCGGCACGCGAGCGCATCAGCACGCGCAACTTCGGAAACAGTTCGCAGATCTCGTCGAGCGGCGCGCCACCGGCTCGCGCAGCCAGCTTCAGATTCTCCTGCACGGTCAGGTTCGGAAACAGCCGCCGCCCTTCCGGCACGAGCGATACGCCGAGCCGGTTGATCAGGTCGGCACGCATCGCGCTGACGTCGTTACCGTCGAACATCACGCGGCCGGAGGTCGCGGGCAACGTGCCGGTGATCGTGCGTAACAGCGTCGTCTTGCCGACGCCGTTGCGGCCGAGCAGCGCGACCACTTCACCGCTGTTGACGGTCAGATCGACGCCTTCAAGTACCGTGCCGCCGCCATAGCCCGCGCTTACGTTTTCAAGTCGTAACAGCGCCGCGCCGGCCGGGCGTGCTTGCGGCGCATGCGGCGCATGCTGCGTTTGGCGCGCGTCGTTCGCGGCGGCGTCGACGCTGATGGCCGGTTGCGCATGCGCGCTCGCATCGCCGAGATAGGCGCTGATCACCTGCGGATTGCGCGCAACATCGGCGGGCAGGCCGTCGGCGATCAGCCGGCCCTGGTGCAATACGGTGATGCGATCCGACAGCGCCAGCACCCGGTCGATGTCGTGTTCGATCAACAGCACCGCGTGCGAACTGGCGAGCCGCCGGATCAGCGCGGAGACGACCTTGCGGTCCGATTCGGCAAGACCGGCGAGCGGCTCGTCGAGCAGCAGCAGCCGCGCGCTGGTCGCGAGCGTCATTGCGATTTCGAGCAGGCGCTTTTCGCCGTGCGACAGTTCCGCGCACACGTGGGCGGCACGATCGGCCAGACCGACCGCGTCGAGCAGCGACCAGACCCGCTCGTTGGCTTGGTCGTCGCCATACGCGTCGCGCCAGAAGCCGCGCCATTGCCGGCGCGACGCCTGCACCGCGATGCGCACGTTCTCGAACGCGCAAAGATTCGGAAACACGCTGAGAATCTGGAACGAACGCGCGAGACCGAGCCGCGCGCGCCTGTACGCCTGCAACTGCGTCACGTCCTTGCCCTCGAACACGATGCGCCCGCCGTCCGGAAAAACGAAGCCCGTCAGGATGTTGAAGAACGTCGTCTTGCCCGCGCCGTTCGGCCCGATGAAGCTGTGCAGCTGATTACGCTTCACGTCGAGCGAAATACCGTCCTGCGTGACGATCGAGCCGAAGCGCTTCGACAGGTTCTGGACCGACAGCACGGTGCCGCTGGAGTCGCCGCCCGCGTCGAGCGGACGATACGGCGTGATGCGCGCGGGCCGCGGCGGAATGGTGTCGCGCGTGAGCGTCCAGCGCGAGCGCTTGCCGAAGCGTCGCACGAACCCCTGGATGCCTTCCGGCGACAGCAACGCCATCAGGATGATGACCGGCGCGAAAAACAGCCACCAGTTCTCGGTAACCGCGCTCAGGCGGTCTTCCAGCACGATGAACGTAATCGCGCCCCACAGCGGGCCGAGAAACTGATGCACGCCGCCGAGCACGGCCATCAGCACGGGATCGCCCGCGTGCGCCCAGTTCAGATTGTTCGCGTAGACGCCCTGCAGCAGCAGCGCCATCAAGCCGCCCGCGACACCGATGGTGCCGCCCGCGATCACCAGCGCGATCAGGCGCGTCGTATAGACGTCGTAGCCGAGACTCGTCACGCGCTGTTCGTTGTCGCGTAGCGCCTGCATCAGGCGGCCGAACGGCGCATGCGCGATGCGCCACAGCAGCCACGACAGCGCCAGCACGACGACGACCGTGAATACGTGAAACGACAGCGCCGAGTTGAACAACGGCCGTGACACATTCTGCAGGCCGTTTTCGCCGCCCGTCACCGACGTCCATTTGTAGGCGATCTCGAACGCGATCTGCGAGCAGGCGAGCGTCAGCAGCGAAAAATACAAACCCTTGCGCCGCAGGATCAATGCGCCGATCACGAGTGCGAGCAGCACCGAGAACAGGCCCGCAATCAACACGCCGGAAATCTCGTTGCCGCCGAACGCGCCGAACCCGATCGCGAGTGCATAGCTCGAACAGCCGAAAAAGAACGACGCGCCGAACGGCACGAGCCCAAGGTAGCCAATCAGGAAGTTGGTCCCCGCCGCATACAGCGTGTAGATCGCGATCTGCGTGATCCGGTCGATCGGCATGCCGAACGCGAGCGCGGCGCCGCTCACGCCGATCAGCACGACGGCCATCACGATGACGGGGTGATGCATCAAGCTGAACCGGACGCGCCGAGGCGCGCCGGCATGCGTGCCCGCGGACGCGTCCGCGTCGGCATGGCTACGGGTGTCGGTATTCGTACGCGTGGTCATTCGAAGCGCTCCCATTGTTCTCCAAACAGGCCGCGCGGGCGCAGCAGCATCACCAGAAACATCAGTGCGTACATCGACGCGGCGGCCGCGTCCGGCTGGAACTGGATCGTCACCGAGGTCACGACGCCGACCGCGAGCCCCGCCACCACCGCGCCGGCGAACGAGCCGAGTCCGCCGATAGCGACCACGACGAAAGCCGGCATGATCGCGTTCGCGGACATCGACGGCGACACGGTCCACAACGGCGCCGCGAGTACGCCCGCGATCGCCGCCAGCGCACAGCCCAGCCCGAACACGCCGGTCAGCACGCGCGGCAGATTGATGCCGAGCAGTTCGACCATCTCGGGATCGCGGCTGCCCGCACGCAGAATCCGCCCATACGGCGTGAACGCGAAGAACGCGGCCAGCGCGGCGAGCGTGCCGACCGTCGCGACCAGCACCGCCACGCGATACTTCGTGATCAGCAGCGGCCCGGCCTCGACGATGCCCGACAGAAAATCGGGCGGATTGAACGGCTTGCCGTCCGCGCCCCAGAACGCGCGGATCAGCGCCTCGATCAGCAGCGCCAGCGCGAACGTGACGATCAGGCTGGACAGCGGATCCTTGCCGTACAGCCGCCGGATGATCAGCACTTCGACCACCATGCCGATCACGCCGACCACGACCGGCGCGAACACGACGGCAGGCCAGCCGAACATCTGGAACAGCTGATACGCGACGTACGCGCCGAGCGCGAAGAAGGCGCCGTGCGCGAAGTTGATCACCCCAAGCAGACCGAACGTGATGGACAGACCCACCGCGATCAGCACATAAACGAAGCCCAGCACCAGCCCGTTGGCCGATTGGGAGACGAGCATATCGAGCATGATGCCCCCTGAAAACGTACCCCGCGCCGCTTTTACAGCGACGGCATGTTGCAGCCGATTTCCTGCTTGTCGCCGAAGGCCTTTTCGGTCTCGGCGGCCGTGCTCGACGTGTCCTTGACGACGTCGAAGTAGTCGTATTTGTCGGTGATCTTCGACTTCACCTTGACGACCACGGACGGACGCACCAGCTGGTGATCCCACGAGCGGAAATAGAACGGCAGCGGACCGTCGGTGTTTTTCCAGTTTTCCAGTGCCGTGACGATCGCCTTCGAGTCGGTGGACTTCGCTGCATTGATCGATTCGAGCAGCGAGCGCATCGCGATCCAGCCGGACCATCCCTTATCCGACGGAGGCTGGCCATACTTCTTCTCGAAGTCGGCGGTGAACTTCTTTTCGGCCGCGGTGTTCTTCGGATTGTTGTAGTACCAGGGCTTCACGTAGATGCCCGCTGACGCCTGCGGACCGACGTCCCAGAAGTCCGTGTCGGTCACCGCCACGGCCACGTAGGGGATCTTGTCCTTCATGCCCATCTCGTTCCATTGCTTCAGGAAGTTCGAGAAGTCGCCACCGACGAGTCCGCCCAGCACGACATCCGGCTTCGCCTGACGGATCTTCAGGATGTACGAGCTGTAATCCGCGGTGTTCACCGGCACTTCGTCGACGCCGACCTCGCTCATGCCGTTCTCTTTCAGACGGCTGCGCGCGGAGCGCAGGATGTCCTGACCGAACGCATACGAAGGCGTGAGGAAATAGACCTTCTTGCCGATCTGCGACAGGTACGGCATCACGCCGGCAATCTGCACCGGCACCGTCGCCTGGGTGCGGAATGTGTAGCGGCTGCAGTCCTTGCCGGTGATTTCGCTTGCCGCCGCGCCCGGCAGAATCAGCGGAATCTTCGCGCGATTGGCGACGCTCATCATCGCGAGCGCGGACGAGCTGTAGTTGCCGCCGACCACCGCGACCACCTTGTTTTCATCGACGAGCTTCTGCATGTTCTGCTGCGAGACCTGCGGATTCGGTTCGTCGAGCCAGGTGATTTCGACCGGCCGTCCGAGCACCTTGCCGCCCGCTTCCTGCAACGCGATTTCACTGCCGCGTTCGAGGAATTGACCGATCGATGCGCCCGGTCCCTGCTTCGAATAAATAAGGCCGATTCGCACCGGTTCGTTGCCTTGCGCGAACGCCGCCGCGCTGAAACTCAGACCCGTTACGAAAGCGATGAGCGAGCGATACCCTACCCGCCCATGCGGATTGCGAAAATTCATGGCTGTCTCCTGTGTCGATCGGAGCGGGTGTTGCGTCACCCGCGCCGATCCCATGAAAAGCGTTTGAAAATGGCCGCCGAATGCGTGGTTTTAGTGCGGCGGCCAGGAGCTTGCGTCGAAAACTGCTCTCTCGTTGTGCGCGCTTTCAGTCGTCACGCGATATAAGGCTTGCCGTAGATCGGCTCCTTATAGGGAATCGGCGGCAATTGCCAGGTGCCGGTCGACGGCGGCCTGACTTCGGCGTCGACGTGCACGTCGATCACGCACGGCCGCCGGTTCTTCAACGCCTGCTCGACCGCGCCGCCCAGATCCTGCGGCCGCGTGACCGTCATGCCGTCCGCACCGCAGGCGCGCGCCCATGCCGCGAAGTCCGGGTTGTAGCGCTCGCCGGATTGTCCCTTGTAGAACGCGGTGCCGATCTCGCGGCCGTCGAACAGACCGTATTGCAGATCGCGGATCGCGCTCCACGCGAAGTTGTTCCAGATGATCCACACGACCGGCAGCTCGTATTCGATCGCCGTGCACAACACGTAAGGCGTCATCGTGAAGCCGCCGTCGCCGACCACCGCGACGCAGGGCCGATCGGGCGCGGCCAGTTGCGCGCCGAGAATGCCGCACACGCCGAAGCCCATCGACGAATAGCCCCAGCTGTTCAGCATGCTTTGCGGACGCTTCGGCTTCCAGAACTGCATGAACCAGTTGTGATGCACGCCCGAGTCGAGCGCCAGGATCACGTCATCGGGCAGCGTCTTCTGCAACGTGCCGACCACGAACTCCGGGCGCAGCGGGCTCGTCGACGCGCCGAAATGCGGCTGCACGAAGGTCTCCCACTGGCGCACCCAGCCCTGCACCTGCTCGGCCCACGGCGCGAAGCGCTTCGCGTCGATCGCGGGCCGCGCGGCCAGCGCGTTTAGCAGTTGCCGCGTGAACACCTTCGCATCGGCGGCGATGCCGATATCCGTCGCGTAATTGCGGCCCAGCTCCTGCGGGTCGATATCGACATGCACGAGCTTCGTCTTCGGGAAGTTCCACGAATAGCCCGGCTGCCAGCTCGACGACGAGCGATCGTCGAAACGGGTGCCGACGGTCAGCACCAGATCCGCGTGACGTCCCGCTTCGTTGGCCGGAAACGCGCCGTTGCGGCCGATGAAGCCGAGCGTGAGGACATCGTCCGCCGGCACGCAGCCCATGCCGTTCGGCGACGTGATGACGGGAATCCGCAGCTTCTGCTGCAATTCGGCGAGTTCGGGACCGGCTTCGGCAAGCGTCGCGCCATGACCGATGAAAATCACCGGCTTGCGTGCGTCGGCCAGCAGGTCGAGCACGGCGGCGATATCCGCTTCGCTCGCGCCGGGCCGCACCGGTCGCTCCAGATGCGACGCCGGCGGCAATTCGACATCCGCCTCTTCCTGGAACACGTTGTACGGGATGTCGAGATTCACCGGACCGGGGCGGCCGGTGACCATCGTGTCCATCGCCTGACGCAGCGCGAGCGGCAGCATGTCGACACGCGTCGGCTGGAATGCGCGCTTGACGACCGGCCGCAGCACCTGCGCGAAATCCGCCTGATTGTGCTTGTACAGTTCCTGAAACGGCCCGCGATTGTGCTGCGAAGTCGGCACGTTCGCGGTGATCGCCATGAACGCCGACGAATCGGACAGCGCGGTCGCGAGCGACATCACCATGTTCGCCGAGCCGGGACCGGTGGACGTGAGCGTCGCGACCGGACGATGCTTGACGCGATAGTACGCATCGGCCATATGGCCCGCGCACTGCTCGTGGCGCGGCGAAATGAGTTGCAGCTTGTCGCGCACGTCGTACAGCGCGTCGAGAATGCCGACATTGCCATGTCCGCAAATCCCGAACACGTAGGGCACTTTCTCCTTCACCAGCGTCTCGGCGATCAGTTGACCGCCCTTCATCATCGGCATTGCATGTCCCCTTCAGGTACTCAGCGTAATCAGACGTTCTTCGCTCATTTCGCGCACCGCGTAATGCGGGCCTTCGCGGCCGAATCCGGAGTCCTTGCTGCCGCCATACGGCATCAGGTCGACCCGCGAACTCGACGTCTCGTTGATATGCACCCCGCCCACGTGCAGACGGCGCGCGGCTTCGAACGCCGCGTCGAGACGGTTGGTGAACAGCCCCGTCGCGAGACCATAGGGCGTCGCGTTGATGCGGGCGATTGCTTCGTCGAGCGTATCGAATGGCACCAGCGACATCACCGGGCCGAACACTTCCTGGCAGCTTACCTGCGCAGTGGGGGCGACATCCGCGAGCAGCGTCGGCGGCACCACCGCGCCTTCGCGCGCGCCGCCCGCGAGCCGGCGCGCGCCGTGCGCGAGCGCATCGTCAATCCAGCGTTCGATGCGCTCGGCCGCCGCGACGCTGATCACCGGGCCGACCAGCGTCGCCGGATCGCGCGGGTCGCCGAAGGGCAATTCACGCACGAGCGGCGCGAGGCGCGTCTCCACTTCCGCGATACGCCGGCGCTGCACCAGCAGCATCTGAATCGACGTACACACCTGCCCGGCCTTGCGAAAGCCCGCGGCGACGATCTTCGGCAGCGCGGCATCGAGATCCGCGTCGTCGTCGACGATCGTGAAGGCGATACTGCCGAGCTCCATCTGCGTGCGGCGCAGACCCGCGCGTTGCTGGATCGAGCGGCCCACGTCGGTGCTGCCGGTAAAGGCAAAGAAGCGCACTTCGGGCTCGTCGATCAGCCAGCCGGCCACGTCGGCGCCGCCGTGAATCACGCTGATGAGCCCCGCGGGTAAGCCCGCTTCGAGCAGGCACGCCGCCATGATATTGGCGAGCGTCGGAGTATGCGTCGACGGCTTGAGCACCACCGCATTACCCGCCGCGAGCGCGGGCGCGACCTTGTGCGCGACGGTGTTCAACGGCGCATTGAACGGCGTGATCGCGCACACGATGCCAAGCGGTATGCGCAGCGTAAAGCCGAGCCGGCCTTTCTGCTGCGGCGCGCCGTCGAGCGGAATCATCTCGCCCGCGAGGCGGCGTGCTTCTTCCGCGGAGAGCCTGAAGGTCTGCAGGCAGCGCCTGATTTCGCCTTGCGCGTCCGTCTGCGTGAAGCCGCCCTCGATCTGCAACGCGGCGACCAGTTGCGGCGTTTCACGTTCGAGCAGTGTAGCCGCGCGCTCCAGTACGGCGCCGCGCTCATACGGCGTCAGCGTCGCCGCCGCATACGCGCGCTGCGCGGCTTGAACGGCCTCGCGCACCTGCTGGCGCGACGCAATGTGCAGGCTCGCCGCGGGCGTGAGCCGGTATTTGTCCAGCACCGCCATGCGGTCGCCGCCGTCGACCCATCGGCCGTCGATCAGCAATCTCACGTTGGGCAGCACGCTATCTGATTCGGTCATTGAAATGAACTCCATACGATAGAGCGCAGTGTAGGCGCGCGTTTTCGCGAGCAAAACTACTGTTTTCCGAGAGCAGCTATACGTCGAGCTTATGGCCGGATTCGTCGCCGAACGCGTCGCCGAATGCATCGCCAAGTGCGTGATGCGCGGCGATCACGCCGAACACGAGAGCCGGACCGAGCGTGATGCCAGGCCCCGGATACGCGCCGTTCATCACCGAATGCATGTCGTTTCCGCAGGCGTAGAGGCCCTCGATCGGGCTGCCGTCCTCGCGCAGCACGCGCGCGTGCTCGTCGGTGACGACGCCCGCGGCCATGCCGAGATCGGCGGGAAATACGCTGACCGCGTGGAACGGGCCGTGCTCGATCGGCGCGACGCACGGATTCGGCGCGTGATCGCCGTCGCCCAGGTGCCGCTGATAGATGTCGCCGCCACGCCCGAATTCGCTATCGCGTCCTTGCCGGGCATCGGCATTGAAGCGTTCGACGGTTGCGCGCAGCGCGTCGCGCGGCACGCCGATCGCATCGGCAAGGACATCGAGCGTTGGAGCCTGCTTCAGATAGCCGCTCGCGATCTCGCGTCGCGTCGACAACGCGAACGGACGCACGCGTCCGAGCCCGTATTTCCACAGGAAACGGCTATCGCAGATGAGCCACGCGGGAATCGCTTCATTGCCGTGGCGCAGTTGCGCGCGCACGAATTCGTGATACGACCGCGCCTCGTTGACGAAGCGTTTGCCGTGCCGCCCGACCGCGATCAAGCCGGGCTTCGCGCGGTCCGTCACCGTGTGCGGAAAATAAGCGGTCGAGCCGTCGTCGCGCGTCCAGCTCGAAACCGGCACCCAGAACGCCAGCGCGTCATCGACGCCGCTCGATGGCGCGCTCAGTGCCGCGCCCGCTTCGCGCGCGAGACGCGCGCCGCCTCGGGCCGCGTGCGCATTCGCGGTCGCCGAGCGCTGCCCCGCCTGCCGCGGCACGTAGGACGCGCGCATTTCGGCGTCGTGCGACAGGCCTCCCGTCGCGAGCACGACGGCGCGCGCGCTGATCGCCTGCTCATGCTCGCCGCTCTGCGTGCGGATCCCTATGACGCGGCCGTCTTCAACGATCAAGCCGGCGACACAGGTGTTCAGCGCGATCTCGACGCCCGCGTCGCGCGCCGATTTGAACAACCGCGCGGCCAGCGCATTGCCGAGCACGAGCGTGGTGCCGCGGTGCGCACCGACGCGCTGTCGCGCGTAGCGGCAGACGAGCTTGAATACATCCCACGCCGCCGCCGGCGACTTGCCCATCCGGCGCAGCTTCGGAATGTCCTCGCGGCTGATCATCATGCCGCCGAACAGCATGAATTCGGGCAACGGGTCGCGCAGCAACGCGAAATCGCGACCGAGTTCGCGGCCGTCGAAGCGCACCGGTTCGAGTACGCGACCGCCCGCGGTCGCGCCGGGCAGATCCGGGTAGTAGTCGGGATAGCGGCGCACCGGCTGGAGTTTCAGTGCCGTATGTGCCTCGAGATAGCGGATCGCGGCATCGCCATGGCGAAGGAAAGCGCGCATGCGCGCATCGTGCGCGGCGCCTGGAACGGTCTCGTCGAGATAGCGGCGCGCCGCGGCGTCGCTGTCTTCGATACCCGCTTCGTTCATCTTGTGATTCGCGGGAATCCAGACCATGCCGCCGGAGATCGCGGTCGTGCCGCCGATCCTGTCGGTACATTCGACCAGCAGCACGCGATGCGCGCGGACCGCGGCGGCGGCCGCGGCAGCGAGTCCGGCGGCGCCCGCTCCGACGACGATGAGGTCATAGTTCTGAGCATTCATGACGGCGCAGTGTAAGCGCGCGGAATGCGAATCCGGAACTATGGATTTTTGATAGGCGTCATCGCTTTCAGATATGGATGCAGGACGACGCTCCGTAGCCTCGGTGCCTAGCGCTGGTGACCCATCGCGCGAGCGATCTTCTTATCGGTGTTGTACTGGCTCAGCGCATACACCGACCAGATCGCGGCCGGGATCCAGCCGATCACGGTGACCTGCAGAATCAGACAGATGATGCCCGCGAACGGACGGCCGATCGTGAAGAACTGGAACCACGGCAGAATGATGGCAAGTAGTAGACGCATTGGATTTTCCTTTACGTGTCGTTGCGGCGGTCTGCATCGATCCGCGTCGGACGCAGTGGCCTCGTAAGTTTGAGTTGACGCGGTTAATCGGCGATCGGTGCGAAGCGCGGTACCTTGACGCCATCGTGCTCGACCAGCTCGAAAAACACCGTCTTTGGTCGGGTCCAGATCGTGCCATTGGCCGCCTTGTAGACGACCATCGTGACTGACGGATCGGGTTCGAGCGTGGCCTCGCAAACCAGTTCGTAAATGCCGCCTTTGTAGTGCCGGTAACGCACGGTGTGTGTCCTTATAACGAGCTTTATCGAAGCATGCCAAAGCTTGATGAAGCTTTGGCGAGCGCGGCACCTAGCCGCCCTCTTTCATCTGCTTCAGGATCTTGTAGACGGTCGCGCGGCCCATCGTCAGCACCGCGGCCACGTAGTTCGCCGAGCTGCGGCCGCGAAACGCGCCCTGCGCGTGCAATGCCTCGACGATTTCGCGTTTGTGTTCGCGCGTGAGCGCATTGATGCCGATCTGCCGATCGCGCAGCCACGTATGCAGATACGTGTTGATGCGGTCCTGCCAGTCGTCGCGAAACAGATCTTCGGCGGGCGCCTCCGTCATCGCACCGCCCTTGATGAACAGATCGAGCGTCGAGCGCACGTCCTCGAACACCGCGATATTGAAGTTCACGCACAGCATGCCGGCCGGCTTGCCGTCGTCGTCGAGCAGGATGTTGCTCACGCAGCGCATGCGGCGGCCGTCCCAGTTCAGCTTCTCGTACGGGCCGATGGTCTGGCCGCGCGCCGCGAACAGCACGTCGTCGAGCACCGACGGCGCGCCGACCTCGAGCCTCGACAGATTGTTGACCAGATACGCAACGGTTTGACTGCGCAGATCGTGAATCACCACTTCCGCACACGGATACAGCAATGCCGCGATGCCGTCGGCGATCGGCGCGTAACGCTTGAGCAGCAGGTCTTTGACAGGAGACACGTTCGGATTGCGCATGGGAAAAACGCGAAGTTCGAAGGATGGCGGTTGCCCGCGGCATGAAAGGCACGCAAGACGCGGAGCGCTTCGATTGCGCGACCCCGCAACCGACGCAGCGGCAGCGCGCGTTACCGCGCAACTCGGCATTGTAGCGATATGGCGCGGGGGTCGCGACTGGGGCCAGAGTATTCTGGACATGACCTTGCCGGTACGCTGGTGATTGCGTATCGAGTGCCGCTGCGTCTGATTTCGCGTCGCGCCGCCGCCTCGGCCCATCTGCCCGCAAGCCCCGCCAGGCGGGCGTTTCGGCCACATCAGAAAACGGGCACTATCCAATCAGGCCCGTTTAAGGCAAAATATTGCAATTGTTGCATCCCGCACCCATATAGCACTGGCAGCACCAGGCAGTCTCAATCGGCTTCTCCGCACCACCCCCGACTGTTCGAGCGCCGCGTGTCGGCGATCCCGTCATTCCGGCAATGCGCCGTCTGCATTAGCCGTCGCGAGTTGTACAACAGAGCGGCTCAGCTTCATACGTCCGAGCGCGATTGGCGCGCTGCTTCAGCGTTTTCGGTCGAATCCGCGCTTGCGCGCGGCTGCTTCAGCCATTGTCATTGAGCCCGCCCGGTCTGCCAGACCTGTGCCAACCCTTTTCATCGCGGCGCGCCCCACGGTGCTGCGCCGCCCGGTCCGCGTCAACGTGCACGACACGACCGACGCCATTCGCGCAACGCGGACCACGCCATACAGGACACGTATTTTGATGAATCCAGCAGTCAAGACCTACAAGGGCTACGAAATTCACCCGCTCGTTTATCCGCGCCGTCCACCGGGCGCGCAGACGAATCGCGATCCCGGCGCCGGCTACGACGCGTCGGTGCGCATCTGCCGGGTCGGCGCGAATGCGGCGGCCGAAGGCCGGGTGTTCCGCCTGCAGTATCTGTTTCCGTTCGACGGCATGGGCAAGGCGCGCATCGCGTGCATGGCGCATGCCGAACGGTTGATCGACGGTCAGGTGAACGGCCAATCGGTCGCTGATCTTTGAGCGGCCCCGGTCGGCACCTCATCCGCATCTCATCGGCGCCGCGCGGCGCGCTTGCAGGCACCGCGCTTTATCCCGCCGCCCATTCACTGAATCCACAGTCGTGTCGCCCGGTTTGCCGGCGGCCGGCCTCCCCTTTATCCCATCGACCAGGAGTTATGCATGGCGAAAGAAGAACTGATTGAACTTGACGGTATCGTCGACGAAGTGCTTCCGGATAGCCGCTACCGCGTGACGCTCGATAACGGCGTCGTGGTCGGCGCTTATGCGTCCGGACGCATGCGCAAGAACCATATCCGTATTCTCGCGGGCGATCGCGTGACGCTCGAAATGTCGGTCTACGACTTGACCAAAGGCCGGATCAATTTCCGCCACAAGGACGAGCGTCCCAGCGGTGGCGGTGCGCCGCGTCCCGCGCAGCAAGGCGCGCGACGCCGCTAACGACGCAACGCCGCGTCGCGGCGAAACCGGGCATGCGCTGCAATAGCGCGCGCCCAGATTGCACAAAGGCGCGAAACCCGTCAGGGCTTCGCGCCTTTTGCATCATCTATTGACCGTATTTGCTGTCGCGCTTATCTGACGGAAGCCATTGCGCACACGCAATGGCCATCACACATCTTCGATATCGCGCTCGACCACGAAGGTATCTTCCGGCGACGAATCGTCCGCGATTCCGATCAGCCGATCACCCGATGACGGTCGCGCCGCCGCAACGGCGACGCAGTCGATTACAGCGCGCGCTGGACCGCGTGCGCCGAATCGGAAATGTCCTTACCCGCACCGGCAACCGTATTGCAGCCCGCCAGCATGACCAGGCCCCCTACCAGCAACAGCACCGCTGTGACACGTTTAAACATGGTTCCTAACCTCAACTCCATTTTTTGATCGGACCGGCTCGAGCCGGCTACTTTCGGCGGGTGATGCTATCACACCTTCGCGGGCCTTCGGACCGGCCGCCGGGGGACGGCACCACGGCTCGATGTGGCGCCTGATGCGCCGCTTCGGTGCATCAGGCGGCAGCGCGACGGCATGCCCCGCGCCGGTGCAACACAACGTGATCGGCGGCGCGCTATCACGCACGCGCGCTGGTGCCACCGCTCGTATCACGTTCCCCGCGATATCCCGGCGCACAGCCGCGATGCACGCACACAGCGCACGGAACGCGCGCCCGCACCCTCACAGCACCACCGCCACACACTGCAGCACAGCAGTTGGCATACCTGTTGCTTAAACCATGCCCAGTTGCCGCTCCCTGCTCTCTCATGCTGCGTGTTCTCCTTGTCACCGACACCGATAAACCCATCGGCGATCTCCGCGACGCGCTCGCCAAGCTAGGCTGCGACATGCTCGCCGGCACGGCGACGCCGCAGGCGCTGCATCGCGCGGTGCGCGACGAGCGGCCCGACGTGATCATCATCGATACCGAATCGCCGTCACGCGACACGCTCGAACAGCTCGCGGTGATGCATGCAAGCTCGCCGCGTCCCGTGCTGATGTTCAGTCACGATGCGAACCAGCAGTTGATCCGCGACGCGATCAACGCGGGCGTCACCGCCTATCTCGTCGAAGGCCTCGCAAGCGAACGGCTCGCGCCGATTCTCGAAGTCGCGCTCGCGCGCTTCGCACAGGAGTCGCAATTGCGCGAGCGGCTCGCCCAGGCCGAGAACGAACTCGCCGAGCGCAAGCTGATCGATCGCGCGAAACGTCTGCTGATGGATCAGCAGAAACTCACCGAACCCGCCGCCTACGCGAGCCTGCGCAAACGCGCGATGAACCAGGGCGTGAAACTCGCCGAGGTTGCGCGCGCAATCGTCGCATCGGCCGGCTCGCTTAAATGAAGCGCTTATGAATCCAGCTACTTCCGTTGCCGCGCCTCACTCGACCGAAGCGCCTGAAAAGACCCATTTGCGGCTCGGCTTCGTCGCGCTGTCCGATGCCGCGCCGCTCGTCGCCGCGAAGCTGCTCGAGTTCGGCCACGCGCACGGGCTCACGCTCGAACTGTGCCGTCAGCCGTCCTGGGCCGCTGTACGCGACAAGCTGCTGTGCGGCGATCTCGACGCCGCGCACACGCTATACGGCCTCGTTTATGGCGTGCAGCTCGGGCTCGGTAGCCCGCGCACCGATATGGCGGTGCTGATGGTGCTCAACCGCAACGGCCAGGCGATCACGCTGTCGAACCGTCTCGCCGACGCGCTCGCCGAAGCCGGCGCGGCGAAAGGCACCGGCAACAACACGTTGCGTGAAGCGCTCGCCACCCTCGGCCGCAAGCCGGTGTTTGCACACACCTACCCGACCGGCACCCACGCGTTGTGGCTGTACTACTGGCTCGCCGCGCACGGCATCGATCCATTGCGCGATGTCGAGAGCGTCGCGATTGCGCCGCCGCAGATGGTCGCCGCGCTCGCCGAGGACCGGCTCGACGGCCTGTGCGTCGGCGAACCGTGGAACGCGCTGGCCGAAGCACAAGGCGTCGGCAGAACGGTCGCTTATACGAGCGAGGTATGGCCCGATCATCCGGACAAGGTACTCGCGTGTAGACGGGATTTCGTCGACACACATCCGCGCGCGACCCGCGCGCTCGTGCAGACCGTGCTCGAAGCATGCCGCTGGCTCGACGGCGCCGGACATCGCGACGAGATCGCACACTGGCTCGCGCGGCCGGAATACATCGGTATCGACGAGAAGCAGATTGCAGCGCGGCTTGGCGATCACGTCGACGCGACGAGCGTGGGCCGTCTGCCGATGCGCTTCTTCGACGGCGGCGCGGTCAACTATCCGCATCCATTCGAAGGCGCATGGTTTCTCACGCAATTCGAGCGCTGGGGCATGATCGATGCGCGTGACGACTACGACGACATTGCCGCGAGCATCAACCAGACGCAGCTCTATCGCGAGGCCGCCGCGCGCGTGAACGTGGCAGTGCCTCGTGAAGATATCGAACGGAAGTTGATCGACGGCGAAGTGTGGGGCAGCAACGCGCAATCCGTTGCCTATGCGCGGCGTTTTCCTATCGGCGGATAGACTCGTATCGCGCGTGAGCGCGTGAAACCAACTCGCCGCCATCGTGCGCGCAACGTGCGCAACACGCGACGGCGGCGAACATCCAGACCGCCAGCGTCAGAAGTTGAATTTGTCGATATTGCTCGCATCGAACGTGGTCGGCGGTCCGAGAATGATTTCGCCTTGCGCGCCGATCGTGCGCGTGCCGAGCTTGCCGGCGTTGAACGTTTCGCCTTCCTTGCCGGTGATCTGCCCCGACGCGAGCGCGGCCGCCGCGTACGCGGCGAGATAGCCGAGCTGATTCGGATCCCACAACTGGAACGCCTGCACGGTGCCGTTCTTCACGAACGCGCGCATCTGATTCGGCGTGCCCAGACCTGTCACCGCGACTTTGCCCTTGCTCGACGACGTCGAGATATAGCGCGCCGCCGCCGCGATCCCGACTGTGGTCGGCGCAACGATCGCCTTCAGATTCGGATACGCCTGCAGCAGCCCCTGCGTTTCGACGAACGACTTCTGATCGTCATCGTTGCCATACGCGATCTTCACCAGCTTGATCTTCGAGTACTCGGGCTTCTTCAGTTCCTCCTGCATCCATTTGATCCAGGTGTTCTGGTTGGTCGCGTTCGGCGTCGCCGACAGAATCGCAAACTCGCCCTCGCCGCCCATCAGCTTCGACACCAGTTGCACCTGACCACGGCCGATGCCTTCGGCGTTCGCCTGGTTGACGAACAGTTGCCGGCCTTCAGGCGCAGTGTCCGAATCGAACGTCACGACCTTGATGCCCTGACCCATCGCTTTCTTCAGATACGGCACGACCGCATTCGCGTCGTTCGCGGCGATCACGATCGCGTCCTGGTGCTGCGTAATCAGCGTGTTGATATACGACACCTGCGACGATGCGCCCGCATCCGACGGCCCCACCGCCTTGCCCACGCCGCCGAATTCCTTGATCGCGGCAAGCCCGCCGTCGTCGGCGATCACTTCGTACGGGTTGTTGATCTGCTTCGGCACGAACGCGATCTTCAGCCCGCTCTTGAGGTCCGCGGCAAATGCGCCGCTGCAGCTGATCGCGAGCAACGCGGCACATAGCGCGGCGGCGCCGGTGTGACGTAGAGGTTTGAACATGAAGTGTCTCCTGCGTTGTTGTTGGACAGAGAATGTTATGAGGCAGACGAAGCCGCGGCGGACTTCGCGATAAAACGCCGGTCACGCGCCGCGCGCCAGCGCGCGACGAGGTTCGGTATCAGCACCGACGCGAGCAGCAGCACGCCGGTCACGATGGTTAGCGTTTCGCTCGATACATCGTCGAGCGTCAACGCGTTTTTCAGAACGCCGATGATCAGCAGCGACAGCAGCACGCCGATCATCGAGCCGCGTCCGCCGAAAATGCTGACGCCGCCGAACAGCACCGCCGCGATCACCGACAGCTCGAAGCCCTCGCCGTTATCGCCGCGCGCGCTGGTAAAGCGCAACGTATAGACGATGCCCGCGAGCGCACTGACGAAGCCCGACACGACGAACAGACGCAGCCGGATGTTCGCGACCTCGATGCCCGAGAACGCGGCCGCGGTCGGATTCGCGCCGATCGCATAGAGGCTGCGGCCGAACGCGGTGGCCTGCAACAGCACGGTGAACAGCACCGCCGCGACGATCACGATCACGAACGGCAACGGAATGAAACTCGCACCGAGCGTGTTCATGCCGAACGCCGTGTAGGCAGCCGGAAAATCCGCGACCGCCTGATCGCCGAGCAACACATACGCGAGGCCGCGAAACAGCGCAAGCGTACCGATCGTGACGGCCAGCGAAGGCAGGTTCAGCCTGACGATCACGAGCCCGTTCAGCAAGCCGGCCAATGCACCGGCGATCAGCACCAGCACGATCACGACCGGCATCGGCAAGCCCATATGCCACAGCACGCCCATTAACGCACTCGACGCGCCGAGCACCGATGCAACCGACAGATCGATTTCGGCGGCAACGATGATCAGCGTCATCGGCAGCGCCATCAGCGCGATCTCGGTCAGATCGGCGAGCACGTTGCTCAGATTCGCACCGGTCAGAAACACCGGCGATAACCAGCGCCCGAGGCCAAGCGACGCGATCAGCACGATCACCAGCAACGCTTCCCATTGCAGCGGCGTTTCGCGTTTGCGCGTGAGCAGCGCGGAATCGGGTTTAGCCATGATCGCGTTTCCTCATCATGCGTTTGGCGACGGAGCGGGCAAGCAAGGTATCGGCGGCGATCGCGGCGACGATCAGCGCGCCCTGGATCGCCTGCTCCCAGAACGGCGACACGTGCAGCACGACCAGCGCGATGCTGATCACGCCGAGCACCAGCGCGCCGAGCGTCGCGCCGAGGATCGTGCCGACACCGCCCGTGATCGCGACGCTGCCGACCACGGCCGCCGCGACCACCTGCAATTCGATGCCCTTCGCGGTGCTCGCATCGACGGTGCCGAAGCGCGCGAGCCACAACGCGCCAGCGAACCCGGCGATCGCACCGGACAACAGAAAGCCCGACATCACGCGACGTTCGACATTCACGCCCGCGAGCCGCGCGGCCTCCGGGTTCGAGCCGATCGCATAGTGTTCGCGGCCACCGCGAAACTGCTTCAGATACACCGAAAGACCCGCGAGCACGACGACCGCAATCAGCGCGAGCGTCGGAATGCCGAGCAGCGTGCCGGTGGCAAGCCGCGAATACGCATCGGGCAGACTGGTCGCGTTGATCTGGCCGCCATGCACCCAGGCGTAATCGGCGCCGCGAAAGATATATAGCGTGGACAGCGTCGCGACCAGCGAAGGCACGCGCCCTACCGCGACCAGCAGCGCATTGATGCCGCCCGCGACGAGCCCGATCGCCAGTCCCGCCGCCAGCGCGACGAGCACCGGCATATGGGGAAACGCGACATACAGACTGCCCACCGCATACGCGCTGATGCCAACTGTCGAGCCGACCGACAGATCGATATGCCGCATCAGGATCACGACCGTCATGCCGGCCGTCAGCAAGCCGATGATCGACACGTTCAGCAGCACGTCGCGCAGATTCTGCAGATTCAGGAACTGCGGTTTCGCGAGACCCGTGCCGACGATCAGCAGAATCAACACGACGAACAATGTGGTTTCGCGGCTCTTCGCGATGCTTGCGATGAAGCCGCCCGGTGCGTTGCCGGAGCGTTTCGCTTGCGACGGCTGCACCGGCGTGGAATGGGTCGGCGGATGAGTCGAAGAATGGCGCATCATGCGGCCCGTCCCAGCGAGGGCAGCGCCTGACCCAGCGCGGCGCCCATGATGCGCTCCTCGTTCGCATCGGCGCGCGCGATTTCCGCGCTGATGCGGCCTTCATGCATCACCAGCACGCGGTCGGCCATGCCGAGCACTTCGGGCAGTTCGCTCGAAATCATCAGCACCGCCATGCCGTCGCGCACGAGTTCGGCGAGCGCGCTATACACCTCCGCTTTCGCGCCGACGTCGATGCCGCGTGTCGGCTCGTCGATGATCAGCACCTTCGGGTTGGTCGCGAGCCACTTGCGGAGCACGACTTTCTGCTGATTGCCGCCTGACAGGGTACCGACCGGCGCATTCGGATCGCCGGCTTTCAGGCGCAGACGCGTGCCCCATTGATTCGCCAGCTGCGTTTCGCTGCGCGTCGATATCAGGCCATGCCTGACGAGGCGGCCGAGTACCGTCATCGACGCGTTGCGCGCGATGCTCAGTTCGAGCGCAAGCCCCTGTTGACGACGATCCTCCGGCACCAGCGCGAGCCCCGCGCGCACCGCCGCAGCAGGCTTGCCAGTCGCAAGACGCCGCCCGGCCAGCCACACTTCGCCGGCGTCGAGCGGATCGATACCGAAGATCGCCCGCGCGACTTCGCTGCGCCCCGCGCCGACGAGGCCCGCGAGCGCGACGATCTCGCCCGCGCGCACGTCGAACGATACGTCCTTGAACACGCCGATACGCGTCAAGCCGCGCACCGACAAACGCACGTCGCCCGGTGCGCAATCAGCCTTCGGATAGAACGTTTCGAGATCGCGGCCGACCATCTTCGCGACGATCGCGTCGGTAGTGAGATCGGCGGTCAACGCGTCGAACACTTTCGCGCCGTCGCGCATGATCGTCACGCGCTGCGTCAGTGCTAACACTTCGTCGAGGCGGTGTGTGATGAACAGGATCGCGACGTCGCGCTCACGCAGCTTGCGTACGATTGCGAACAGCCGCTCCACTTCGGGCAGCGACAGCGCGGCGGTCGGTTCATCCATGATCAGCACGCTCGCATTCAGCGACAACGCCTTGGCGATTTCGATCACCTGCTGATCGGCAATCGACAGGCCGCGCACCAGTTGGTCCGCGCGCAACTCGACACCGAGCGATGCGAGCAGGCCGTCCACTTCGCGATGCATCGCGTCGTACTGGATGCGGCCGAAACGATCGACCGGCTGCCTGCCCATAAAGATGTTTTCGGCGATCGACAGATCGAAGAACAGCGTCGGTTCCTGATAGATGACCGCGAGGCCGGCATCGCGCGCCTCGGCCGGCGTCGCGAAACGGCGCGACGAGCCGTCGACGAATAGCTCGCCAGCATCGGGTTGATGCACACCCGCGAGAATCTTGACGACAGTCGATTTGCCCGCGCCGTTCTCGCCGAGCAGCGCATGCACTTCGCCCGGCCATAGCACGAGGTCGCCGTCGGACAGCGCGCGCACGCGGCCGAATGATTTGCTCGCGTGCCGTAATTCGAGTCGCGGCGTCGCGGATGGGGATTGCTGCACTGCGTGTCTCCTTTTAGCGCTGACTCGATCCCATGCAAAGCGCTGGCTCTTTCTCGTACGACTGTCTCCGCATTCGCGGCAACGTCAGATGCGGTAGCAACGTTCCGCGTTACGGCGAAACAACGCTTCTTTTTCAGCATCGCTCGCATCGCCGACTATCGACGCATACGCACGCCACAAATCCGTATAAGACCCGAACAGGCGGTCGACCGGAAAGTTCGACGCGAACATCGCGCGCTCGACACCGAACGTATCGATCGTTTCGAGCACATAAGGCCGCAGACTTTCGACGCTCCAGCGATGATCGAACATCGCGAGGCCACTGATCTTCGCCACAACATTCGGGCAGCCCGCAAGCAACCGCATCCCGTCACGCCACGCGCGATAACCAGCAACGCTGCTGCGGTCGACGAACATACCCGCGTGATTGACGATAAAAAGCGTGTCCGCATGCGCGCGCGCGAGCGCGGCCGCGTCTTCCATCTGCGACGGATACAGTTGCAGGTCGAACGAAAGGTTATACCGACGCAGCAGCGCAAAGTGCTCGCGCCACTGCGATTCGCGCATGAAATGCCGGCCGACGTAATCGAACAGCTTGTTGTCGTGCACATTGAGAATCTGCCGGATGCCGCGCGTATTCGCGAACGATGCATGCGCTTCGAGCAGCGCGGGCGCGTTCGGCGCAGACAGATCGACCGCGGCGACGATCGCATTCGGCATGCCGCGCGAGCCGTCGCGATCGGCAATCCCCTGCAGCCAGCGCGTTTCCTCGACCGGATCGGCGGGATCGTGATTCGCTTCGACATGCACGAGCTTCAGCACCTCGATCTCACCCGCGTCGGCAAGCAGATCGTCGAGCAGGTAGTCATGCTTCAGATCGCGCGCATCGCCGACGAACGACACGCCAGGGTTTTCCAGCCACGGATAGCGATGTGTTTTCAGATCCCACAGATGGATATGCGAATCGACAACCTGCATGCGGCACCTTCGTCGGGTGAAAAGCGTTTCGAGGTTCGTTCGTTGTTGCGGCGTTCAACAGATTGCTTTTTGGTGGCTTTCAGCAAGCCGGCGGTAAGCCATTTAATCGAGCCATCAACCGAGTGAACTCCTGAATGAGCTCAAATGAAAGACCGGTTCGAGCGTTTGCTGAAGCGGTGTATGGTCCGGCGCGGTGTGCATGATGTCGGCCATGTAATCCCACCATTTGCGCATCACATCGAGTTGCGGCAACTGGTCCATCGTATGGTCGCTGTTGCGCGCGAGCACCGCGAAAAGATAGTTGGTGTCCGGGTCGAAGAAAATCCGGTAATCGCGCACGCCGGCATTGTGCAACGCGTCAACGAGTTCTGGCCAGATCTCCGTATGACGCCGTTCGTATTCCTCGCGCATACCAGGATTGAGCACCATCCGGAAAGCGATTGTCTCCATTGCGGCCTGTCTCCAGATGGTTAGAGTGATGTTCGCGCCTTGTCGGAGAAGCGTCTGGAATGACTATAATTCCTGCATCGATAGCCTTTCAATCCGTTGTTGGGATTGGGCGATACACAAACCGGATCGCACGAGCACCATGAGCCAACATTCAGCCGCCGTCGCACTCGTCAACAGGCTCAAGTTCAAGCACCTCGCGCTGCTCGTCGCACTCGACGACACCCGCAATCTTCATCAGGCCGCCGAGGCCGTCAACGTCGCACAGCCGAGCGCGAGCCGCATGCTCGGCGATATCGAAGAAGCGTTCGGCTTTCTGCTGTTCGAGCGCAACGCGCGCGGCATGACGCCGACACCGCTTGGCGTCGTGACGCTCGCTTACGCGCGGCGCGCGCTCGCCGAGCTGACGCGCTTTGCCGACGACCTCGAAGTCAAACGCCGCGGCGGCCATGGTCAGTTGACCGTCGGCGCGATCATGGGCGCCGCGCCCGATCTGCTGGCGATGTCCGTCGCCGCGCTGAAGACCGAAAGCCCGCTGCTGAACGTGCGCATTCTCGGCGAGACCAGCGATCAGGTCGTGCAATTGCTGCACCGCCGTGAAGTGGACCTCGCGCTTGGGCGTCTGACCAATCCTCTGCAGCACAACGATTTCGATTTCGAGCCGCTTGCGCGCGAAACGCTGCTGCTCGTCGTGCGCGCGGTGCATCCGCTCGTCGCGCGCCCGCGCATCACGCTGCGCGAACTGGTCGACTGGCCGTGGGTCGCGCAACCGGTGACCAGTCCGGCGCGCGTGCTGTTCGAGGAAGAACTTGCGCGCGCGGGACTCGCGACGCCGGTCAATCTGACTGAATGCGCGTCGATCTTCGCCACACTGCAATTGCTCGAGAATTACGACGCGATTGCGATGCTGCCGGAATCTGTCGTGCGCGACTATGTGCGTGGCGGGCTGCTCGTCGCGTTGCCGCTCGAAATCGGCAAGAGCCTCGCCGGCTTCGGCATTCTGACGCGCAAGCAGGAACCGCTCGCCGCCCCGGCGCTGCGTTTGATCGAACTGCTGCGCGGTTTCTCGCGCAATCTCGCGCGCGACGACATCGTCGATACACCCGCGACGATCAGTTGACAGCGTCATCGCTCGGCGCTCATTGCAGGTTCACGAACAGGCCACCGTCCACCAGCAACGCGGCGCCCGTCACATAGCGCGCGCGATCCGACGCGAGAAACACCACGCAATCGGCGACGTCATCCGGGCGGCCCAGGCGGCCAAGCGGAATGCGCTTTTCGAAGTAGGCTTTCTTCGTTTCGTCGGCGAGGTCTTCGGCATTCAGATCCGTCGCGATCGTGCCCGGCATCACCGAATTGCAACGGATGCCGAACGGTCCCAACGCGATCGCGCACGACTGCATCAGCGAATGCACGCCGGCCTTGGTCGGCGTGTAATGCGTCTGCATCGCGCCGCCGACCAGCGCACTGATGGAACTCGTCGCGACGATCGCGCCGCCGCTGCCCTGCTTTTTCATCTGCTGCGCGGCAGCCTGCGTCACGAAGAACGCGCCATTCAGATTGACCGCGACCGTCGCTTCGAGCACGTCCGGCGGCACGTCGAGAAATGCATGGAACGGGCAGATGCCGGCATTGCTCGCGAGCACGTCGACCTTGCCGAAAGCATCGACGGTACGGCGCACCAGTTCCTGACCGGTCTCGCGCGCGGCGACGTTGCCCTCCACCGCGATCACGCGCCGTCCCAATGGCTCGATTTCGCCGACGACTTCCGCGACCGCGGAGCGGCGTCCATAGGATGCGTCGTTATCGCCCCAATAGTTGATCGCCACGTCCGCGCCTTCGCGAGCACACGCCACCGCAATCGCGCGGCCAATCCCGCGCGAACCGCCGGTGACGATCACGACTTTGTCCTTGAGCAGCACCTGATTCTCCTTCGGCGGGTTCAGCGCGCGCTGCAGGCGCGCGACGTGTTCAATGCTGATAGGGCCGCGTCAACGCGCATTCGGGATTGAGCCGCACGCCGAAGCCCGGCGTGTCCGGCACTTTCATCCGGCCGTTGACGGGCACCGGCTCGTCCAGCAGCAATGGGTTGAACATCGGCACGACCTGATCGGCGCCAGGCGCCATCATCAGGAACTCCGAGAACGGCGAGTTGTGACGCGTGACGACGAAGTGATAGCTATACACCGACGACCCATGCGGCACCACCATCACATTGTGCGCATCGGCGAGCGCGGAAATCTTGATCAGCTCGGTGATGCCGCCGCACCAGCCGACGTCGGGTTGAATCAGATCGCAGCACTGCATTTCGAGCAGCATTCTGAAACCCCAGCGCGTCGCCTCGTGTTCGCCGGTGGACACCATCATGCCGCGCGGCACGTTGCGGCGCAGTTCGGCGTAACCCCAGTAATCGTCGGGCGGCAGACACTCTTCGAGCCATTTGAGGCCATACTCGTGCGCGCCTTGCGCGAGCCGCGTCGCGTAAGGTACGTCGAGGCTCATCCAGCAGTCGTACATCAGCCAGAAGTCGTCGCCGACACGGTTGCGCATGTCGGCGAGCTTGTCGAGGTTCTGCCGCAAGCCGGCATCGCCCTCGGCGGGACCGTGCTGCAATGGCAGCTTGCCGCCGATAAAGCCCATTTTCTTCGCGAGATCGGGCCGTGCGCCGGTTGCGTAGAACTCCAGTTCATCGCGCACCGGGCCACCCAATAACTGGTACACCGGCTCTTTACGCACTTTCGCGAGCAGATCCCACAGTGCGAGATCGACACCGGAAATCGTATTGAGCACGATGCCTTTGCGCCCGTAGTACAGCGTCGCGAAGTACATCTGATCCCACATCTTCTCGATGTCGGTCACCAGTTGCCCTTCGAGAAAGCGCGCGAGATGCTTCTCGACGATAAACGCGCCGATCTCGCCGCCGGTCGTCACCGCGAAGCCGACCGTGCCGTCGCTCGCTTCGATCTCGACGACCAGCGTGCCGAGCACGTTGATGCCGAACGACTGACGGCTCTGGCGATACTCGGGATAACGCGCCATCGGTGTTGCGATGTGATCGTCGATCCAATGACCGCCGGCCTGATCGTGATAGTCGGCGCCGCCGCCGCGGACGATGAAGGCACGCACGTGCCGAATGGTAGGCATGGCCATGAAGGGGCTCCGTGAGGAATGCGCGAGGAAATATCGAAGCAATGCGATTGAAGCAATGCGATCGAAGCAATTCGGTCGAGGCAATTCGACCCGCTGCTATCGCCGCGCGTGTGACATGTGTGGCGTGTTTGCAGCGAGTTTGCAACCACGCTCAATAGGTCGCGCGGCCGCCGGACAGATCGAACACCGAACCGGTGCTGAACGCGCAGTCTTCCGAAGACAGCCACAGAATCAGCGACGCCGCTTCCTCGGGAAGCAGAAAGCGATTCATCGGAATCTTCGCCAGCATGTAGTCGATATGCTGCTGCGACATCGAATCGAAGATCTCGGTTTTAGCCGCCGCCGGCGTGACCGCATTGACGAGAATGTTCTTCGTCGCCAGTTCCTTGCCGAGCGATTTGGTCAGGCCGATCAAGCCCGCTTTCGATGCGCTGTAGTGCGAGGCATTGGGATTGCCCTCCTTGCCCGCCACCGACGCGATATTGACGATGCGGCCATAGCCCTGCTTGAGCATCTGCGGCACGATCGCGCGGCAGGTCAGATAAGGGCCGATCAGGTTCACGTCGATCACACGGCGCCACACGTCGGGCTCGAGTTCCCACGTCGTGCCGTTGCCGCCGGTAATGCCCGCGCAATTGATCAGCACGTCGATCGAGCCATGCGCGGCGACGGTTTGCGCGGTGGCGTTCGCCACCGCGGCCTCGTCGGTCAGTTCGACCGTCATCGCGCTGACCTTGCCGAGTTCGCCCAGCTCGCGCTGGCTGCGCGCGAGGCGTTCGCCGTCTACATCCCACAACGCCACCGACGCGCCCGAGCGCAACGCGCGCTCTGCAACCGCGTAGCCGATGCCGCGCGCGCCGCCGGTGATGACGACCGCGCGCCCCTCCAGATCGATCCGATTCATTGCCATGCTCCTGTGGGCGGCCGTTGCGGCGCGCCGTCGAGTTGTTGTATCGCTGCTGTCCGTGCTGACGGTTCAGTCAATATACGGGCGCGGCGATGCGCCAACAATTCGAGTATCGGAGGGGGTGATAGCAAAAGTGGATCGGGGGACGATGAAGTACACCGTCAATCGTCGGCCGCAACAAAAAGCATCGACACATAAAGAATGGTCGACACGACGATGATGCCGACGCCGACCAGCACCTTGGTCCGGTCGAAATACAAACCGCCGTTGATCACCACGCCGATTCCGGCGACCGCGGACAACGTGCCGAACGCGGCCAGACCGACGTGGATCTTGCTGCGAATAAGTTTCCTGCGCTCCGATTCGGCAGTGGATTCCGATTCCTTCTGTTCCATGTGCTGCTCCTTCGCGCGCGACGCGGTCAACCGGCACCGCGTTCCACGATACGCTTTATTTGACCTCGGCACCGCCTCGCTCGACGGATGCCGCGACTGCGGAAACGAACACGGCATGCACCGAATCGCCGACCTTCAGTTTCTCCAGCGGGATGTCCGGCGACACATCGAGCGTTTCCGTGCGCGTCGCACCGCGCAGCGTGATCGTGCGATTCTTCCGGTCGATCTTGCGTACCGTCGCCACCACCTCGACGCGCCGTGCCGACGCAACGACACCATTGGCCGCCGGCTGCGTGACCTCCGTATCGATGCGTTGGCGGATGCCGTTCGGCGCGAGCTTGTCGACACCGACCAGCATCGCTTTCTTGTACGCGATGTTCACGATATCGCCGATATGCAGCTTGCTCACGTCCGCGGCTTGCGGGTTCACGTCGAAGGTATCCTCGCCGCCCTGCGGACCGCGCAGCGTCACGCTATTGGTCGCGGGATCGATCGCGACGACGCGCGCCTGTACGTGCAGCAGCGCAACCGCGCCAATCGCCTGCGGTGCAGAGGCCGGCGCGTCGCTCTGCTGCGCGAGCGCGGGGGCCGCCACCGCGACGAAAACCGCCAGCGCCATCGTGACGGCCTTCACCCGTACGCATCCCGAACCCGATGTATAGCAAGCCATGACATTCTCCTTTTGATTGCACGGTTGGACAGGCAATGAGTACATATGGCGTGCGACGCTCGCTCCCTGAAAAACCCAGGCTAGCGAAAACAATTGCACGAAAAACGACAAGCGCCACCATTAACAAAACAATGGACACTTAATTGCTTTTATCGGACCGCCCGTGCTTTTCGGACAAACAACGAATACCAACGCGATTGCTGTCCGACGTGCTCGATAGTCGCGATAAAAAATCGTGAAAAGCACCTGTTCTGCCTGCTGCAATGGCTGAACGGATCTGCTGGGTTCGTGGCTTTGCGGGAGTGGCGGCGCGCAATGCCTGCATCGCTTTGCGCCCCTACGCCCGCGTGTTAGCGGACTGGTGGATGACTAGCCATAACTTATTCCTCGCAGGGATACGGAGTACCGCACGGCCCGCGTGAGGCAGGCCCGGATCGACGACGTTATGACTATTTCGGATTGTCTCGGGGATGCTAGCAAACGCGTAAAGGAATGGCAAGGCAAGCCACAATGAGTTGTAATTCGCGAATTATTGAACTCCGCCGCGCCAAATCATTATCGCGGTTTCGCAATTCGCTTTATGTGAAAAGCCGCTGTGAAGCAAAGCCATAATTATGCGTCGGTGGGTCCGCGAGGCTTCGGTGTGTTCTGCACCGACGGCGTGACGTCGATGCGCTCTTCGTCGTTACCCGCGCTGGCCGCTTTTGCCGCGAGCCGCAAATAAGCGGCGGCGAGACGGCGAAGATCGTCTTCGGACGCGTCCTCGATACCGATCAACTCATTGTTCGCATGACGATGCGAAGCCAGCAGTTCATTGAGCTTCAGGTGCACGGCGACACTGTCCTTGTTCTGGCTCTGCTGGATCAGAAAAACCATCAGAAACGTGATGATCGTCGTGCTCGTATTGATGACCAGCTGCCAGCCATCGGAGAAGTGAAACAGCGGCCCGCTGACGGCCCACACGACGATCGTGATCGCCGCGATGCCGAACGCGACCGGCGAACCGGCCAGCCGCGTCACCGTGCTCGCGAAGGCATCGAATGCGCGCGAGACGGGATGCCTGACCGCAAAGGCCGGACTCGACGTGTCCGGCACCGTATCGAGGCGATCCGAAGATGAACCCTGTGCTGCGTTTTCGCGCATGGCTGCCTCCATGGGGCGCTGCTTTTGCAGGGCGAGCAGCATATCGCGTGCCGATGCGCGCACGGGAGCACGAGCGCAGCACAACGGACACAGAACAATCGATGAGTAAAAACCCGTAATGGTTGACACCGTGCCGCGTAATGCAATGCGCACACACGATACAAAAAACTGTAGTGAATCGCTGCAATACTTCGAATAACGCTTTATTTGCCGGCGCAATTGCCGTTAAGCATGCGAAGAAATCGACGGCGAGGCGACCCGCTTCAGGACGCTCAAACGCAGGGCAAGCGGCAGGTACAGCACTTGCTGAAGCTCGCGTCGCCGTCTGAGCAACCCATACGCTATTCAAGGAAAAGTATTCATGGTCACCACCCGCCCCTGCACCGCCGCCTGCGTGATCGACGGCAAGCTCGTCACGCTGACGTTCTATCCGGACAACGGCGTATTGCGTATCGCCGATCCGTCGGGCACGTGCATCAAGGAAACGCGCTGGCACGCGTCATGGCGCGCCTTGCTCGACGAATTCCGCGATTACCACGAAGAAACGACGGAGACGAATGACACCGCGCGCGGTGTCGACGATATCGTCGCGCGTTTGAGCGAGCGCCCAGCGCCGGCGATGCGGGACATGGCACTTGCGTGACAGACGGCGCGGCGCGCGCTGATGGGTCGCTATTGATAGGTCATGACCGGCATGCCGGCGCCTGCCGTGTCGTTTCCAACGGCGCGTTGCACCGGCAGACCCCGCTTTCCGTTCACGAGCCGGTCGATGAGGACACGTTGATCCTCATCGACCGCTGATCGACTATTCATTCATCGATCGCCTACTGACCGAAATAAATCCGGCAGTCGGATCCCGCACTGCATGATTGCCCGCGCTTGCCGCCCGCTTCCGACTGGCCCGTCGCCACGCCGCCATACGACGCGTCCTGTACGCCCTGGCGCGGCTGCCAGCTTTGGCCGAACGACATGTCGGTCGTCGCCTGCGCCGATTCGTTGGCGTTCTGCTGCATCACTGCCCGGCCCGACATAGCGGGCTCCGGCTGACTGCCCGGCTGCTCGGCGGTGGCCGTTCTCGGCGCGAGAAACAGAACGGCGCTTGCGGCGATCGTCAATATACGTATTCTCATTTCCGGACTCCTGGAATCCGACGCAGCAGTTTTCGTCCTCCAGAAGGATTGCTCCACGAACAGCCAATCTGCCCAAGCGGGCTGAGGAACGGGTCGATGCCAATGCGCCACTGCCGCGACGGGTCATCGAACTAAATAGATGAAGAATTGCCTCGCTTGTCGCCGATCCGCGACACGCTTTCGCGCGTCATCGAAAACGGTGGCCACAAGCCGGCAGTCGATCTGCGTTGCGCAGTTTTTCGTAATTCTTTTATAGTTCGCGAAGCGGGGAATTCAATCCGGGGGTTCCGCGGGTGTGGTCAAACGTCCACACGGTTGGATAAACCACATTTGCCGGCAAAATCAGTGTGGACAAAGCGTGCTTTGTCCGCGCATTGCGTTATGATGTCGTTATAAAGCACAAAAAGCGGCGCCCGCGCATCGGTGAAGTCCGATGAAAGACGGACAAGCGTGGGAGTAACTCCAGCTATTCGCAATCCATGCATCGAGACAAGGAATTTTCCTCGCGGACATCAGGCTTACCGGCCTCGTTTGCCGCGCCGCTACATGCTGAAATATTTGCTGATTGAGACATCCAGTTGATGGTCGATTTTTCACGCGGCCGCTTTTGGTGCAGGCCGCTTTGGCATAGAGCGCGTTGCAATTCAGGGAGCAACGTTTTTTAACGCGGCTCGTGGCTTTTCCTTCAATCGACAACCCCTCGCGGGCCGGCCCCATCCTGTTTGGGCTCGATGCTTCGCAACTATTGCTTGCAGTCTGTAATTGACAAAACGCTGGACGTTTTAGAAGGACGAATATCTTATGGACGAAAGGAAGCGAGATAGCATGATTGCGTATCTCCGCCATCGTATGGACGAGTTTGGTATCAAACCAGAAGACCTCGCCGCCGCGCTCGCGTCCGAGTCGATGGCGAAAAAGGCTGAGCGCTATCGCAGTGCGACCGGGGACAGTTGGGACGGCAAAGGCGAAATGCCTCAATGGCTTAAGCAGGCCATTAGCGCGGGGCAGACAATCGAGCACTTCGAATTGTCGGAAAAGACCGCGCCGCCCCCCCAACCGAAAAAGCAGGTGGACTGGTCGAACGACCCGTTCGCCGGAACGCCGCTCGCTCGTCAGACTAGCCGCTAAACTCGGCCCCGCTTTACGATGCGGGCGAAACCACGCTGGCGCCGAAATGAGTCGCGCCGCCGCGCACCGGCTTTGTGCCGCTCGTGGCGTTCGCCGCGTATTGCGGCAATTCGATAAACGCGCTGACCTGCCGCACGATCTGCCAGAAAGTCTTGTCGAAAAGACGCGCCTGTTCGTCATCGCGCGCGTTACCCACGAGCGGATCCGCAATCATCCAGTCGAGAAATAACGGTTCGCCCGGAAATGCCGGCGCATGATGCCCACCCACGGACTCATCGAGCGCGATGACGATGTCCATGTGCGGCGCCCATTCACCGGTAAATTCGAGCCAGCTTTTCGGGCTCAGCATCGCGCGGCCTGAAATGCCGGGCTGCAATTGCGCGGCGGCCAGCGGATGAATTCGCGCGGATGGCTCCGGACCCGCACTGAACGCGTCAAAACGGTGTCCCGCCAGTTCATGCAGCAACGCTTCGGCCATGATGCTGCGAATCGAATTGTCCCGGCAAAGAAACAGCACCTTATATTTTCTGGTCAACGCTTTCCCCGTACCTTGTTTTTATTGGCTTCTGGATCGCATTTTGCCGCGCCAGTCTTGCGCTCCCGTGACACGACGGCGTCACCATTTTTTGCGCCACGGGAGTTCGCGCCAGGAATCTCGATTCACGGGCACGAAGCATAGCGCATGATGGCCGAAGTGCAGTGTAACAGCGTGAAAGACGTCTTACGTTACCCTGTCAATATTCATAAGTGCAGACTGGTGGCTCGTTGGCCGCTGGGGCGTGTAAGCGTAAGCCAGTCGATCGTCTGGCGAGCGGACAGGTACGTGACGAGCCGTCAGAACTTCAGGCTGTTCAGAAACTGGAACCAGAGATTGCCGAGCGCACTCGCCGGGTTTCCATCGCCGGCGGGTTCATCGCGCTTCGCATGGTTCGCGCGTGCGGATTGCGGCGCGTCGTGATGGGTGGTTTGCCGCGGGTTCCCCGAAGCGGAGCCCGCTTTGGCGGCCGCATCAGCTGAACCAGCCCGACCGGCTCTCGATCCGGTCGCTGCGTGCGCGGCCGGCTCCGCCTTCGCGCCCTTCGCATTCTTCGCGCCGCTCTTGCCGGCGTTCCTCGCCGGCTTGCTCGCGTCCTGCGCCTTGCGCGCAAGCTCGGCTTCTTCGCGGCGCGCCGCTTGCAACGCCGCGACGCTGTCCGCAATCTGCGCCGCGCGGCGCGGTTCGCATTGCCGTCCGAGCAGCACGCCGAACAGCACGTCGCGATTGTGGCCCTGGTCGGCGAAGCGGATCGCGATCGACACCATCTCCGCATACGCCGCTTCGTCGGCCGCGCGCGCCCCTGCCTCGCGCTTTGCCTGGGTCCGCTGCCGGCGCGCGCGCTGCGCCTCCCAGTCGCGCATCTGCTCGGTGTACACCTTGTCGTAGACCTTGCGCTGTTCGGCGTCGGAGAGGATCGCGTAAGCGTCCTTGATTTCCTGAAACTTCGCGCGCGCGATGTCTTCGGTGCCGTGATTGCGGTCCGGATGCCATTTCATCGCGGCTTTCCGGTAAGCCCGCTTGATTTCTTCATCGGTGGCGTGCACGGGCACGCCGAGCATGTCATACAGGGTTGCCATTGTCTGCTCGATCTCGCCGGGAATCCAGGCGGGCATCGTAGCATGCGAGACGCGGCGCAATTGTGATGCGACGCTGGCTGATGCGGGCACGCACCGCTAGACGCAACGACATGGCAACGACATCGCGGCGACACCACGGCGGCAAACAGCAGCGCCTTCGCAAGCCCCCAAACGATCGACGAAAAAAAGGCCTCGTCACTAACGCAACGAGGCCGAGTCCCATGTCAAAGGAGATGTCATGGAGGAGACGGATTCATCATAACCGTCGCTCGCCCGGCGCCCAACCAACGGTTCGCCATATGCTTATCGACCGCGCGTTCATGTGGATCTCCATGCGCGAGCTTGCACTGTGCCTTTGCACGCGCGCGCAGTGGCGCAGAGGCGTGGTTATATTGTTATCACAAAAAGTCGCTTAGTCCCGCGGCGGCCGCTCATTAAGATGACACTTCAAAGTCCGGTTCGCCGCGGTCAACGCGCGCGCCGCCGTATCGCGAGCGCTGCATGGCAGCTTCGCTACGCGCCGCGCGACAGACCATGTGATGAGCCGCCATCGAAGGAAGGAGCATTCGCTTGAACAGATCCGATCATTCCCGCCGGCCGCTGATTGTCGGCATTGGCGGCACGACGCGCGCGGCGTCGTCGACCGAGCGCGCGCTCGCTTTCGCGCTGCGCGGCGCCGAAGCCGCCGGCGCCCACACCCGCCTATTCGGCGGCGCCTTTTTGCACAGCCTGCCGCACTACGCTCCGGAGCACTCAGCGCGTACCGACGAGCAGCTCGAACTGGTCGAAGCCGTGCGTCACGCGGATGCGTTGATCATCGCGACACCCGGCTATCACGGCGGCGTATCGGGTCTCGTGAAGAACGCGCTCGACACGCTCGAAGACCTGCGCGCCGACGAGCGTCCGTATCTGGACGGCCGCGCGGTCGGCTGCATCGTCACCTCGTATGGATGGCAGGCAGCGGGGTCCGTGCTGACCTCGCTGCGCTCGATCGTGCATGCGTTGCGCGGCTGGCCGACGCCGTTCGGCGCCGGTATCAATACGCTGGAGACACGCTTCGACACAGCCGATAGCTGCTCCGATGCGAAGGTCGTCGAACAGCTCGCAACGGTCGGCCAGCAGGCCGCGCAATTCGCGCTGGCGTTCAACACACATCGCACGCCGAGCATCGCGGCCACGCTGGCGCAGCCCGCTTCGACTCATACTGCTACGCAAACCTCTTCCATCGCGGCCAACTTCGAGCGCGTGCCTCAGACCGCCTGACACCTCTGTTGCGAAGCCCAGCTCTGCGGGCTTCGCGCGCTCCGTGCGCCACATAACAGACACCTATCCCCACCGCGAATAGTGTGATCGAACATAGCGGTTTTGTTCCGATCCGGGTTCCTGACTATCCCTCCCGCGCCGCGCTGATTTGCATACGACGAAAGATTGGTTCACCCGCTGCGCAGCGCGTCCTACGCTAACCTCTGCTCGCCGCTTCACGAACAAACGTCCGGCGTGACGGGGCGGCGTCGTACGCACTGGTTATCCGCGCGAGACACGCGGACATACTGACAAGTCAAGATCATGAACTCACACATTCGCTATAAGGGCTACGAGGTCGAAGCGGCCACACAACTACTGCCCAATGGACTATTCGCCGCGAATCTGACGATCGAGGAAAGCAATGCCAATAAGCGCCGCGCGTATTCGTTCGACGCCCTCGATTACTTCTTCGACGAAGAACACGCACTCGCCTATGCGTCCGACTGGGGACGCATGTGGATCGACAATCACCAGTAGGCGCAGCGGCACCGCTGAAGACGGCCGCAACGCGCACGGATCACGTGCCGCCGTCGAGTTGGCGCCACCATCGTCACGGTCGCCACCGTGACAGTGCATTGCCCGGCATCCGCTTTCAGGCGGTTGTGCCAGAATAGGTGAACCGTTGTGTTCGCTTTCTGCGCGTGACCTGCCCGCCACCTCTACGGATGCCGCTGGAACTCCCACACCCTCTTCGCGTGACTCGCACTCGCCCCGCTTCGCATTCGCGCGAAGCCAGGCCGTGGCCTCGCGCGCGCCTCTGTGCCACGACACCGGCAGCCATACATCCATCGATACGGAGACCCCGGCCATGAGCTGGACCGTCGACGCACAACTCGCGCTGAGCGCGACGCAAGCAGTCGTTGCGTTGCAGTCCGGCCGCCTGCAAGCCTCCGACTACGTGGCAACGTTGCTCGCGCGCGCCGCCGCCCTCTCGCATCTGAACGCGCTCACCACCCTCGATCTCGACGGCGCGCTCGCGGCCGCGCGGCGCATCGACGGCTTGCCCGCGACAGCACGAGCACAGTTGCCTCTGTGCGGCCTGCCGATCGTCGTCAAGGACAACATCAACACAGCCGGCTTGCCGACTTCAGCGGGCACGCCCGCACTCGAAGGCTTCGTACCGGCGACGACCGCGCCGTCGGTGCAACGTCTCGTCGACGCGGGCGCGATCGTGCTCGGCAAGGCCAATATGCACGAGCTCGCGTTCGGTATCACGAGCACGAACCTGGCCGCGCATGCGGGGCCGGTGCGCAATCCGTACGACCCGTCGCTGATGCCGGGCGGCTCGTCGGGCGGCACCGCCGTCGCGATCGCGGCGCGCATCGTGCCCGCCGGACTCGGCACCGATACCGGCGGCTCGACCCGTATCCCCGCCGCGCTGACGGGCACTGCGGGCTTTCGTCCCTCGGTCGGCAACGGCGCCGGCGAGCGGCGCTATCACGATCCCGATGCGGTCGTGCCGATCAGTCATACGCGTGACACGGTTGGGCCGATGGCGCGTAGCGTCGCCGATCTGGCGCTGCTCGACGGTGTGATCACCGGCGCGGGCGCACTGCCCGAAGTCGCGCTCGTCGGTTTGCGCATCGGCCTGCCCGCGCCGCTGTGGGACGCGCTCGAACGACAGGTCGAAGACGTCGCGCGTGCCGCGTTGAAAAAGCTCGAAGCGGCGGGCGTCATCTTCGTGCCGGTCGCGATGGAAGATCTCGCGTATCTGAACGGGATGGTCGGCGGCCCAATTGCCATTCACGAGGCGCGCGACGACGTGCTCGCGTGGCTGGTCGCGAACCGCGCGCCGGTGCAGACGGTTGCCGAGCTTGCCGCGCGCATTGCGAGCCCGGACGTGCGCGCGATCTACGACGAAGTGCTCGCCGACGTGCTCGGCTCGCATTACGCGACGGCGCTCAATTACTGGCGCCCGCGTCTGCAGCGCTATATGGCCGCAACGTTCGCCGACGCGCGAGTCGATGCACTGCTGTTCCCGACCACGCGGCTCGCCGCGGTGCCGATCGACGATCTGAACGGTTCGTCGACAGTGACGATAAACGGCGGCGCGCCGATCGATACGATGGAAGCCTTTCTGCGCAATACCGATCCGGCCAGCACGGCCGGCATTCCGGGGCTCTCGCTGCCGGCCGGCATCAGCGCGAACGGGTTGCCGGTCGGACTCGAACTCGATGGACCGCTCGGCTCGGACCGCCGGCTACTCGCGATCGGCATCGCGGTCGAACAGGTGCTCGGCGCACCGCCCGCGCCCGTGCTTTGATTCCTGATCCGCCAACCCGCAACTTCGCTACGCTTTCCCAAACAACCACTCAAAGTGACGATGACGACACCCGCCACCGCCCGCACACAATCCAACGTTCCGCGCCGCTTTTTACAGCGTTTTTTGCGCCAGCTTCCCCGCCTGAGCGTCACGCTCGCGGCCGCGCTCGGCGCGACCTCCTGCGCGCATCTTTCGCACGTCGATTCCAATGCGCTGTGGAAGATCGTCGATATCCGCTGCGTGCCGTCGCAACAGGCCACCGGCACGCCGGGCCAATGCACGGTTGTCGATCTCGACAAACGCTATGTGGTTCTGAAGGATATTTTCGGCCGCTCGCAGTATCTGCTGATGCCGACCGACCGGATTACCGGCATCGAGAGTCCGCTGATCCTTGCGCCCGGTGCCAAGGATTATTGGAGCGACGCGTGGGATTCGCGTCGTTACGTTCAGCAAGCAGTCAAACGCGACTTGCCCGACGATCAGTTGGGCCTCGAAATCAACTCCGAATATCGCCGCTCGCAGAATCAGTTGCATATCCATATCGACTGTATGCGACGCGACATCAGCGCGGCGCTCGCGACTCACGCGCACGACGCGCCCGGTGAATGGCGTTGGGACACGATCGATGGCGAGCGTTACCGGATCATGCGCGTGACCTCACTGACGGGCGCGGACAACCCGTTCAGAATCGTCGCGCGGGACAATCCGAATACCGCGACGATGGCCTCGCAAACGATCCTCGTGACGGGCGCGGGCGCGTCGGCGAACACGGACGGCTGGCTGATCGTCAATAGCGGCCTCGATGTCGACAACGGCAGCGGCACCGCCGAAGGGCTGCTCGATCACGCGTGCAAGGTGGCCGACGATCGATGAGCGTGGGCGGGCCGGAATGCACACACATGCCCGCTATCCACGCGTTATCCACGCACTATCCACGTTTGCACAGATGCATTGCCGAACAAATTGGTTCGGACTCACAGCATTGCCTCGTACGATCGGTCTGAACCTGCATCACGACCGATCCGACGATGGCGATCTATCTCGACGACACTCAGCGCAACCACATCGCCCGTCTCACGACAAGCTGGACGTGGCGCACGCAATGGCCGACATGGATGCTGATTGCCATGATCTACGGCGGCTGGTTCGGCGTCGCGATGCATGCGCGCACACTCGGTCTGCCGATCACGACGCTGCTGCTTGCGGTGCTCGGCACCTCGTATATGTCGTTGCAACACGAACTGCTGCACGGTCATCCGACGCGTTCGCGCTTAGTCAATGCGTTGATCGGCTTCGCGCCGCTGGCGGTGTGGTTTCCTTATCGCATCTATCGCGAGTCGCATCTGCGGCATCACGACGATGCGCATCTGACGCAACCCGCTCACGATCCCGAGAGCTATTTCGTCACTGCCGATGAATGGCAACGCGCGGGAACGGCGATGCGCGCGCTGCTCGTTCTTCGCAATACGTTGATCGGCCGCATGCTGGTCGGGCCGGCGTTTTCGCTTGCCGCGACCGGCGCGCAAGCGCTTGGCAAGATCACCGATGGCGACTGGCGCGACGTGCCCGCGTGGCTCGCGCATCTTGCCGCGTTGGCCGCGCTGACCACGTGGTTGCAGCGTATCTGCGGAATACCCGCGTGGCTGTTTATCGTCGGCGCGGGGTATGGCTCGCTATCGCTTGCCTCGGTGCGTTCGTTTCATGAGCATCGAGTCGCGCACGAGCATGCGCATCGCACGGTGATCAATGAAGCGGGATGGTGGTGGCGGTTACTGTTTCTGAACAATAACTATCATCTGGTTCACCATGACTTGCCGCAGGTGCCCTGGTTTGCGCTTGGCAAGGTCTATCAGATGTCCCACCAGCAATATGTCGAGCGCTCCGGAAACTTTCTGGTCAACGGTTACAGCGAGTGGTTGAGGAACTACGCATTCGCGCCGGTTGTACATCCAGTGGCGAACGTAGAGTCCGACTACTTCCAGGGAAATCCGCCTGCTTCCGTCGGTTTTGCAGGCAAATAGCAAGCAAATCGAAGGTAACTTTCATACGCGCGCGTTTTGGCGCGCCTGCCTATTGTTATCCCGGACGGCCGCTGATTCACCGGGCTCGATCCGACATAATTGATTGATCCCCCCCCCCGCGTGGTCCGTCGCCTCTCGTATTTCGTTTGCAGTAAGCCCCGCTCTCAATTGCGCAGAATCTACCCCGCCGATTCTTGCGGTGGATAGTGGTCGCGCGTACAGACTGTCGATTGACTCCCATGGTTTGGTTGAGCGCGTATTCACCTGCATTCAAGTCAAGCCGCGCGTGGAGGAAGCCACAATGATGAGCACATGGTTGCACGATCTGCCGATATGGCTGATGACACTCGTCGCCTTCGGCGCGACATTTCTCACGGGCGCAGCGCTTCATGTCATCACGGCCAGGCTCGCTGGCGGCCAGCATGGCCGGTCATATGGGGCTATTTCCCCCGCCTTGCTTTCTCCAATCGGCATTATCTTCGGCCTGTTCATCGCATTTACTGCCGCAGAAGTCTGGAACGACACGGCTCGCGCCAATGCCGCGGTCGACATGGAAGCCGGTGCGCTGCGCTCGATCGTTGTCATGTCCGCCGTTCTGCCACCCGAATCACAAGTCGAATTGCGAAGGCTGGTACGCGACTATATCCAATACACGGCAACGACCGAATGGCCGTTGATGGCGAAGGGAGTTGTCACGCTCAACATCAGTCCTCCGTCGTTAAACAAGGCAATTCAGTCCACGCTTTCTCTCGCCGTGAATACGCCCGGACAGCAGACAGCGCAGCGCGAGGTGGTGGCATCCCTGCGACAGGCGCTCGAAGCCCGTCGCGAGCGGATTCTGATTAGCCGAACCGAAGTGAACGCCGTTAAATGGGCGTGCCTGATATTTTTGGGCGTCTGCCTGCTGTTCGCGATCGCGTTGGTTCATTGTGAAAACCGGCGGGCATCTGCTGTGGCAATCAGTCTGTTTTCCGCTGTATTCGCAACGACAATCGTGCTCATCCTTGCTCACGACCGGCCCTTTACAGGGAAGATCGCGCTGACGCCCGAACCGCTTCTACAAGTCATCCCCGCGGAGCGCTGACCTCGGGGCTTAAATGACGATGGGTTTCGAGGCTCGACCTGCGCTACCGTTGCCGAGTCGCGCGTTTTTACGCGCAGCCGCGTACGTGTCGTCGGAATTCGTTCATGACCGACCGCTGTAGAGACATTCGCGAATCCGCGCCAGTCGGGGTCGGCGCGTAAGTACGGTATCCGCGCCTCCAACTGGGACGTCTGGGCACAGGGCTTGCTGTCACGATGCCCTGTCCTTTCCGCACTGATCAGTGCAAAAACGCGTCCTTGTGGGGGCTACCTTGCCGCTTAACGTCCTTCTTGTCGCTTCTGAAGCTTTCCCGCTCGCCAAATCCGGCGGCCTCGGCGATATGGTCAGCGCCTACGCCGTCGCCTTGCGCGATGCGAACGTGGACGTCTCGATACTGATGCCCGCCTACCCGGCGGCGCTTGCATGCGCGGTCGATATTGTCCCCGTTGCGCGGATGACCGGTCTGCCCGGCGGTGACGCACGTCTGCTGCGGGCACGCATGCCCGGTAGCGACGTCACCGTGCTGTTGTTGCAAATGGACCATCTATTCGCGCGCGAAGGCTTGTACCGCGATCCGCAGGGTCATGATTATCTCGACAACCTGACGCGTTTTGCGTCGCTCGCCGCAGCGGCCACGCGAGTCGCACGCGGCGTTCGCAATCTGAGGCGCCCCGATATCGTGCACGCGCATGATTGGCACGCGGGTCTCACGCCGCTCTTCATGCGCGTTGCCGGCGTCGCGGCGAAAAGCGTCTTCACGATCCATAACCTCGCCTTTCAAGGCAACCATCCGCTTGCACTGGCCGGCTGGATTGGCGTGCCGCCCGAATTGGTCGTGCCCGCGCTAACGGACGAACGCAGCATCGAGTTTTATGGTTCGCTCAGCATGATGAAGGCGGGCATTGTTCACGCGCATCGCGTCACGACTGTGAGCGAGCGCTATGCGAACGAAATCATGACGCCGCAGTTCGGGCACGGCATGGAAGGTGTGCTGCAGGCGCAGCGGGCGAAGCTGAGTGGCATCGTGAACGGCATCGATACGTCGGTGTGGGATCCGGCCACGGACGAATATATCGCACGCCGCTATAGCGTCGACGACACGGTCGGCAAGCAGGCGTGCAAACGCGAATTGCAACAGGCGTTTGGCCTGACGCGCGATCCCTTTGCACCGCTCGTCGCGATCGGCAGCCGTCTGACTGAACAGAAAATGGCGGATGTCATCGTGCGCGCGCTGCCCGAACTGCTGCAACAACATCCGCGCCTGCAGTTCGCCGTGCTCGGACAGGGCGAGCGCAGCCTCGAGCGCGCGATGCAGGAACTGGCCGCCGCGTGGCCTGGCCGTCTTGGCGTGCAGATCGGCTACGACGAGCGTCGCGCCCATATGCTCCACGCGGGCGCCGACATCCTGCTGCACGGTAGCCGCTTCGAGCCATGTGGACTGACACAACTGTACGCAATGCGTTACGGCACGATTCCGGTTGCCTCGCGTGTCGGCGGCCTCGCCGATACGATCATCGACTATGCGCCGCATCAGACGCCCGATGACGGTTGCCCGACCGGTTTTCTATTCGACGGCGACCATCCGCACAATGTCGTGCACGCGATGGACCGCGCGTTGGCAGCCTTCATGAGTCCGTCGTCATGGCACGCGTTGCAGCGCAATGCGATGAACCGCGATTCCGGCTGGCAAATTCCGGCGTCGAATTATCTCGCGCTGTACGCGCAACTCGTCGATGCACGCGGTGCGCTCCGGGACGCCCGTGCACTCAAAACGCCAGACCGGCAAACGACGGCGACCGCCAACGCAACGCGCAGGCGCGCCGAAAGCGGGTTTGATCAGAGCTCGGGCGAACTCGCGCGTAGTGCGTAGCGCGCGGAGCGCGTCTTTCGGACCTGGGCGCCTCTTTCATGACACGCACGGTACACACGCCGACCCGGCGATCTCCGACGCCGCGTGGAAGAACATGCTGCCGTACGTTGCGGCGACGCTGCGGCTGAATCCTCCGAACGTCGCGACGGCACGTCAATTCTTCGATATTCCCGCGACACTGACCGATGCGGCGCTGGTAGACAATACCGTCGCGGATCGCGTCACGGCGGCAGGCAGGTAGCGTGTCGGGGCTTGCCGACCATCTCACGTCGGGCGAATTCACGAACACCGCTGCTGCGTGAAGCCCGCGGCGTCGCGGCACTCGAGCAGATGACGCTCGACATCGCGCACCCCGCCGATGACGGTGATCTCCTTGATCGTGTCGCGCATGCCTCTGAGACGTTGCCACTCGCCGTACTCGTATCGGTGAATCGCCGAGAACGTGCCGAGCCCTCTTCTGGCTGGCTTTCGGATCGTCGATCCGCTGTTGATCGGTGATACCTCGATTTGCTGATGATGCGCTTGCGCAATGCTCGTCGTGTCGAAGACCATCACGATCCTGTCGATTCCTCTTCTGGCGCTTGCGCCAACATGTATCGCGACGCTTTTCTCGTCGGGCCAGAAGAAGACTCGCCGGTTCAGTATCGCGAGCCAGTCCGCGGTCGACAAACCGTCATCGAGACACGCGGACAGCGCGCGTTCGTTCATCGGTATGTTGTCGGTAATCGTCGCGCTGCCCAGCACGGGATGACTGATGCGCACCGATGCCGGCCTGATCCTGCCGACGATTTGCTGGCGCGTCGCGCTACTGGCTTCGAACAACGTCAGCAACTCGGTGGTCGCCAGCAAGCCGTGTCTGCGGATACCAGCAACCGCTTCGGGACCGGTGATGTGATAGAGCCTTGGGTAGCGACTGGCGAATTCGTCTGGTGACATCGAGTTCCCTGATCAACGAGTGCGAATGGGCGGTACGGTTGCCGCCACCAGTGTGGCCGCCGTCAGGCGATAAATATGCCTGATGTGCGCTGATGCGTGAATCCGTCAATTGTGAGTTTCAGCTTGCCAGGATTCGAGCAGATGCGGCAGCGTGTTTCACGACACTGCAAGGCCGATCGACAGGCACACGAGCATAGCCAGACATGCTCACCTCGCCAGTTTCTCCATCAGCATTAGCGCATTGGGAATCGCCTCACCGCGCGCGGTATTGTCGAAAATGCACCAGATTTCGGAGCTTGAGTGTCGGGCCTCAATGATGCGCTCGGCCACCGCTTCGATGAACGGTTCATCGTATGCCGAGTAGTAAATCTCCGGCGAGCCATGTAGACGGATGTAGAACGTGCGCGGGTCACCCACCGGTTCGAGGCCGGCGACCGGCGATGGATGCGCGCGCACGCAGGCAACCCCCGCGCTTTTCAGCATTTGCGCGCCCTCGTCGGTAAACCAGCTTGCGTGACGCGGTTCGCAGACAACGCGCGCTTGAGTGAGGCCTCGTAGCAGCGAGAAGAAATCTCGTGCCGAGATCTCATCCAACGCCAGGCTGGGCGGCAACTGCAGCAACAGACATCCGAGCTTTTCGCCCAACGGCGCGATCTGCTGCACGAATTCGCTGACGTCGGACTCCGCGTCGCGCAGCTTCAATTCGTGAGAAATCCTGCGCGGAATCTTGACAGCGAAGCGGAATGTGCCAGGCACGCTTGCCGCCCATCGGGCGTAAGTTTTCGGCTGGTGCGAACGATAGAACGATGAATTGATTTCAACCGCGGAAAAGACCTGCGCATACCGCTCCAGATGACTTCCTCCTGCGGGAAACCGTTCCGCCACGCTGGCCGACAGTCCCCATCCAGCACATCCGATACGTACTGGCGATGCAGTGGACGACTTCTTGCGATGCGGTACATGGATCATGATTGCTCGCAGAAAAGCAGGCGCGGTGTTACCTTCGTCGGTCCAGCCGTTCACATGAGTCTGCCACATGCGGAACACCGGATCCGCGCGCGCATGCGCTTAACGGCTTACTGCCGCCCCGCACCTCGCAACACCAGCAGCGTCACGCTTTTCGGCGGCAGAGTAACGTGCAAATGGCCGCTCGCGTAATCGGTGTCGTGCAGATGCGATAGCGCGTTGTCCGCTAGCTGCCAGGTCTCGGCTTTTCCTTGAGTCGCGGCAAAGTTGCTGATCGCAATCGTCGCATCGGCCGCCTGATCGAGCTGCTTGTTGATCACCACGATGGTCATCACGCGGTCGTTGTCCCGTACGGCGGCAAACGACGACACCCGATCCGGGTCCGGCTGCGTGTCGGCGATGCTGGTGGTGCCGAAACCCGAGCCCTGGCCATCGTAGTTGCGATACAGCTTGATCGCCTTGTACACCGGCATATCCGGATTCAGGATGCCCCAGCGCGTCGCAATGTCCAGCCCTTCGCGGCCGAAGATGCCGAGCACGTCGGCCTGGGTCGTCGCGCCGTTCATCGTGTTATCGCCGCCCCAACTGTATTCGGTCAGCGCAATCGGCGTGCCCGCGTAGTAATAGCTGTCGACCCAGCGCCGCATCAACGGGATCAGCGCGACCACGCTATTGATCCAGGTCGGATCCTTGTAGCTCGTATCCCACAGGTCGCGCGTGGAGCGATTACGGGTTAGTTCGATTGCAGGCGATTCAGCGGCGCCCGCATTCTGCGTTTCGCTGAATTCTCCGCCCTGCGGATAGAAATGCAGGCTGAAAACATCGACCGGATGGCCGGCCTGCTTCCATTGCGCGAGCAACCAGGGCACGTAATCCATACCACGCGTTTCGTTGTCCCGGTCCGACGGATTGCCCTGCGCATGCGACGCGAAAGACTGCTGATCGAAGCCGCTGAAACGATATCCGGCCCAGCCCCACTCTTCCGGCGCGACGATCCGCGCAGCCGGATCTGCTGCTTTCACCGCACGCGAATAGGCGATCACCTTGTTCGCGACCTCGCTCGCATGGGCGCCGACCGGATGCATGTCGCGATGGTTGACTTGCCACAGGCTCGGCTCGTTATCCATCAGGTAGTAGCGCGCACTGTCCGCACCGGCGCTCGCGGCGCCACGCACGAGTTGTTTAACGCGCTCCTGCTGGCTCTGCGGATCGTCCGGTATCGACGCATCGTCGGGATCGTTTTTGATCGGTGTGCCGTCGGGTGCGATGCCGTTGCCCGCATCAGACAGACCGTGAGCATCGGCACTCTGCTGCTTGCCGTATTTGTTGATCGAGAAGCTGACGAGCGGCTTGCCGTTCTTATCGAGCCGCGCCACCCTGCCGATCATCGGGATGGTCAGCATCGGGCTCGCGTGTCCGTCGCGGGTCAGTGCGACGAACCGCTCGTTGTATTGATAGACGTCTTTCGGGTCGGTCGGCACGCTTTCGAAAAACCAGTCCTGCCCGGTGTTGTGCGCATCGACGCGCCAGTTGTACGCCGAAGCGGTGTTGCCGCCCGAGCGGTTGATCGGCGCGCGCAGATCACGCAGGATTTGCGGCGTCGCGAAGTTCAAGCCGTAGATCAGCGGGCTGATTGGATGCCGGTTAGCCGCGGCATCCACGGTGATGTTTACCGGCAGCGGAGCTGCCATGAGCAGGTCGGCGCCAGGCAGCAGCGCGCCCGTCGCGAACAGCGTCGCCAGCAGGCGCTGGCCGCTAGAGCGTGCTGGCTTCGACATGCGGAGTCCGTGAGTCGGTGGCGTTCGATTTCGGCACGACGACCGTATCCTCAGCTTCGAGCGGCGACTGCAGATCCCGCTCATCCAGTTCCCAGACGATCAGCTTGGGCGGCGTCTGCGCATAAGCGGGACTCGCGAAGTAGGCGCGCGCCGAGCCGCCGAACTTGCCGCCCTCGCGCGCGAAATTGCCCACGCCGGTGCCGAGTGCCAGCGCGAGCTGCGGCACGAAATCGGAGGTCGTCGAATACGACGTGCCGATCACGGCGATGTCCGGCAGATCCGCGTCGCCGAACAGATCGTCGGCCGATGCGGCCGTCTGCGCCTGATGAACGTAGTCACGGCCCGTCGCCATCTCGGGCCTCGGCTGCCACGACGGTGGCAAATCGTCGAGGCCGGCCAGACGCACCAGATCGCCGGGGCGGCGATGCGGAGGCTGGTCCGTCACGCGATAGTCGGGCTTGCTCGAACCGAGCGGCACGCCCATCGCGCGGATGCGCTGCGCGACGGCCTGCGCCGCGGCGCCCGCGCCGTCTTCGGTCCAGTGCGTATCGGTGCGGAAAAACGCGCCGCCCGGCGCGCCATGCAGCGCTGTGCTCAGATCGAGCACCGGCACGCTGTCGGCGGCAAGACGCGAGGTCCAGTCCGCGAGACGCGCGTTCAACGACACCGGCCGATACAGACTGCACAGATGCTGCGGCTCGATACGCGACTTGTCGGGCACCACGACGACCAGCAACGCGATGCCGTGCTTCGCCAGATCGCGCTGCACGGTGGCCACCGTCGCCGCGCGCGTGGCGAGATGGCTGTCGCTATCGGCGTACACGCTGAGTTCGTCGCGCAGGAACAGCCACCCCGGGCAGCCCTGCCGCACGCGCGGCCCCAGATCGTGCAACGTCAGCCAGCCGACCGCGCGCTGCATGCGCGCCGCGTCGGCGGCGACCGGCGCATCGGCCATCCGATTGGCGAGTTCTTTCGAGACCGTGCCGTCCTCGATGCCTGCCCGCGTCACCGCATGGGGCAGCACCGATGCGGACGTCGACGCGAACCACAGATTGGAAGCCAGGCCCCCGAACAGGAAAACCATCAGGATGACGGCGGCAATCTTACTGGCGCGCGTCGCGGGTAATTGAGGTAGCGGCTTCGGATCTTCCATGGCGTCAGAACTGGAAGTAGAGGAAAGGCACCGCGCCGCGCGCGACGATCAGACCGAACGACAACAGAAAACCCGCGAGCGGCCACGCGGCCTGCCATAGCTGCTTCAGCGTCGTGTCCGGCACGCTGTCCCACCGCTGTTGCCACAGCGGCAGCAGCACGCAGACGATACCGAGCGCAGCCGCCAGCGCATGCACGGGCCGCAGCAGCACGATCGTCGCGTCGCTCAGGCCGATGCCGTTCAAACCGAACTGACCGCGATACATCGCGAGCGCGGCATCGAAACCCGCGGCGCGAAACAGCGTCCACGCGAGCATCACGAACAGCAGCGTCAGCACGTGCGACAGCCAGCTCGGTACAGCGACCAGACCGAAGCGGCGCCAAAGGCGCGCGACCATCAGCGCGAGGCCATGCAGAATGCCCCACAGCAGGAAGTTCCAGCTATCGCCGCCGTGCCACAGGCCGGCAATCGCCATCGTCAGTAACAGATTGCGGCAGGCTTGCCACTCGCCCTGACGATTGCCGCCTAGCGGGATATACAGGTAGTCGCGAATCCAGCTCGACAACGACAGATGCCAACGGCGCCAGAAATCCTGAATGCTGCTGGCCAGATACGGATGGTTGAAGTTCTCCGGAAAGCGGAAGCCCAGCATCTGCCCGAGGCCGATCGCCATCGCGCTGTAGCCCGCGAAATCGAAGAACAATTGCAGCGTGTAGAAGCCGCAGCCGAGCCACGCGTCGGCGAGCGTCGGCGCATGCAGCGAGAAGATCGCGTCGACCATCGGCGATAGCGTGTCGGCCACCAGCACCTTCATGCTCATGCCGACCATCAGCCGCCGCGCGCCGGCCGCAAAACCGTCCCATTCGACCTCGCGCGACACCAGCTCGCGCCTCACCCACGCATAGCGAATGATCGGCCCGGCGATCAGATGCACGAACATGCCCTGATACGCGCCGTAACGGATCATGCTGCGATCGGCGGCCACCGTGCCGCGCTGCACGTCGATCAGATACGAGATCGATTGCAGCACGATGAACGACAGCCCGATCGGCAGCACGACGTGCCGCCACGGAATCGGCCCGGCATGGCCCGCGCCGAGCACGCTATCGAGACTATCGACGACGATGTTCGCGTACTTGTACCAGCACAGGGTCAGCACGTTGACGACGATAAAGACCGCGAGCCAGCCGCCGCGCGCGCGCTGACTCGGTGCCCGGTCGATCACCATGCCGCCGAACCAGCCCCAGAAAGTCAGCGCGATGAACAGCAGCAGAAAAACCGGGCTCCACCAGCCATAGAAAAACCAGCTGCAAAACAGCAGCACGCCATTGCGCCAACGCGCCGGCAACGCGACGTAGATCGCGAGAAAGGCCGGCAGAAATAGCGTCAGGAATTCGAGGGACGCGAAAACCATGCAACGTTCTCAGTCGAAGGAGAGATCAGCGGCTCACCGCGTCGTTCGCAAAGAAGATTCGCGAATGCGCGCCGCCCGGCACCAGCAACACCGTGTAACGCTGCCCCGCCGCGAGCGTGCCGAGGCTCAGCGGCTGCCCCACGGGCTGGCCACCGCACACCAGTTGCACCGACAGCGCGACCGGGTTGACCTGACGACGCTTCGCCTGTCCGACCGCTACGCCGTCGAGCAGCACGATGTCGCGGCCCGGCACTTTCAGCGTGGGCGTCGCGCAGCCTGCGTCGAGGTTGTAGAACGCGACGGACGCTTTGAGCGCATTGAAGTCATCGGGCTTTTCGCGAACCGTCACGGTATGCAGACCACCCGCTTTATCCGCGCCATCGAGCGCGACGATGCTGACGAACTCACCGGGCTGCACGGTCGCCGATACGTCCGCGTGCGCGCCGCCGGCGCTCAGCGAACCGGCCACCGGTTTGCCGGCGGCGATCGGGAAGAAGTGGCTGGCGGGATTCGCGGCGTCCAGCGTCAGACGCGCTTTCGAGCCCGCCGCGCTGACGTCGAGTTCATGCGAGCCACCATCGACAAAACGCACGAACGACGAGTCCGCGGCGGGACCGGTCGGATAGAGCGGAATGTCAGCGGCCATCGCCGGCTGCACCGACAAACCGGCGCCGCACAGCGCGAAGCCGGACCACAACAGGCGTGAGAGAAAATTTTTCATTCTTGTCTCTAGCGGATAACTGGGCAGGCGAAGCGTCGCGAAGCCCCGCGCATCATTTCTGCGGAGTGATGGGCAGCTTGACCAGGGTCTTCATGATGTCGTCGCCCCAGTGCTTGTAGCCGGTCGTCGTCAAATGCTGACCATCGACGGTCGCCCATTCACCCGGTTTGGAGAACGTCAGCGAATCGATGTACTGACACGGCGCGACATTCGCGGAGAGGAACGCCGACAGTTGCTTCACGCGGCCAAAGCTCTTCTGATACTTGCCGCCTTCCGTGCCCCACACCGGCCCGATCCATACGCAGGCCGTCTTGTTGGCGGCGAGATCTTGCGTGAGCGCGGTGACCTGTTGCCATGCCCACGCCTTCGGGAAGTCGTCCTTGCCGTATCCGCCGATCGTGTCGCCCTGCACGATGATCACGAGCTTGGCCTTGTTCGCGGCGATCAGTTGATCGACCGGTTGGGTCTTCGCGTTGTGGTCGATCACGAGGGGCGCCTTGCCGTTACGCTCGGCGCCGCCGCACGTGCCGGGCACGGACTTCACCCAGTCGCCCGGCACGCTGCCGCAGACGCTATAGGTATGCACCTGAGCACCGGCGGCGATCAGTTGATCCTGCAACGTATCGATCAGATAACCCGGTTCGCTCAGATGGCTATCGCCGATCATCAAAATGCTGAGGCCAGCTAGTACGGAAGCAAGCATGACTCTAAGACTCCTGAAAAATAATCCAATGTTCGATCGATCAATGTGTCACGTTACTGATCGCTGTAATGCGATTGATAAGGAATGACCGGCATATCCAGCGCCTTGGTCTGCGGCGCGAGTGTATAGCGCAGATACAGGCCCGCCGCCCACTGCCGGTAGCTCGACGAGTTGTTGGCACCCACCGACGCTCCGCCGATCAGGTGATTGGTGAAACGGTATTCGGCCGTGGCAAGCAGGTTGTAGCCGAAGCCGGTCGACGACTGGTCGGGATGGACCGCGCCGTCGGCGAGGCCAATCGCCGAAGCCGCCGACACCGCCGCCGCCTGCAAGCCACCGTCGTTCGGGAAATACGGCGTGCCGGCCTGGTGGTAGTACTGCACACCGACCGCGCCCTGCAGCTTGTAAGTCCAACGCTCGGAACGCTGCGCCCATGTGAGCGGCAGGTTGAACGCATAGAACCGCTGCGGGCTGAAATAGCCGCCATTGCCGTACGTGAAGTTGTTTTCGTTGTGGTCGTAGATCATGCCGTTCAGGTTGAAGCCCGCACTGAGCATGCTGTTCTGCGTCCGCAGCAGATACCAGTACGTGCCGCCACCCACCTCGGCGCCCACGTTGGACTGCACGTTATGACCGTCCAGGTATTTGAAGGAACCGTAGCCGTAGACGCCGAAATCCTGATTGTCGAGGCCGATCGCGCCATGCACGCCAGTGGACGTCACGCCACCCCAGGTGAGGCCGGAGCGCGAATCGGTCGAGCCGGCGAACGACGTGATGCTGTCGGTCACCGCGCGACGCGACACGCCCGCGTTGAACCAGCTGCCTTGGCCGGCATCGATCGAATTCCTGAACGTCACGCCGCCGACCACATTGCTGTACTTGAAGCCCAACGGCGTGGTGCCGATATCGGCCATCCAGTTGCCGGTCTCGTAGCCGAGGCCCAGACCGACCCCGTAGGCGCTCTGCTTGCCCGGCGCGGCGACCTTGCCGGCCTGCTGCGCGCGGGTGGCCGCCGGGCCGCCGCCGAACTGACTGGCGCTATAGACGTCGGTGCCGAGCGTGCCGCCTTCGAGTTCGACCGGGCTCACGCGAATCGACAGCTTGCCGTTGTCGACCGGCACCACCGCTTCCAGCGCCTGCTGCACGTTCGTCAACTGACCCGCGCCGGGTGCCGCGTTGTTCGACGATACGAAGAGCCCACCCTTGATTTCCGGCGAACGCTGCGCGCGCAAATCGCTGAGTTCGTTGCGCATGTCTTCGAGCGACGGCGAACCGTCCTGAGGCTCGCTCGCCGCGACCGTGTCTTGCGGCAACGCGCCGCCGACCGGTGTGCCCGCAACGGTCGGCACGATAGACGGAGTGGATGACGACGAGCGCTCGCGCGCGGCCGTGGATGTCATGTTCGATGCGCTCGCGCCGGCCGTGGAGGAAACCGCAGCCGAGCCCGAAGCCGAACTCGAACCCGCAGCGCCGAAACCAGCCGGCTGATTCGCCAGCACGCTATCTGCGTCTGCCGGTTGCCGCGCGAAAGGATTCGCGGCCGGCTGGCGAGCATTGCGCGCCTGACGGCGACGAGCATCGTCGTCGTGAACAAAAGGATTGCCCGCCACGTGGACGTCTTGCGCCTGCACGCCGAGCCGCTTTTCCTTCGCGGCAATCGCGGCTTCGAGCAGCGACTGCGCTTCGCGGGTCTTGCCCTGCATCACGTAAATACGCGCGGCGCCGGCCAGCACGTCGGGATCGTTGGGCGCCTTCGCGACGGCGTCTTTCAATGCCGCATCGGCAACGCTGTTCTTGCCGGCCTGTACCGCCGCCATCGCGACGCCCAGTTGCAGACCCGGATTGTCGGGGTCGTTCGCGAGGGCTTTCTGATAGAGCGACAGCGCCTGATCGTACTTGTCATCGGCGGCATACATGCGCGCGAGCGCGGCGATGGCGAGGCTGTCGTTGGGGCGCTTCGCGAGGATCGGCGCCAGCGTGTCGTAGGCCTGCGCGAGATCGCCCTGCTGACGTTGCTGATCGGCGAGTCGCACCGTGTACAGGTAGTTCAGCTCGTCCAGTTGCTGACGCTGGTCCGCGCTCAGCGTCTCGCCTTGCAGCTCGCGCATCGCGAGCCCGGCCTGCACGTTCTGGCCGGTCTTCAGCAACAGGCCCAGATACGCGAGCTGCACATCCGGGCCGCTGCCCTTCAGACCATTCGGCATCAGCCCGTGCATCAGGCTCATCGCGCGCGGCGTGTTGCCCGCGTCGACATAGGCCTGCGCCAACGCGCCGACCTTGGCCGGGTCCTGGCCCGCCGCCGGCTCGAGCCGCGCCAGCATGCTGCGCGCGTCTTCCAGATTGCCTTCGAGCGCCGTTTGCGATGCCTGCGCGACGACCACCTGAAAGTCGATCTGCTGCGCGGTCGCGACCATGTTCGGCGTGCGCGACGTGCTGGGGATGCGCGCCATCGTGTTCTGCGCGCGAGTCCAGTCGCCCATCTGCATCGCCAGCAATGCGCTCGCATAGAGCGCTTCGGGATCGTCCGGGTTCGTGACGAGCAGACCGTCGACCAGTTGCTTCGCCTGGTCCGCGTGGCCCTGCTTCAATTCGTAGCGCGCCAGTTCGAGACGAATCCACGGATTGTTGGGCGCGTTGCGCTGCGCGTCTTCGAGAATCTGCCTCGCAGCCTTCAGATCGCCGCGCTGCACGGCGGCGTCGGCGCGGCCCGCGGCAACCGACGCACGCAGCCGGTCGAGTCCGCCGATGCCGGTTTTCTGTTCCGCCGACATACCGTCGATCAACTTCTGGCCTTCATCGGCGCGTCCGGTCTGCGCGAGGATATCGATGAGGCCGGTGAGCGCCTCGCGGTTATTCGGGCTCGTCGCCAACACATCGCGGTAGCCCTTTTCCGCGCGCTTCAGATCGCCTTGCGCGGCGTACAGCCGGGCCGACGCGTTGCGTCCGCCCGGCTCGGCCGGATCCAGCCGCAGCGCCTGATCGAGATCGCGTCGCGCAGCCGTGAAGTCGCCGACGTTTTGCGCGCCCTCGGCCTGGTTCACCAGCAGCCAGTAGCGCGCGGAATTGAGTGCCTTCGCCCAGTTCGCGCCCGCGCCCGGACGCGATACCGCGCGCGACAACAGCTTCTCGGCCTGCGCGAGATCGCCTTGCTGCATACGCACGAGGCCGAGGCCGCCGAGCGCATCGGTGCTGTCGGGTTTGTCATGCAGCACCGCGGTAAACGACTGCTCGGCGGTGGTGATGTCGCCCGCCTTGAACGCGGCGAAACCGCGCGTGAGCCGCGCATCGACGACCGGCCCGGTCGGTGCGGCCGCATGCGGCGCGACCATCTGATGACGGATTTCGTCATCGTCCGGATGCAGCTTCAGATAGTCGTCGAACCACGCTTTGTCTTGCGGCGTCGGCGTGACCCAGGTCAGCACCGAGCGCCACACTTCGGTCGCTTCGCCGCCGACGTCGGGACGCGCGGCCAGCTTCTCGAGCAGCGCGATGCCCGCCGCGCGAGTCTTTTCGTCGCGCACCATATGCTGGGCGAGCGACAACATCGTGTTCGGGTCGTTCGGCGTTTCGGTATTCAGGCGCTGCAGTCCCTGGATCGCCTGACCCAGACCGTTATCCGTATAGCCCAGATAGCTGTAGTACTCGCGCGCCACGCTGCCTTGCGGCGGCTTGCCGCCCAGCGCCTTGTCGTATTCGGCGATAGCGGCCGCGAGTCCGGCCTGATCCTTCTGGTTCACCGCGTCTTGCGCCATCTGGCGCGCCTTGGCGAACTCCGACTTGCCCGGCTCGGCCGCGAGCCGCAGGTTCTGTTCGAGCAGCAGCACGAAGCGGCTGCCCGGCGCGGCCGCGCGCAGTCTCGTCAGATAGCCGTTCGCCGCCGCGAACTGCTGCTTGCCGACGGCGATCGTCCCCATCCCATACAGCGCCTCGGGTTGCTTCGGATCGCTCAACAGCAGCTTCGACCACGACTGCGCGGCCAGATCGGGCTTGTCATGCGCCTGCCAGTAGCGGCCCTGCTCGACCAGCATGTTGGACGTCGCATCCTGCGCCCATACCGGGTGGCCGGCCGAGGCGGCCAACAGCCCGACAATCCCGGCCAGCTTGCGGCTGCGTCTGACTAACATGACTTTCCCTTCTTGTTATTGTTGTTGCTGCTGCCGCGCGGCCCGCAGACGCTCGCGGGCTTCGGCATCGCTGCGCGCCTGACGGCGTCGCAGGAACACAAAGAAACCGGCGGCGATCAGCACGAGCGCGATGATACCGAGCGCCTTCAGCACACCGATGAGCGACAGGCCGAACGATGCAAGCCACCAGTCGAGACCGCGCCAGATGCCGAGATGCCCGACGTAGTAGGTCGGCTCGCTGACGAGCGAATCGACTTCCTTGCCACGGATCGACACAAGGCTGCCCTGAATCGGCTGCTTCGCGTAGTTCGACACATCGAGCAGCGCGGCGACCGCGTCCTTCAGGCCGTCGGGCTGATTGCTGGCCAGCATGACCACGCTGCGGCCCGTCTGCTTCGGCGATTCGAAGCCGGCGAGCACGGCGCTGACACCCGGCCCCGTCCATGCGAGCGACAGGCGGCTCGGTTCGGCGTCGAGGCGCGGGTTCGCATGGAACCAGCCGAGCACACGCGCCGGCAGATCCGATACGGCGAACTGCGCGCCGTGCTCGTACGCGGCGGGCATGTTCTGCGCCCAGTCCTTGAGCCACGCCTGATCCGCGCCCGATGCGATCACCAGCAGATCCTTGTCGGACGGCATCGCGTCGATGCGCTGACCGCGCAGCACGGTGACGCCGCGCGCCGGATAGCCGGTCGAATTGCCCATGCGGCCCATCACCGCCAGATACGCGCTGTACTCCGGCGTGCCCGCGTTGGCGCCCAGCACGACGTCGGTGCCGGACAGGTCGGCCATCCGCGTGAACGGGAAGCCCGCCTCGGCGAACGAGGCCAGGTTCGGCATCGCGATGTAGTGCGGGTACTGCGACAGATCGATCGTCGATTCGGGATCGATCGCGCCGCGCACGTTGTCGATGATGATGTCGCGGCACTCGCCCTGCTTGATGTAGTCGTACATGTAGCGGAACTGCAGCTGCGTGTTCGGCTGCAACAGCGCCTGCAGCGGCACTTCCAGTTTCGCCTGGCGCGGCAGGCTGCTGTCGGGCAACACGTCGGCGCGCAGCTTGCTGCCGCCCTCGAGCCGTTCGAGCGCGAGCAGCGGCATCGACTTCATGAACTGGTCATTGACGCTGAACAGCAGCGACGAATTGACCATATAAGGCTGCGGCGTATAGCGGTAATGCAGGTCGATCGGCACGTTCGGTTCATGCCAGCCGAACAGGTCGGGCGGCACGCGCGTGTCGATACGGATCAGATCGGGGCTGTAGCCCGACACCTGCAACTGCTTCGCGTCGACCAGCTCGCCGAACGACACCGGACGATCGGTGCGCAGCCAGCGCGGCGCATCGTACGGCTTGCGCGGCTCGAGGTCGGCGAAGCGCGTGATCAGCGCGCTCGAACCCGCCAGCGTCTGGCTGCCGGTGACCAGCGCGTCGGCGGCCTTCTTCAGTTCCTTCGCGTCACGGCCCATCACCAGCAGCAGCTTGCCGTTCGGATCGTTCGGGTTGGCCACGACCGCAACGGTCGGCCCTTGCAGCGGCGCGCCGGCCACGCTCGCCTGCGCCGTGCCTTCGACGATGACGACCGCGTTGCCCGTCGCCGGAATGCTGGTGATCGATACCGGGAAATCCGCGCCGCGATAACTTGCCAATGCGCCGAACCACGACGACACCGCGCCGGCCGCTTCGAGCGCGGCCGTATCGGGATTGCCGGCGAACACGAACGGCAGATGCAGACGGCGAATATCGTGCTCGTCGAAGAACGGATGCGGCAGACGCGCGAGATCGCCCGCTTGCGCGAGCGGCTGCGTGTCGATGCTCAGCGTGCTGTCGTTGCCGATATTGGCCCACAGGCTCGAATGCAGCGGGTCTTCGCACTGATTCGTGTAGTGGCCGATCAGTTGCAGACGCAGCTTGCTGTTCGCGGTGAACAGATACGGCGGCAGCGTGATCGTGCGCTGAAGATTGGTGCCGGCCGTGTTCTTGGGCACCTCGATCGAGGCCGCCACCTGATCGTTGACCAGCACGTTGATGTGCGACAGATCGGGCAGCAGCGCCGGCGAATACGCGTAGCGCAGATTCAGCCGCGCGCCGGTGACGACACGGTCGTCGCGCACGCCGACCGGCAGTGTATTGCTGCCGTCGACGCCGCGCAGGTTCAGCGCATATTGCGCGCCGAGTTGCCGCAACGAATAGGTGACCGTCGACGAAGCCCCGGTCGCGGCGCCGGCTTCGGGAGCGGACTGCGGCGACGCTGCGTTGTTGGCCGCACTATTTGCCGCGCCGTTTGCGTCGTTGCTCGCTGCGTTGCTTGCCGCGTTATTCGCCGCGCCGCTATCACCCGCTGCCGGCTGCGCAACCGATGCCGGCGCAGCCGCGGGTTGCGCGGCGTGGGTCACCGTCGATGTAACGAGCGCACAACCGAGCAGCAGTGCCGGCCACACAGGTTGCGCAGTCATGCAACGCGCGAGGCGTGCCCGGGAGATGTCAGGCCGTCTTCTAAACATGAGAACCTCTTTGTCCTTCTTCACGTTGCGATGTCTGGGGAAGATCCGGGTCCAGTCGATTCAGCGCGCGCCGGTGCAGCACCACGCCGCCGAGCAGACCGATCAGTGCGACGCTCGCAAGCGTCGCCACGAGCAGCAGCAGAATGTGGCTCGCGAAGAACCATTCGAGCGCGAGCCCGAGCGGCAACGAGCCGATGAAATAGCTTTGATCGCGATTCAACGTGGTCAGCGTGCCGTCGTGCACGACCACGAGGCTGCCGCTGAGCTTGTCGTCCGGACGCTTGCTGACGAGGTAACGGTCCGCCTGCAGCACCTTCACGACGGCGTCGAGACCGTCCGGCGTATTGCCCGATACGACCACCACGCTGCGGCCGCTCGCGAGCGGCGACTCGAGTCCCGCGACCATGCCGTCGTGGTCGTCGCTGCTATACAGCGAGGCGGTGGCGGCCTCGCGTTGAGCCTGCGCATGGCCGCCCGTCAGCTTGTCCCACCACGTGGCGAGCCAGTGGTTCGATGCGGCAACCGGCGCGAAGAAACCGCGCGGCAGATCATGACGCCATGCATCGAGCAGCGGCTGGTTGTCGCCCGACGCCAGCACGAGCAGGTCCTTGCGACGCAGCGCGTCGGCCTGGTCCGGCGCGCCCACCGTCACGCCGAGCACCGGATAACCGGTGGTTTGGCCCATGCTGCCCATTAGCGTCAGATACGCGGAATAGTCGCCAGCAACGGGCTGCGTGGGCAGGATCACCGCGGTCGCGGACAGATCGGCCATCCGCGTGAACGGAAAGCCCGCGTCGCCGAACGCGCGCAAATCGGGCATCGCCGCGTAGCGCGGCAGCCGCGAAATATCGATCGTCGACGTCGGATCGATCGCGCTCGACAGCGGGCCGCCGGGCACATCCTCGTAGTGATCTTTCGGCTCGACGGACTCGTAGCGATAGTCGAATCGCAGCGTCGTCAGCGGCGGCAGCAGATAGGTCGGAATACGGATCGTCGCCTGGCCGTCCGACGTATCGCCTGGCAGCGGCAACGTCTGGAGCGGTGTGTTGCCGGCCAGCACACCGAGTTCCGAGCGTGTCGATTCCGGCCGCGCGGTATAGCGGTAGTGCAGGTTCAGCACCGCGCCGCTGTTGTCGAAACCGAACAGCCCCGGCGGCAGACGCAGGTCCAGATTGATCGCGCCAGGACGAAAACCCTGCACCGTCAGACGTTCCGGCGACAGCAGCTCGCCCAGTTGCACCGGACGGTCGGACGGCAGCCAGTTGGGGGCGTCATAAGGCTTGCGCGGCACGACGGCAACCGGCGCGTCGATCTTGACCCACGAGCCCGACAGCGTCTTCGCGCCGAGCACCAGCGCGGTCGCGGCCTCGCGGATCTGTGCGTCGTCGCGGCCGGTGATCACCAGCAGCTTGCCGTTGGGGTCGTTGGGGTTCGCCACGATGGCGATCATCGGCCCGTTGACCGCGGGCAGCGCGAGACCGGGCAACTCGCCCGGCAGCGCCAGCACGACCGCATGTCCATGCGCGGGTATCGCACCCAGGCTCGCGGAAAAATGCGCGCCGCGATAGCCCGCCTGCGCGCCCAGCCACGAGGTCACGATACCGGCCGACTCGAGCCGCTGCGCGAGCGGTGCTTGCGGCAGCACGACGGGCAACTCCACCGCGCGCGCATCACGTACGTCGAGAAACGGCGCGGGCAGTTGCGACAGGTCACCGGCAAGCGCCGTCGGCACCACCGTCAGTTCGAGCGCGCTGTCCGGGCCGGCCTTCAGCCACAGATCGGCACTCAGCGGATTGTTGCCCTGATCGCTGGCCTTGCTATGCGCGATCAATTCGAGGGTCAGCTCGTTGAAGCCCGACAGCAGCGACACAGGCAGATCCACCGAGATATGCGCCGGCGTTTGCGGTGCCGGCTCGGGCAGTGCGATCGTCGCGCCCACCACGCTGTTGACCAGCACATTCAGATGCGACAGCACGGGCAGCAACGTCGGCGAATAGCTGTAGTCCAGCACGAGCCGCGCGCTGACCACGCGCTCGTCGCGGCGCAAACCGAAGTCCGTGCCCGCATACGCGTCTTCGCCGCGCAAGGTCAAACCTTGCTCCGCGTTTTGCCGCAACAGCGGAATCCGGTAGGTATATGCACCGGCCGGCGGCGCGGCGCCGGCGTCCGGTTGCGGGCTTTGCAGTGCAGGATCGGCCGGCATCGCCGATGCGGACGGCTCGGGCGAGGACGGCTGCGATGCAACCGCTGCCGATGCCGATGCCGCCGACGCGGCAGGCGCGGACGCGGCCAGCACACCGCCCCCCGCGGACAACAAGGCCGCGCACAGCAGCGCACTCACACGGCGCGCGCTCGTCAGGGAGCGCACAAGCGACAGGTAACCGACAGTCACGATTGCTTGGTTCCCAGGTCGCTTGCCGGGACCGCGGATGAGCGGCCAACGCGCTCATTCCCACCCAGGAACAGATGCCGGAACAAATCCCTGAAGCCGCGCATGCCGATGCCGAGCACCTCGACCAGGCTGCGCAGCGGCCGGTCGGGACGATATCGGCCCCATGACGCGATCCAGCTATCGGCGCGCGAGAACGTCGCGCCGATCCATGCGCGCTCCTGAGCGATCGTCAGCGTCGGGAAACTCACGCCGATAGTGCGGCCACGGCACACCTGCACTTCGGCCGGGAACACGTCCTCGTAGTCGTCGCGCAAGACCGCCACCGTGATGCGATCGCCGCGCTCCGGCAGCGCTTCGCCCTCGGGCAGCACGAGCCCCAGACCACCATGCGAATAGTCGCTGGTCTGACAGTCGATGCGGCGTCCGTCGGCCTGGATCACCGCGGCCGGCAGCTCGATCGGAACGCGCGGCGTAACGCGCAGCTGTTTCGATTCGCTCGCGACACCCGCGGCCGCGCTCAGATTCATGATGTTGTAGGTGACCCACACCAGGTTGAACAGAATACTGGTCGCTTCGGGCCAGCCCGGACTGCGGATCAGACCGATGACCCCGACCAGGAAGCCGCTCAGATTGATCAGCAGCAGAACGATGTACGGCCGCGCCATCGCCCAGTCCACGAAGGACTGCCGGATCACGCCGCCCTTCGACGTCACGTTGAAGCCTTTGCTGCCGGGGAAAAGTACCGCCTGCAGCGCGGGCAGAATGACGTACCAGGCCAGTACCGTTTCGTAGACTTCGCTCCAGAACGAATGCCGGAAGCGCCCTTGAATACGCGACGCGCCGACGCTCGAAATGACCAGATGCGGCACGACATAGGCCAGCACCATCAGCGCCGAAGCATGGAAGACGTGCGCGCCGAAGAACAGATAGGCCATCGGCGTCAGCAGAAACACGATGCGCGGCAAGCCGAAGAAGAAGTGCATCATCGCGCTCAGGTAACACAGCCGCTGTGGCAGCGTGAGCCCCGAGATCAACAGCGGGTTGAAGCGCCGGAAAATTTCGGCCATGCCGCGTGCCCAGCGGATGCGCTGACCGACGTGGCGGCCCAGGCTCTCGGTGGCGAGACCCGCTGCCTGAGGAATCGCGAGATACGCGGTGTTGTAGCCCCGCATGCTCATCTTCAGCGCGGTGAGCGCATCTTCCGTCACGCTTTCGGTCGCCACGCCGCCGACATCCTCCAGCGCCGAGCGCCGCAACACCGCGCACGAGCCGCAGAAGAAAGCCGCATTCCACAAGTCGTTGCCGTTTTGCAGCACGCCGTAAAACAGATCGCCCTCGTTGGGCACCTTGCGGAAGGTTTCGAGATTGCGTTCGAACGGATCGGGCGAATAGAAGACGTGCGGCGTCTGCACCATCGCCATCTTCGGATCCTTCAGGAACCAGCCCATGCAGACCTGCAGGAACGAGCGCGTGGTGACGTGATCGCAGTCGAACACCGCGACGTACTCGCCGCTCGTCTTGGACAGCGCGGCATTCAGGTTGCCCGCTTTCGCATGCTTGTTGTCCGGCCGGGTCAGATAGTCGACACCGGCCTGCTCGCAGAATTGCCGGAATTCTTCACGACGGCCGTCGTCGAGCACGTACACGCGCAGCTTGTCGGCCGGCCAGTCGAGCAGCGTCGCGGCCAGCACCGACTGCCGCACGACCTGCAGCGGCTCGTTGTAGGTGGGGATGTACACATCGACCGTCGGCCATGTCGAGCTATCGGCCGGCAATCGCGCGGGCCGGCGATGCAGAGGCCACAGCGTCTGAAAGTAGCTGCACAACAGCATCAGCACCGCGTAGCCTTCGGCCACCAGCAGCAGATAGCCGAAGGTCATGTCGAGCGAACTCGTAAACGACAGCGTCTGCGTCAGCCGCCAGTACAGATAACGCAACGACACGAACACCGACAGCGTCACCATCGACACCGTGATGATCCTGCCGCGAACACGGTTCAGCAGAATCGCGACGACCATGCACAGGATGCCGAACATCCACTGGTTCGACGCGGCCAGATTGACCGTCATCGCGGAAGCGAACAACAGCACGGCGAGCAGCGTCGCGGCGAGCCGCAGCCAGTTCGAGGCGAATAGCGGCGCGCCCGCGTCCAGCAGCTTGTCGTCCCAATCCCGGGCATCCTCATGCTGATGCTGATCGGCGTCACGCGTGTGCTGCGGCTGCTCCTGCTTCTTCAGCCTGAATTTGATCTGTGCCATGGAGAGTTCTACTGGCGCGTGCGCCGGTTCGGCACGACGCGCGGGCTCGCGGCTATCGTGGTTTTAAGCGGGCCGTCATTGACGGAAACGACTGTGGCGAAGCTCATGACGTCTGGCGTTGCGCGACGTCTTCCTGAGCGCGACTCTGTTCCCGCAGGCGCGCAAACATCGCGCTCAGCGAGCCCGGCTGTTCGGCAGCGATCACAGGTTCGGGAGCGGATTGCGGGACCGGCTGTTCGGCGGCGGCTTGCGATTGCGCGGGAGAGATGGACTCGGCAGCGGGCTCGGCTGATACCTCATTCGCCGCCTCCGCTGCCCCTTCCGCTGCCTCCTCGGCTGATACAGCCGGATGCGGCGGTTCGTCCGAAGCCATTTCAGCGGTATCGGCGGGAACAACGGCAGCAAGGTCTTCAGCATCGCTGGCCGCGTCACCGTCGCGGACGATATCCGCCGGCGACGGCATGGTCGGCATGGACCAACGTCCGCGCGAACCGTGCATCTGCTCCGTTTTTTCTACTTCTTGATAATGCGACGGGCTTGCGCCCAACATTTGAAAAAGATTAGAAATATCTGATGCACTGCTCATGCGTGGTCCCCGCCGTACTGGCCATACTGTCTGTTTGCAGATTGCACCGCGCACCCGCCGGACAATCCGCCGTAATTTTTACCTACCGAATAAAAACCCCGTTGGCTCCATTACAGCCATATGTCTGCCGTAATATTCGCAAATCGTTAAGCGTCACGCACCTGGTGCGTTCGCCCATTCACCCTTTAGAAAAGCGCTTTAGTGCGGTGCTGGCGTCCGATTTTCAATCGGATGAGCTAAAAATCCTCGCCATTTCGATAACGGCGTGTAGTCTGGAGATAGTCTCAGTGCTCTGGTTGAGCGGCGCACATTGTAGCAGCGGAATTTAATGCGCGGCCCCGAACAATTAGGGTGCATTATCCGTCAGTCGAGAGTGGGAGTTAAGCGATTGAATGTCAAATATAGCAAGGCAAACGTTTGCGGTTTGATAAATACAATTAAAACTACCAACCTCAATAAGCCAAACGTTTGCTTTTAATCGGGTCAAAATCTTATTGCCGGGCTTCACGCAAAGCAATAAGCGTTGCAAAACGGCAAACGAATTAACGCACATCCGTTCGTTTCGGTAGGAATTACAGCAGAAAAGTCAGATGAAATGCATCCGGCTTATCCCGGAGAACAGCGGCGAATTCGCACCACTGCGCTATGAATTCGGTGCGTCGGGATTCGGCCGGATACTTAGACGAACCCGCAATGGCTGGCGCATGTCGCGCGGCGGCGGGTTCGAGATCGGATGCGCGGTCAGTAACGTGCGCAGCGCGCTGTCCGCGTCGGCATTGCCGAGCGAATCGAAACGCACGTCGGTCACCCGGCCATCCGGGCCGATCCATGTCTGGATCAGGATCGTCGAGACCGGCGAACTATCCGCGTGCGCGGCGGCCATCCGCGCATCGAGGTATTGCTGGAAACGGCCGGCATCGGCGTCGTCCGATTCGATCCATGTCTGGAACGTCTGCCCGACCAGTTGCGCGTAGGCCACCCACGCCGCCGGCGCGTCGGTCGTCGCCGCGTAGGACTGGACCGCGGGCAAGCCGCTCAGCATCGCGATCACCGCCGCGCCGAGACGGCGCCAGTATCCGAGGTTCGTCATCATTGCCGTCACCGTATCCGCCACGATCTCGCGCTCGTCAGCGCAGCCAGTTCAAGTCGTCCGCACCATGTGCAGACCGCTTCGTAGTTCACGCACAACGCAACGTAAAAGATCGCGAGCAGCATCCAGCCGACCGGCCTCGACCACTTCGTCACCTGATTTGCGACCTGCTTCACGACCTGACTCACGCCCGCGCCCGCACGCCAGCGCGCAACGCCCACGCCGCTCGCGCCGCCGCCACTTTCAACCCAATCGGAAATCCGCATATCGGAGCAATCAGTCTCCATGCATCGGCACGTACTGGCGCGCGTCGCCACGCTGAACCAGCAACGCCGCATCCGGTCCCGCCTGTCTGAGTTGCGCGGCGAACTCCGCGAGCGTGGCGACCGTCGCGCGGTTGACCGCGAGCACGATGTCGCCCGCCTTCAGCCCCGTGCTCGACGCCGCCCCGCTCACCTGCTCGACCAGCAGCCCGTGGTCCACGTGGGCGCTCTGCAGCTCGGCGGGCGTCAGCTCACGCGCGACAATGCCGGGATATCGCTGGCCCGTGCTCGCCGCGTCGTTCGACGCAACGGTCAGCGCGCCGATCGTCACGTCGACATGAACGGCCGCGCCGGAGCGCCATACCGTGAGATCGGCGGTCGATCCGGGCTTCAGCTTCGCGGCGAGCGTCAACAGGTCGGCGGAGTCGTCGAGCGCGACGCCGTTCACCGCGAGCACGACATCGCCCGGATGGATGCCCGCGCGCTCGGCCGGACCGCCGCTTTCGACCGCGCTGATCAACGCGCCGTCAGGCTTCGGCAGACCGAAAGACCGCGCCAGCGACTGGCTGACTTCCTGCGCCGCGACACCGAGCCGCCCGCGCGTCACGTGCCCGGACTTGAGCAGTTGGTCCTTGACGTCGAGCGCGATATCGATAGGGATGGCGAACGACAGCCCCTGGTAGCCACCGGTCTTCGAATAGATCATCGAGTTGATCGCAATCACGCGACCATGCAGATCGAACAGCGGGCCGCCCGAATTACCCGGATTGATCGGCACATCGGTTTGCAGGAACGGGATATAGCTCTCGCCCGGCAGCGAGCGCGATTTCGCGCTGACGATGCCCTGCGTGACCGTATTGGCGAACCCATACGGCGAACCGATCGCCATCACCCAGTCGCCGACCTCGGTACGCGCCGGATCGCCGGTGACCACCGCCGGCAGATCGTGCGCATCGATCTTCAAGACCGCCACATCCGACATCGGATCGCGGCCGATCACGCGGCCTTTGAACTCGCGCTTGTCCGTGAGCTTCACATCGACCGTGGTCGAATCGCCGACCACGTGCCGATTGGTCAGAATCACGCGTGGGTCATGCCCGTGGCTCGTCGCGTTGCTAGCGCTCGCGTCTGTCGATGCACCTTTCCGCCCGCTGCCGGGATCCGCTTCATTTCGGCGGCGCTGATGGCGGCGGTGGCGCGGGCGGCGCGGGCCGCTGCGGTGTCACGGATTTGCCCCAGTTGGAGCCGAAGCGATTCTGTTCGGTCGACAGATTGAACGTGCCGACCTTGTTCGACGGCTGCGTCGCCAACGCCTCCGCCGCGGTCTGCGACGCAGCGACCGTCGCCACCGGCTTGGGCTGCAACTGCGTCGACAGACAGTCATACGACAGCGCCCGCTGCCCGTTGACCTCCGCGTCGACGCACACCGGTTTGCTCGCCGACGCGGGCTGGCCCGTCGTATCCGCTTTCGATCGGGCGTCCTGCGCGTGACTCACACTAGCCACGCACAGGCCCGCAACGACGACACACCACCGTATTGAACGCAATCTCATCGTCAGCCTCCTCCTTTCGATCCCTGGCGCTTCGACGCTACCGACGAATCCGCGCCACCCAGCGCGTGCGTGCGGGATGCAAACGATAGAAAGGCATGCCGCTCCGCCGCATCGATAGTCTGCGCCGACCCTTCGCCCCGCGCTGCCCATGCTTCGCGCACACCCGCGACACGCTCGCAGCGCAGCACCTCATTGCCGGTCGGAAACGGCGTCGCGTCCGCCTCGCGGTAATCGACACGGAACAGCTCCGCGGGTCTGTCGCGCGGCATCCACAGATCGCCCACGTCATGCACGCTCGAATCGAACCAGAACCTGACCCAGTTCGTCGTCGTACCGCGCGGGCGTTCCGTGACGGCAGCCGCTTCGGCGCCAGGTTTCGTGGACGGCGCAACAGGCAATGCAATGGGCAGCCCATCGCCCGGCCGAACCTTGATAAAGCCCGTAAGCACCAGCAACACCGCCGCGAGATCGTCGTCGCGCAGGCCGGCGTAGGACCACAGACCCAGCACGTCCGCGAGCGCCAGCATGTTGATGAAGCGCTGGATCGTGATACCCGGCCACATCTGCCTGACGAGCGCGTAATGAAATTCCCAGCACTCGACGAAGCGGCGGCGATTGAGCGCCGATAGCGCCGGATTGGCGACGCGCCGCACGGCCAGATCGTCGGGCTGATAGTGCGAGGTCGTCAGCACGCATTGCGCGGCACGGCGCGCATTCTTGTGACGCACGAACCCCGCCATGCCCGGCGCCGGCTCCATCGCACCGAAGCACAGCGGACACCGCGTCAAGCCGTCGTCCGCCAGGGTGAGCCACGTGCCGGCTTCGACCACCGGCACCCGCCGCGCCTGATCGGCCGGCGCGCGCCGGCTATCGGCGGCTTGCGCTGCGGCGTTCACGCTTTGCTCCGGATCATCGGTCCGCATGCCGCGCCCCTATTGCGTCGACGCGACCGCTTTTTTCAGCGCGTCTTCGTTGATCGGCGCCTTGTCGGTCAGCTTCGCCAGATACGCCTGAGCGTTTTGCTGCGTGCGCTGCGTACGCAGCATCGCGCGGATCTGTTCCTTGACCTCGGGCAGCGGACGCACGGTCGCGGCCTTCGTGTCGATCAGCTTCACGACGTGAAAGCCGGTCGGCGTCTGGATCGGCGCTGAAACCTCGCCCGGCTTCAGCGTCGCGGCCGCCTGACGCACGGCGGGCAACAGCACCGCCTCCGGCATGAAGCCCATATCGCCGCCGTTTGCCGCGCTCGTCTTGTCCTGCGAATTCGCCTTCGCGAGCGCGGCGAAATCGCCCTTGCGCGCACGCACGGCGAGATCGTCGGCCTGCTTGTGCAGCTTGGCGACCGTCGCGGCGTCCGCGTTCGGCGGCAACTCCAGGTAGATCTGCGCGAGATGCAGCGAGGCCGGCACGGTGAATGCGCGCGGATTGCCGTCATACGCGGCCTGAATCTCGGCGTCCGACGGATAAGCGGCATCCGGCGTGTTGACGGACGCCAGATAGCTGCGCTCGATGATCTCCCGCTGCGCCTGCTCGATCTGCGCCTGCACTTGCGGCTGCTTGTCCCAGCCTTTCTGCTTCGCCTGCGCGAGCACGATCTTCTGCGCGAGCGCCGCGCGCACCAGACCGTCCATCGCGGCGGCGTCGGCCGCCTGGCGCGCACGCGGATCGACGCCCTTCAGCAGCGTCTCTACGTCCGACTGCGTCACCGATGCGTCGCCCGCGCGCGCGATCACGTCGTCCTGCGAGAACGCGACGAGCGGCGCGCACGCCAGCAAGCCCGCCATGGCGATAACGAACTTCTTCATGATTCTTCCTCCTACCGGACTACCGTTCGTGGGCGCGACGTAGCGCCCGAAAAAAGCGGGTCTGCGCCGCTGCTCGCGCGTGATCGCTTGAGCGCGGGCCGTCGATCATTGGGCGTCAGCGTCGGCGCGTTCATCCGTCGCGTGGGCCGCCGCTGCCGAGCCTTCCGACTCAGCCACCGCCTGCGTCACCGGCGTTTGCGCCGACATCGCCGGACGGTTGCGCAGATGCAGCAGAAACTCCTGCATCAGGCGCTCCCACAGTTCGATCGTGCCGCGCAGATAACGCGCGGACACGCCGCCCCCGACGATCACGTCCATCTCCAGCGACAGGAACGCGCCATGATTGGCGAGACGGGCAAACCGCTTGGTGCGGTTCCAGCTGGCCACCAGCTCGACCGGCAGTTCGCCCTGCACCTGCAACAGGCAGCTCAGCGTGTAGTCCATGTAGCGCACCGGCGTGGCGCTGGCCGACGGGTCCTGCGAGCGGGCCGCGGCCACATTGCCGAAGCGCACCGCAAAGCCGACGCCCTGGCTCGCGCTCATCAATTGCACCGTGCCGCCCTGCTCCACCGTATTCACGCGGTAACCCGCCGACTGCAACAGGTCGGCAAGCTGGCCGATTTCGACCGCCTCGATCAATGCCTGCGCCACCGGCTGCTCGCCCGTGGTCTCCGTGCTCTTCTGCGCCATCTCAGCTTTCCTTTCTCGACTTGATTTCGACGGGATACGTGCCCGCCCTCACGCTCTCAGGTCGTCCGTCAGACCATCCGCCGGCAGCGGATGGCCCGCTCGACTCTCACTGCATGTTCACTGTATTTTCACTGCTTACCCGTCGCGGCCGAAGCTGGCGACGCCGCCACCGGCCGCGCATTCGGGTCGTACTTCCCGCCATACAACGTATCGCCGTAGCGCTGCGCGATCTCGTCGTATTTCACGCGCGCGCTCTGCGCGAACGGCTCGCGTGAACTCATCACGGTGCCGAAGCCCACATGCTCGTACGCATCAAGGATCTCGTGACCCACCTGATACAGCTGCACGTTTTTCGCCTCGCACATCTGCAACTGTGACTGCGTCGTCTTCAGCTGCGTCTGCGCCTGCGTATCGTGCGAGCGCGACACCGTCAGCAGATCGTCATACGCCGACTTGTATTTCGTCAGCTGCTGGCTGTCGCGCGCATGGCTCGCCTTTTCAGTAGACAGCGCGCGCTCGGCCGCCACCTCGCCGTCGGACTTGCCTTTGGCCGCTGCCAGATCCGCCTGCGCCTGCTTCAGCTGAGCCAGCGCCTGGTCGCGCTGCTGCTGTGCGGTGCTCACATCACTTTGCATCTGCGCCTGGCCGTCCTGCAGCTGACGCAACTGCTGCGTCGTCTCGCGCAACTGGCTACGCAACCGGTCCTCGATGCTTTGACTTTGAGCCGACGCGCTGCCCGTCGCGAACAGACCACTCAACAGACCACACAGCAGCGCGCCCATGAGAACGGAAGAACGCATCCCGGTAGACAGGTTCATGGACGACCCCATTAGAAGCGTGCGTTCATTTCAAGCTGCAGCACGTCGATCGACAGCGGCGGCCCGTAGACTTCGCGCGCGCTCAGATAGCGCGCCTGCAGCCACGCATTCTTCGCCACCGCGTACTGTGCACCGACGATGTAACCCTTCGCGTTCGTGCCGCCCAGATTGAAGTCCGGATCGGTGAACGCGTCGAGTACTGCATCCGGTTCCAGGTACTTGTAGGTCACCGAGAAGTTCCACTGACCCGGCTCGACCGTCTCCGGACTGCCCAGCGTCGCCTTGAACATAAAACCGTCGCCGCCGCTCTTGTAGTTGGCTTCCGTCACCGTGTTCGTGGTGCTCGGGTTGTTGTAGTTGTTGATCGGCGTCGACGCCGCCGCGAATGCCTTGTTCTGGTTGAACGCGAGGTTGCGCACGTACTCGCCGTCGAGACGCAGCTTCATGCGGCCGGCGACGTTCGTATCCCACTGCAGCTTCGAGTCGAACAGACGATAGTTGTAGGCGAGACCGAACACCTGCTGCTCCGGCGTCAGTCCCGGCGCCAGATTCGGGTTCTGCGCGATGTTGCGCAGCGCGATCAGCGTGTTGCCCTTCTGCATGAACGCCGGTGCGTCGCTATCCGTGCTGCAGCTCGTTGCGCCCAGATACATCGCGCACGGCGACGACAACTGGCCGCGCAGGTTCATGAAGTCGTAGTACGCGAATGCGCCCTTGAGTTTGTTCTGGTCGTTGACCTGCCACTCGGCGCCCACCTGGCCGCCGACCATCCACTTGGTGGTGCCGCCGGGGTTATCCGGATTCTGGCCCAGGAAGCCGTCCGACGCGTACTGGATCGGGAATGCGCCGATCGTGCCGAACAGCGTCACGTCGTTGTGACCCGGCAGAAGATGGCGGAAATTCGCCGCGATACCGTCGAACTGCAGATCGTTCGAGAACAGGAGGTCCGACGAGAAGAACGGATTGTCGAAGCGGCCCGCCGTGATATTGACCCACGGCAACGGCGCGTATTTCAGGAACGCCTGATTCAGCCAGATGTTGTTCTTCGCGAAGCCGCCGCCCAGCAGGCTGGTCGTCGACACCGGCCCGTTGTCGTTGCCGCTCGCGAGCTGCAGGCCCGCGATCAGCTGGCTGGAGATATCGGCCGTGACGCCCAGACGCGCGCGCACGCTGAGCTGGTTGTCGCGATCCTGCGTAGTGTTCAGCACCGGATATGGACGCGTATTGGTGTTCTGGTTGACGTCGATGCCACCGCCGGCATTGGCCGCGGCGAAGTTCGTCAGTCCGGTCGCGTTGCGTGACGAGAAGAAGTCGTACTGGTCGCGCACGCGCAGATCGCCGTTCAGGTGAATGCGCGACACCCAGTCCGGAAACGTATTCGGCTGCGCCCAGTTCTCGGCTTTCGCCTGCGCGACCACTTCCTGCTTGACCTGGTCGCGGATCTGGTCGCGCACGACCTGCGGCACGTACGGCACCGCGACGTCGCCTGGCTGCGTCGGCGCGTTCACGACCGCGGCTCCTGCTGCCCCTGCCGCCCCCGCCACGCCCGCTGTCGCCACTCGGCTGGTCCTCGCCTGGGCCGCCTCGCTCTGCGCCTGCGCGATCAGCTCGGTGGCGTTCTCCTTCGTCAGCACGCCACGCTTGACCAGCAGATTGATCAGGTTGATCACCGTGCTGCCGGTCGGCGTCGATGCGGCGTTGGCCGACGCATCGGCGGCCTGCGTCTCCAGCGACTGCGCGTGCGCGAACGCCGAACAGGTGATCCCCAGCGCGAACAGCGCCGCGCTCATGCGCGAGCGCCGCAACGACAGTGCCCCAGCGCTGCAACCCTCACCCCGAATTCTCATTTTCTGCACCATCAACGATCTCCGCATATCTGCTGTTTGCTGGCTGCCGCCGTTTGCCCGGCGCGCCCGCCCCGTGTTCCGTACTGTTTTCTGTTTCCGACTAGACCGGCTTGTGGCCCAGCAACTTCACGAGGACCGGATACGCGGTGCCGGGCGGCGGCGGTTCGTCCACCTTGCCCAGCGACTCCACCGCGGCCACCACCGCCGCATCGATCTTCGGATCGCCGGTCGACTGCGCGACCGTCACCTTGGTGATGTGCCCGGCGCCATCCATCCACAGATTCAGGTTGCCGGCGAAGCGCGCGCCGCCCGCGTCCTGCACGCCCTTGTCCTGTTCGATCGCGTGCTGCAGCACGTACACCATGTATTGCGAGTAGCTGGCGTTGCCGAAACGTCCGCCACCGCCGCTGCCGACCATGCCCGAGCCATCGCCCGCGCCGATGTTGAAGCTGTCGGTGCCCGCCTGCGCCGGCGCGTTCATCGTCATCTGCTTCGGCTCGTTGTCCGTAGGCTTCGGCGCTTCAGCAGGCTTGGGTGTCGGCGTCGGCCGGTCCACCGGCGTCTTCACCTCTTCCTTGATCTTCTCGGGCGGCGGCTTCTGTTGCGGCGGCGGCGGTGGTGGCGGCAGCGGGATCACCGTCGTCACCTGCGGCGCCGACACGCGCTTGACGCCCGCGGTGTCGCTCGCGAAATGCCAGATCAGCCACGCGAGGCCCGCGAGCACCAGCGCGATGACCACAGGCTTCACGAAGCGGCCCGGGCCTTTGTCCGGCGAACCACCGGTATAGGTCGTTTCCATTGCGCGTCCCTAGCTGCCCTGCTTCGCCTTGCCCGTGACGAGTCCAACCTGCGACAGGTCGAGGCGGCGCAACAGATCGAGTACGTCCATGACCCGCTGATAGGCAACGGTCGAGTCGCCCTTCAGCACGATCGGGAAGTCGGGATTACTGGCTTTTTCAGTGCGCAGACGGCTCTCCAGTTCTTCCATCGAAACCGGATAGGCATCCAGATAGATCTGCCCCGAATCCGCCACCGTGATCGCCTTCGTCTTGGGCTTGGCCAGACTCGCCGACGAACTCGCCTTCGGCAGGTCCACTTTGATGCCCTGAACCGACGCGGTCGTCATGATGATGAAAATGATCAGCAGCACATACGCCAGGTCGAGCATCGGCGTGATGTTGATGTCGTCGTAGGGCTTGTCGTCATCCTGAACCTGCATCGCACGTTCCTCCGTCTCTAATCAGTCCGCGGCGAGCGCGTGGTCGGGGCTGCGATGCGCTTCCGCGAGACGCGTGACGAATTCGTCGACGAACACCTGCATGTTCGCGGTCACGTTCTTGTTGCGGATTAGCAGATAGTTGTAGCCAAACAGCGCCGGAATCGCGACGAACAGACCGGTGACGGTCGCGAGCAACGCGGCCGCGATACCCGGTGCGATCGCGTTCACGTTCACGTCGCCGGCTGCCGCGATCGCGGCGAACGTGATCATCACGCCGACCACCGTACCGAGCAGGCCGAGGAACGGACCACCCGAAATCGCGATCGTCAGCAGCACCATCGACTTCGAAAGACGCTGGTTTTCGCGTACCAGCGTCGCATCCATCGACGCGCGGATCGCTTCGATCGATTCGCTCGTGATCACCGTGCGGCCGTTTTCGTTGACGCGGTTGTGAATCTCATCGACACCGGACTTATACAGGCGATAAAGCGACGATTGATGCAGACGCCGGCCTTCGTCGCTCGACTCGGCGACATGCGCGAGACCGACCAGATGACGGCCGGCCACGCGGCGGAAGCGTTCGACGAAATAGGCATTGGCCTTGTCGACGGTGCCGACGTAACGGGCCTTGCTCCACATCACGACCCACGAAATGAACGCCATCACGAGCAGGATGCCGATCACCACCCATGCGTCGATCGTCACCGAATGCACGATCACGCCGAAGTAGCCAAAGCCGAAGCCGGACTGCTTTTCGTCGGCGCCGTACGCGACGAGTTTCGATTCGGAGCCCTGCGCGAGCGTGTCGATCGCGAAGGTCGCCGGCGAGCGCGCGATCTTCGACAGACGCAGTTCGTCGAGCGTGCCGGCGAAGCCGGCAAAGCCGGCGGGCGCTCCCGTGACGTCACCGGCGATCGCCGCTGCCGTCGTCAGCGCCGGCAATGTGGCCGCGACTTGTGCAACCTGTTTGCCGTTCACGAACAGCGTGACGTTCTTGCCGTCGGCCGTGACGCCGATCTGGGTCCACTGGTTCGCGGCAACCGCCGGCGAGGCCGGCGTGCGAACCGGCGCGCCGCCGTTGTCGATCTCGGCAAACGGCACACCGTTATCAAGGCCGATCAGCAATGCGTTTGCACCATCGCGGCGGCTATACAGCAACTGGTTGGCCGCGAGTGCCGACGGCTTGACCCACGCGCTGAACGAGAAGCTGCCGCCGGCCGCGACATTCAGCGACGGGCTCGCCGGCAACATCAGCGGCTGGCTGCCGTCGAATTGCGCGGCACGGCCGATGATGCCGTCCTCGACCGTTTTGAACGGTGCGTTTTGCGCATTGTTCGCATAGGCGGTCGCATCTTTCGGCGGCGTGCCCGACGTGCCGCTGAAGTGATAGACGAGCGCGTAGTCGGCGTCGAAGGTCTCAGCCGGCTTGCCGCCGTCGGGTGCTTTCTTGTTGCCGTAGTACATCCAGATCTGCTGCGCGCTGCCGGCCGGCATCTTCGGGATATCGACCCAGATCAGCGCGACGCCGAGCATCGGATCGTACTGCTCGATGTGGTAGTTCAGCGGCGTCTTGTCATCGCTGTCCACGAAGCGGATGTCGCTGCCGCCGTCGGCCAGTCCGTCGAACTGGAAGTTGCCCGAATGCAGACGGATCAAAAGCGGCACACGTCCCGCCGATTCCGTCAGATTCGCGCCTTTCGGGCTCGCATCGATCGTGATCGCCTTGCGATACGACCAGTCGTTCTGCCACCAGGCATTCGCGACACCGGGCAGTACTCCCATCAGTACCGCCATCATTAAGAACAAGACTCGCTTCACAATCCACTCCCCGAATGAACTGTCCCGGTACGCAACGCGTCGGCACAGCACGATGAAAAAAATCCGTCAAAAGCTCAATCGCACATAGAAGTCGAAACGTGGGCTGTACTGTTTCGTGTAGACGCCCGGCTTCAATGGCCATCCCGCCTCGAAGTCCGCGCTTGCATACTTGAGCAGTTGCATACGCGTGCCAAAGCCGACGCTCAGCAGGTTGAACGTGGACGTCTGTTCCGGCAGCGGACTCAGCAGCCACAAATGCGCGGCGTCGACGAACACGTGGAAACGCCATTCGTTCACGCGGCCGTTCAGGTACTTCGCGATCGACGGGCTGCGCAATTCGAGCGAGCCGATCACGCCGCTGTCGGCGGTGTCCTCGGCCTGCATATAGCCGCGCACGCTATTCATGCCGCCCGCGGCGAACTGCTCGCTCGACACCAATGGCGAATTGGCAAGCTGCGCGGTGATGTGCGCGTTCGCGTTGATATCGTTGGCGAGGTTCTGCGTGTGATTGACGTCGAACTTGCCGTAGACGAAATCCGGCGTTGCGTTGAAGCGCTTGGTGTCCCATGCATCCGCATCGCTGCCGATGCCGCGGATGTTGGTCGTCAGCGACGCCGAGAATGCCGTCTGCGAACTCTTCAGATTGAGCTGGCCGTTATACGAGAACGTGACCGGCACATAGGTGAGCGGCGCGGTGGACTGCTGCCCCGCGATACTGACGTTCTCGTCGAAATGCTTGCGATCGATCTCGACGCTGGCCGACTGCGCGTAGGTATCCGTCGACGGCAGCGCGTAGATCGCGGTCAGCCCGAACGACGTGCCCTTGCCCAGTACGTTGGTTCCGCCGACCGATGCGACGTTGCTGTCCGAATGCAAGACCGAAGCGAGCAGGCTCCAGTGAGAGTCCTTCAGCGGCGCGAGATAGGAAAACGAATAGACGCGCGCATCGTCCGGATGCTGCGGCGCAATCAGATACGTGCCTGAAATCACGTGTCCGAGCTGCCACAGGTTCGAATAGCTGAGTGTCGCGCTGGTGCGCAATGGAGTCGTGCCCGGGCTGTTGTCGTTGTTCACGTCCAACGTGCCGTGCAGCGGGCTATGATCGTCGACCTTCAGATCGACATCGACCGTTTGCGGCTGCACGCCCGGCTTCAGCACTGGAATCACCTGGCGATCGGCGGAACGGTTCAGATCGGTCAGTTGCTGCTGTGCCTCGGTAAAGTCGGGCACCGTGCCTTCCGCCAGCGCGGGAACACCGTCGCGGATGTTCTGCAGCGAGCTGTATTTCGCGCCATCGACGCGCAGCCGCCCCACCTTCGCCTCGACGACCTGCAGCAGGATCACGCCGTTCTTTACTTGTTGCTGCGGCAATTCGACGACGACCGATTGATAACCGCGGTCCTGATAAACCTTCTGTAATGCATCGCGCGCGGCATTGACATCATCGAGCGTTTTGCCCGGACCTTCGAACGGATAAACGGCCTTCTCGATATCGACACCCGGAAGAACCGTATTGCCCCGCACGATGAATTCATTGAGATCGAATGTTCTCGGCATGCCCGCTGCCGCGCCTGCTGTGCGCTCGGCCGGCGCGGCGCCAGCCGCTACCTGAGCACGAACCGGCACCGAGAAACTCGCCACGCCCGCCACCATGAGTCCCGCAAGACACCTTAGCCGGATTCGCCCCGGTCCGTACTGATCCCCGTCTACATTCGGCGGCATGCGCCCTTCCCCTTGTGTTTCAAATCGCCAGTACTTCTGCGCGATGCACTTGCGCGCAGCTAACAGAAGCCTGTTTCAGATATTTGACGGCATCGTAGTAGAGCTAACTCAACGACGAAGACAAGCCCCGCCCAACGTGAGTCATATCAACTCGACGCGTCATTCGGGAACCACCGGCAGCGTGAAATTCATCGCTCACGTGCCGGTCCGATTCCTGAATGCAGTGCTGCGAACGATTCTCCGTATTGGGTCCAGAATCCATTCACATTCGCGCCGCTCTCACCTTGATGCCCGATAGATTTCCCGGCTTCTATATCAAGGACGAGGGCACTTCGCGCAACCCGCAGAATTTTTTTGTACCGATGATTCTTACTGCGCCCGCTGCGCGTTTTCGTCTTCCTCGCGCGGACGGGACTGCCAGAAACCGCCTTTCATCGTCGTGATCGATGGCGTCTCTCTCCACTGCTGAGGGCTCAGAATCTCCGCGCGGCGGATGCCCGGCATCACCTGCACATCGAATACTTCGTCGACGCCGTTATAGAACTGCAGGATGCCCAGTACTTCGCCGCTACGGCGATCGATTGCCGCGACACCGGCGACCAGCCGCTCTGCCGCTCCTTCGATCGGCAAGCCTTGAGGACCGCGCTTGTCCCGCAGCCTCGACAGCCCCACGAACAGCACGCCGCCGTACTCCGCCAGCCCGTGCGTGAAACCGGGCAGCGTCGCGACGACCCGCTTCGCGCCGGACTGCGAATCGAGCTGCAGCACCTGCCCGCGACCGCCTTCGAGCACGTACAACTGGTTATCGATCAGCCTCGGCGAATGCGGCATCGACAGACCCGCGGCCACGATGCGGCCCGACGGCACTTCCATGAGGATCCCGCCATCGGCCATGCCGCTGCGCCAGCCAAACGGTTTGTCGCTATGGCCGAGTGCGGTCGCATAGCGCACCTTGCCGTCGTGAAATGCCATACCGTTCAGATGGCAGCGATCGTCGGGGCCAAATCCGCTAATAAACGGCGGTTGCCAGATCGGCGTGAAATTGAAGTACCCGTCGATGACGCTGATGCACGAGTAACGCGTGTTGACCGCGAGCACCACCTGCTTTTCGAACGCCATGTCATGCAGATCGAGATCGCCCGTGTAATACGACTGACGCGGCACGAATATCGCGTCGTAGTAATCGGGCCGCACCGGATAAAGCGGTGCGAGGTTCGATACGTTCGAAAACACCAGCAATTCGTGGGTCGTCGCCACCGCCAGCCGATTGCCGGACACCGCCATGCCCATCGAGCGCGGCAGCAGACAGGCCGACAATGTCGGCACACCGTTGTCGACGCCGAGTATCGCGACACCGGATGGCCGGCGGCTTATCGCAAGCGAGCATTGCAGCGATTCGAGCACCGCCAGAAAGCGGCCCGTATCGCGCAGATTGATGAGCGGCGAGTCGTTATCCCCGTGACTCGCTTCCGTTTCGGCAATCGTCGGATTGACTGCCGGATCATTGGCACGCTGTTCCACGTTCATGTACCCGTTTGCGCCTGCGTGTGTATCTGCGGTTTGCACCTGCATGTGCATCTGCTAACTACTCCGTTGTCCAGCGCGACTTCACGCGATCGCATCGCGTCAGGACGCACGCACCGGCCGACGATGCAGCCGATGCCTTTACTTACTAGACGTAACCTCGTATCGAGAGCCGCAGACTTTTTTATGCATCGCGCGGACAAAGACGCGTCGACATCGCACTGCATGCCGTGGCAGCCGGCATGCCGATGAGATTGCGGCCCATGCCCTCGCGGCCCTCAATGACGGATTCGGTGATATCAACCAGCGCGCATAGTTGGCTGAGATCTGGTCTGTAATGTGTAGGTCTATTGATGTGGCCTATCGTTATATTTGAACAGGTCATTTTTTATGACATTGCGTGGATGAGTCGTCGATACGCATGCAGAAAGTCATCGACGTGTGCCAATATTCGCAGTGCAGCGCTCATTCATTCACGTTCAGGCTGACCCTCTCATGCACAGGCTCATGTGTCGCAATGTCGGCGTTCTTCGCGCCCGCTCGCATCGCCAGCGTGGCATTGCGATCGTGACTGTTCTGCTGGTCGTCGCGCTCGCCGCGGCGCTCGCGGCGAGCGTGTTATGGCGGCAACACGTGGCCACGCACGACGTGGAAAATCAGCGGCTCGCCACTCAGGGGCTGTGGGTCGAACGCGCGGCAGTCGAGTGGGCTCGCGCCACGGTACGGGAAGATGCGAGGTCATCGAACGTCACTTATGTCGGGCAGGCGTGGTCGTCGCCTGTCAGCGAGGTTCAGCTCGTTGATCTGTTGCCGCGCGATGCCGCGGCCGTCAACGGCGAGCTTGCGCGCGCATGGATTTCCGGGCAGGTCGAAGACGCGCAGGCGAAGTTCAACGTGATGAACATCGTCGCGCGCGTGTCGCCGGGACAACCGTACGCGGCCTATGGTCCAGGCGTGCTTGCGTATCGGCGTCTGCTGTCCGGACTGGGACTGTCACCGGCACTCGCGCAGCAAACCGCCGACTATCTGGTGGACTCATTGCGGCCCACCCGTGGCGGCAACTGGCCGCTGCAGCCGGTGACGCTCGCCGACCTCGCGCGCATTCCCGGCTACGACGCGCATACGGTCGAGACGCTCGCGCCCTATGCGACGATCCTGCCGGACCAGACGACCGTCAATGCCAACACCGCAGCGGAGCCGGCACTGATGGCCGCGATCCCCACGCTGTCGCACACGCAGGCACAGCGGCTGGTGGAGCGGCGTGCCACCGCCTATTTCAACAGTACCGCCGATATTGCTGAAATCCTGCTGCCGGTCAGCACGAATGCCACGCTGCCGGAGGGCGCGATCGTCGGCGTCACGAGCGGCTATTTCCTCGTGCACTGCCATGTTCGATCACCGAGGCTCAGAATGCGGGTCGATACGCTGATCGGGCTTCATAGCTCCGGCAACTTCGCATGGACGTCGGTCGTCTGGGTTCACCGACTCGCGGGTTAACGCCCTCAAAAAAAGCGAGCCTGATCCGTGTTGAGAGGAATCAGGCTCGCGGGTCCGCGTTGCGGCGCTTATTGCATCGATCTATTGCATCGATGGCGAAGACGATGACTTCAGTTCAGCGAAGAACCACTGCGACGCAGATCCACGATCGGCGTCGGCGCGATATAGCTGTCACCGCCGCGGCTAAAACCGCTTTCACGTACTTCGAGCATCAGCCGGTTCCAGTCTTCGATCGATACGAGCAACGCAATCGGCCGGTTGTATTTGGTCACCATCACGAGCGCCTCGCTCGCGTGGCGTAGTGCCTTCGACGGATTGCTGCTGAAATCGCGCGTCGCCATCGCGATCGTGCGCATGTTGAACGAGCCTGTCAGCACCGTCTCGCCGTGTCCGTACAGCAGACGTTCGAGCGTCAGCGCGCGCCCCTCTTCCTGCGCTTTCGACGCGGCGCGGTCGCGCTTCTGCCGGCGCCGGCTACGCGGATCGACATGCTCGGCGAGGCAGCGCACGATCTCGCCGACCTCGGGCACGATCATCTGGTCGTAGCGCCGCCAGCACTCCGGCGGCAGCGCGATCATCATGCCCTTGTACGTTTCGCACACGCCCGACGCCATCTGGATGCACAAGCGCTCGATATCGCGCACACCGAGCCCCAGCTCGCCATCGACCGCATTCACCATCGCGACCAGCGTGTTGTGCGCAATCGCCAGAATCGCCGCCGCCAGCAGCGCGGCGCGCGGCGGTACATCGGCGAGCGCCGCGCCGTTGAACACCGCGTCCATCGACAGCGACGTGATCCGCTCCGGCTGCATGCGCAGCAACGCGACGATCGCATGCGCGCCGAGCCGCGATTCCGGCACGTTCGTCAACATCGCCAGCGCGCTGGCCGCCTGCTCGCCGTCCTTGCCGTCACGCCATTCGATACGGCGGAACGTCGGCGAACTCTGCGGATTGCCGGCGAGCACGACCCGCTGTTCATACACGCGTCCACCGTCCAGTTCACCCATATCTTGCGGATCATCGAGCGTCTGATAGGCCGGCGCGCAGCCGTGATCCTGCATGACGAACGCGCTGCCTACGCGCGGCCAGCCGCCAAGCAGCGCGTCCGCGCCGAAACGTCCGCGCACGATCCATAGCTCGTTGTCGCCGACCGATTCGAGCAGCGATCCAATGAATGCGCGCTCGTGAATCTGCCCGCGTTCATACGGCACCAGATCGACGATCATGCCCGACTCCGGCGCATAAACCGGCAACGCTCTCAACCTCGCGAACGAGCCGGCGGCCGGCTCGTCCGTCGCGATTTCGTGAACGCATCCGTGCGGACCCGGCGTGCATTTCAACGATGCGCGCTCGCCATCCAGCACTCTCAATTGATAGCCACCGACCGATGTCTGCCCCCTGCGGCCGAAGCGCGAACCGCCGCCGAGCAGCAACCCGACGCCGTCCTTGAGCAGCGCGCGTCCCCAATCCGGACGCAGCCGGCTCATGCTGTCATGCAGCTTCGCGACCGCCGGCCCGAGTTGCGATAGCGCATAAGGCGACGACCATTGCGGCGCGCGCGGACGCTGGCGCTGAGCGAGTAGGTCCATGGCCGCGACGATCTGCGAACAGAGCAGCTCACGCGTCTCTTCTCCATCCGGATCGCTGTCGCCGCGAAGCGCATCGTCGACCCATTCGGCGTGCAACGCGCACTGCATCACCAGTCTCGCCATCACCGCCGCGGGACTCTGCTCCACGAAACGCTCCATGACCGTACGTATCACGTGATCACTCCGTTATTGTTTGCTCGCATCCGCGTGTGCCGCATACGGATCTCCCCATCGACCCGCCGCGCTACTGCCAGCGGCACACACCCTCGTTCACTCACTCTCTATCGACGCTTTATCGATTCTTTATTGATCCGTTCCCGGCTCACAGCGCGGCGACACTGCCGCGCGCACACAACAGCAAGTCCCTTACGAAGCATTCCAACTCTTGACGGACGGATTCCATCGTCCGAATATCAGTGCCGTCGGCTTTTCGCCCAACTCATCGCGAGCGCCTGTTCATCACGCCGCCGCGAGCTTCCCTCATGTATGTCGATCCCCGTGTGGCCCATGGCCGCGCCACCTTTGATCTGAACCGGTCTCCGCGCATGTTCGAGGAGGAGCGCCGTGCCGCGCTGCGCGACGTGATCGTCCAGTGTCTGCGGACCCTTCCCGAGCCTCACAGCCGGCGCAGTCTGATGCGTCTGCTCGAACGCCAGGTGGCGCCGCGGCTCGCGCGTATGGGACTGGAGCCGTATATCGGCCGCTTCGGTCCCAGGGAAGGATTGCTGATGACGTTCGCGACCATGAGTCCGGTGCATGGGCTGCGCGAATTCCAGATGCAACTGACGGTGCATGATCTGCGGCTCGACTGCTTCGCGACGACCGTGATCCGGCCGCATGCGGTCGCGCGCTGCATGCAGCGCAACGGCGTGATGTCGATCGAACAGATCGAACCCGAAGCCGCCACCGCGTTCGTGCTGGCCCGGGCGATCCGCCCGCTCGCGCGCATGCAGAAGTGGAAGCAGGTCGCCGTGCCCACGCCCGATGGTCTGTTCGTCGGCGAGATGACGCCAAGCGAAGACGTCGGCATCAACACCTATCTGCATCCCGCGGACAACGGTCGCCCGTCGCGCTGGCAAGCGTTCGCCAGCCTGTTCGGCGACATGCCCCGCTGGGACACGGCGCAGATCCGCCGGGGCACCGATCTTCTGCAGTGGATGATCAGCCATCTCGTGACCTTGCAAAAATCCGGGACCTTCGCGGAACGGTTCCCGTTCCTGCTGGAGCCCTACGTGAAAGGCGGTGATCCGCTCGACGAAGCATGGGATGCGACGCGCCGGGATCCGGCTGCATCGTGAGCGTCATCGCAATCACAACGCCCACATAAACAAGGTCGAAACGGATAGGGCTAACCCGCAGGATTTTTTTCTCGTTTCTTTTTTCCCGTCGTCTTGATGCGAAAGGCATCACACGAGCGGAACGGGCAGTCACGATGCAAGCGGATCGTCGCAATCGGGATGAATCGCCATCGCCAGCAGCGACCAGAAATGAATCACTTCGAGCGCCGCGCGCTCATGCTCGCCGCTGCGCGCGCACCAGTGCGTGAAGGCCGCGATGTCCCGCTCGTCGGCGGCGTCGGAGCGCAGCCAGATCACCCATCGAACGGCCGCGTCGACGACGCCAGGTGAGATATTCGCCGGATGGAAAAGGCTCTCCGGGACTGCTTTCCAGATCATGTTCGCTGCCCGCCGCACGATAGGGTTGCCGACCCGCGCCATAGCCTCCGAGGCGTTGTCCGGGTGTTCAACTATAAGGTCGTAGCGAGCGGCGCTAACCCGCAAATACGGAAGCGGATGATGAAGCCGTCAGGTCATCAGTTCGATGCGCCCTGGCAGCCGTGTGATGTGTCCGTCGTACAGACGGCAGAGCATGTTGACGGCATCGTCGAGCCGTGTGATGGGGAACTGCGCCTGGACCCGATTAGCACCGAGCGCGGCGTTTCTGATGATGATCTTGCCGGGCCGATAGCGGTTGATCTCGTCGACCACTTCGACAAGCGGCACGTTGTTGAACACGAGCAGACCGCGGCGCCACGCGGTGACGTTGTCGGTATCGATGCGGGAGACCGGGCGTACACGGCGATCGTCGTAGGTCACCTGATCGCCCGCTTGCAGCGTGAGCTTTCCCTGCGGATGATCGAGCGTGAGCGCGCCGGCGAGACAGGTCACGCATACCGAGGTCGCGGTGCGCCGCACATTGAAGCGCCCGACATCGGCGCCGATGCGGCCGTTGCCGGCCACCACGGCGACCGGCATCAGCGGCCGCGAGCGAGCGGCGTCCGGTGCCATCGCATCGAATTCGGCCTCGCCGGCGAGCAGCTTGACGCCATGCACGCCGTCCTGCTGCTTCATCAGTTCGAGGCTGGTCTGCGTGTTCATCTCGACCGCGATACGCTCCGACAGCACGACGCGACGCTGCTCGCCCGTGCCGGTGCGATAGTCGGAAGCGAGATCGGCAATTGACGGCCACAGTCCGAGCGGCGGGCTGACCGCGAGCCACGAGACTCCGGCGGCCAGTGCGAAGCCGACGAACGCGCGGCGGCCGGTGCGCAAATTCCGTGATGAATTGCGCTTCGCAGCCGAAGCGCGGGCTTTGGCCTGCTCTTCCTGCGCGACTTCCGCGGCAGCGACACGCAAGCTGCCCCACGTGTCGCGCAGCAGATCCGCCGCGCCCGGGTGATCATCGGACCACTGACGAAACGCCGCGGCGTCCGACCCATCCGGATGGTCGGAGCGCAGGTGCAATAACCACGCGCATGCCTCCTCCCGCGCGAGTTTTGCAGACTCGAGATCTGCTTTCGTCATTGTTGCGATACTCAAAATTTTCGTGGCCCGTTTCGCGAATCAGCGTAACCATCGCCCTCTTCCTGCATCCGCTGAAGGCAATATTTAAGCGCCGCACTCAGTTCGCTTTCCACCAGACGCAGTGAAATTCCGAACCGCTCGGCGATTTCCCGGTTGAGAAGACCGTCGACGCGCGCGGCAATCAGAATGTCCCGGCGGCGTGCTGGCAAACCGCGCAAAACTTCCTTCAGCGCATCGATCTTCCGACGTGCGGCTACGACACGCTCCGGATCAGAAAGTTCGTCGGGTACTTCGAGCAGCATGTCGAGATCATCGTCATGCGCGTGCCGCCGATCATGCCGATGCTGATCGATCGCCACGTTGTTGGCCATGCGAAGTATATAGGCATCGGCATTCGCAATCGGCGTCGAGACATTCGCGTTGCCGATCCGCATCCACGTTTCGTGCAGTGCGTCGCTCGCGCCGTCCTTCGAACCGACAACCCGCTCGAGCCGCCTCACCAGATAGGTGTAGCGCGAGACGAGAATTTCCCTCAGGTGCGTCCGGTTGATTTCCGACACGGCTAGCCCTGCCCGCCAGGTTGGGGGCACTGGATATGTACGCCATTGCCCGTGGGACGCAACAGAATCGTCACGGGCTCGGGCAGATCACCGGGCGGCGCGTCGAGCTTCAACGAACGCAGCGCGCGCATGATCATCGCGTCGCGCGATGCCATGCCGCTTGAAGCCACCATGCTGGCCGCCACCACAGTCCCCTTGTCATCAATTCGTATTTGCGCGGCCAGACGATAGCCGCCCGGCACTGTTAAAGGCTGCTCGCACAGCGACTGCGTCAGGCGCGCCTGCAGCATGCCGGCATAAGCGAGGCTGCCCGCATCGTCACCGATTCCGTCGATAGGCCACGCGGCTTGCGCCGCGGACGCCGCCGCGGGCGGTGCCGGTGCCACCGCCTCTGGCCGGGCCACGATGATGGCCTCGTCCGTGCCCATGAATTCCGCTTGCAACCCCGTCCCTTCCATCACCAGATCGAGCGCCTCGCGCGGCGAATAATCCCCACTCACCGCCGAGCTGGTGCGCCCGGCCAGCAACGGCGCGGGTGCCACCACCGCCAGCTCCGAGATACGCCCGAACGCCTGCAGCGCGAGTTCGAGCGATTCCGCGGGCAAATCGAAGTGAAGCCGGAGTTCCTGCTGAAGAGCGCCATCGTCCGTTTGCTGCGCCCGCACGGCCCTGACGGACAAGCCGCCAAGTGCAACGCACAGGACCAGCGCCAATACACCCTCCGCGGCCCGTGAACGTGGCATGAACGAATGACCAGGGGTGAGGAGCAATCTTGGCAACCGCACCCGCGAGAACTCCCGTAAAAGAGACAAAGCATCTTAAGAAGCGAATATGACGGCTGGGTGACTACCGTCATACCAATGACGTTCGGGAGGTTGCGAGGGGGTCGGGGAAGGACGTTGTAGCGACTATTTGGGAAATTTGCGATTGCGCGCTTACTGCGACTGTTCGAGCGTCGCCGACACCGTCGCCACGCCGGGCTTCGCCGCCGCGCTCGCATGCGCGTTCACGACCCGCACGTGGTCGTCGCGTCGCACCGTGTCGAGCCACGTCATCCATACGCCGAACGGCGCGTCTTTCGCATCGATCTGAATCCCACGGCCGACCACGCTGAGCTGTGCATGCTCGATGCCGGCCTGCGCGAGCGACGCGGCCAGCGCCTCGCGCAACGCCGTCCCCGCCGGCGCCCGCACCGCGGCAGCCGCCCGCAGCCGGCGCGCCTCCTCCAGCTGCAACTGCGCGTCGGCGATGCCCTGTTCGAGCGCGGGCAGACGCGCGGCAATCCGCTCGCGTCCGTCGAATGCCGGCGCCCACAGCACGCTATAGACGAGCGCCGCAAACATCACGCCGCCACCGCCGGCGAGCAGCCAGCGCTCGCGCGGCGCGCGCTCGTCGAACCATGTCTTCAATGCGAGCCGGGCGGTGCCGAGCCGATAGTCCATTTGCCGTTGTCCTCGTGTACGGTCAGGCCCAGCGCCTGCAACCGATGCCGCAGCGCGCCGCCATCCATCGTCGTGCCGGGCTTGAAGCTGACGTCCAGCGCGCCGTCGCTGTAGTCGAGCACGGCGATCGCATCGGACGGCACCGGCGCCAGCGCGCGCGACAGCCCCGCCGCGAGCACCAGGTAGTCGTCCGGCCGCAGTTCGCCCGCGGCGCCGCGCAGCCGCGCGAGGCCCGACTGCATCTGGCTGCGCGGGTCCAGGATCACCGCCGTGCCGGGCAACGCCGCCTTGACGATGCCCTCCCACTGCGCGTTCAGCGCAGCCTCGCGATGACGCAACTGGAACCACTGCACGTTCACCACGCCGATCGATACCGCCACCGCTGCGGCGGCGAGCCCGATCGCCCATCGCCATGCCCGCAGACCGCCGGCGCCCGACTGCGCGCGGCTGCGATTCGCGAATTCGAACTGGCAAAGATCGAGCGGGCAGGCATTCGCGTGCGCGGCCAGCTCCGTCCAGCTCATCGGCCGTGCGCCGGCCGGTACGGCATCGCGCGCCGGCTGCGCGAGCACGCTGATACGCAGCGGCTCACGCCGCGCCAGTTCGGCCAGCGTCGCTTCGACCAGCCGGCGTGGCGTCACGATCGCGAAGCCGGTCGCGTGCTGGCGCACCGCGAGTTCGTAGGTTGGGTCCGGTTCTGCTGTTGCGTGTTCATCGAAGCGGAGGCCGACGCTCGCCTTCGCATTGTCGAGCCCGCGATGTGGCAGAACCAGCACGCTGGTGATGCGTGGCTGGGCCGCTGCGGGTAACGACGTGTCCTCGACCGTCACAGCGGTCTCTTCGGCAAGCGGCGTATTCGCGTTGGGTTCGTCGGTCTTCAGCGCGGGCTCGGTTCGATCATCGGCTGCGCTCGCCTTATCGCCCGCCTCATCGTCCAGCGGCACGCACAGAATCAACGGCACCGCGCGCACGCGTCGATAGCCCGCTTCGGCGAACCAGTCGAGCAATGCGGCGAAGCGGGCACGGTCGATCACGGCCACCGCTCGGCGCCCTTCCTGAGCGGAAGCCGGCCCGACCGCGATATGGCCGCGCTGCGGATCGTCGATCAGAAATTCTTCGACCGCATGCGGCAGCAGACGCCGCAGCTTCACGCCATCGACCGGCGGCAGACTGACCTCCAGCAACAGCGTGTCCCGTGCCGACAGCACCAGCACGAGCTTCGCCGCGCGCGGCAAGTGTTCGAGCGGCGCCTCGCCGGTCTCGATGCCGCCGTTGCGATCCGCCGCGCCGTATCTCAGCGGCATCGTCATCCACGCGTGCGGATCGAATTGCTCGATCGACGGCAGCAGGACCGTCAGCGACGTCACCGCCGCTTTTTGTCCCTCCTGTCGCATTCGCGTCGCAGGCTCGTAGGCGTTCATGGCCGTTTCACGACGAAGTTGCCGATACCGGTGCCGACGACCTGCAGCCGCACACCACCCGAGACCAGCGTGATCCTGACGGGCACATCGATGCTTTCGTCGCCGAATACCACGCGCTTCGCCTCCTTGTCGCTGCCCTGGTAACGGATCGATACGTCGGTCACGTCCACCGCCCACTGATGCGCACGAAAAACGTCGCCGCCAAGCGGTGTCCACGCGCCGTTATCGGCCTGCTGATAAAACCGGTAGCCGCCGTCGACCGGTTGCCATGCGATCGGCACCGAACGCACTTCGGCTTCGTCGCCGGCCGACTCCAGCAGCGACGCAAGCCGCTGCGCCTCCTCGGACAGATCGGTGCGGCGGTTACGTGCCGGCGCGAGCGACACGACCGCCACCAGCAGACCGACGATCAGCATCACGACCATCATTTCGAGCAGCGTAAAGCCGGCCTGCCGCCGGCCATGACTCGGCGGCGGTGCTGCCGCGCGTGCGGCGCGGAGCACGCGCTTACTGCCAGGAACCGATGTCCGCATCGTTCGCCTCCCCGCCGGCCTTGCCGTCCGCTCCGAAGCTGAAGATGTCGATGTCGCCATGCGTGCCCGGGCTCAGATACTGATACGGATTGCCCCATGGATCGACCGGCAGCCGTTCGAGATAACCGCCGTCCTTCCAGTTGTTCGGCACCGGGTCCGTGGCGGGCTTTTCGACGAGCGCGCGCAGGCCCTGGTCCTGGGTCGGATAGCGGCCGTTGTCGAGGCGGTACAGGTTCATCGCCTGCATGATCGAGCCGATGTCCTGTTTGGCCGCGACCCGGCGTGCTTCATCCGGACGGCTCATGATCTTCGGCACGATCAGCGCGGCGAGAATACCGAGGATCGCGATCACGACCATGATCTCGATCAGCGTGAAGCCGCGCTGGCCGTCGCGTTTGCCGTACCGCTTGCTGTCTCGTTTGCCGCTTTGCGCCTCTGCGTTGCGCCGCGCTATGTAGCGGGGCTGGGCGGGATTCATAAACGTCGTCATCATGCGTTCACCCTCGCGTCAAAAAATGTCAGCACGTTGTGTTGCTTTTGTCGTTCGGCTCGTTCGTTTCGATCGTCTCGGTCTTCTGTTCAGCGGACGGTCCACATATCGACGGCAGCCGTTTCAGCTCATGTCTCAACTCAAGGACACCCACCATGCTTCGCAGCCTCTCGACCCGGATTGCCCCCGTTCCCGCTCTTGCGACGGTGGCCGCCGCCGCGCTGCTCGCCGCCGCGTTGTGGTCGGCCCGTTCGCTGAGCGCCCCGCAACCTTCCGCCGCCGTTGCCACCGCACCGCGCGCGCCGCTCGATGGCGCGGCCGGCGCGAACCTCTTTGGCGCCAGCCCCGAGAGCGCGCAAAACAACGCGGTCCAACTGCTCGGCATCCTGTCCTTCGATCCGCGTCATGCCGCGGCAATCGTCAGCGTCGGCGGCGATGCCGCGCGTGTCATTCACGTCGGCGGCACGTTCAACAACGACATGACGCTCGCTGAAATCCATCCGAAGTCGATCGTCGTCGAACGCCACGGCCTGCGCCGCGAAATCGCGCTGCCAGCCGCTCAGAACCCGAACGCCTATGTGCGCTGACGCGCGCGCTGCACGATGTGCTACTTAACGCGCTACTTGAAGCGCTAACTGATTCGCCAACTTATTCGCCACCTGCCGCGCCGCTCACTGCACCATGTTGTTCAGGTCGATGATCGGCATCATCACCGCCAGCACGATCACCAGCACGATGCCGCCCATCGCCAGAATCAGCAGCGGTTCGAGCAGACTGGTCAGGAACATCGTGCGCCGTTCGAGTTCGCGCGACTCGCCTTCGGAGGCGCGGTCGAGCATCGTCGTCACGTCGCCGGTTGCTTCGCCCGAGCGGATCAGATGCACGAGCACCGGCGGAAAGGTCTTCGTATTGCCGAGCGCGCGCGACAGCGCCGAGCCTTCGCGCACCCGCACGATCGCGTCCTCCACCTTGCCGAGCATCGCGCGATTGCTGAGCGTTTCGCCCGCCGCCTGCAGCGCGCGCAGAATCGGCACGCCGGCGGCCGTCAGAATGCCGAGCGTGCTCGCGAAACGCACGGTGTTGTAGCCGCGTACGAGCCGGCCGGCTAGCGGCGTGGTGAGTATCCAGGTATCGAAGGCGAGACGCGGTCCGGGCTGTTTCAGCACCGAGCGCACCAGATAGACCAGCGCACCGATTGCGATCAACGTCGCCCACCACCAGTGACGCACGTAGTCCGACAGCGCAAGCATCATCACGGTCAGAAACGGCAGTTGCTGCTTGGTGCTCGTGAACACGTTCGCGACCTGCGGCACCACATAGCTCAACAGGAACGTGACGATGCCGAGCGCGATGAACGTGACGACGATCGGATACGTGAACGCCAGCACGATCTTCTGCCTGAGCCCGTTGCTCTGTTCGATATAGTCGGCGAGCCGCGACAACACGAGACCGAGCTTGCCGGTATGCTCGCCGGCCGCGACGAGCGCGCGATAGATGTCCGGAAAATCTCGCGGATGCTGCGCAAGCGCATTCGCGAACGAATGGCCGCCGACCACCTCGCCGCGAATCGACGCGGTCAACTCGCGCACATAGTCGCGCTCGGCCTGCTCGCTGAGCACCGACAGCGTCTCGTCGAGCGGCAGCCCCGCAATCAGCAGACTCGCAAGCTGCCGCGTCAGAATGGCCTGCTCGCGCTGCGACAGCTTGCGGCCCAGCGCGAGCCGCTGGCTGCGCTCGCCATTCAGGCGCGACGCCGCCAGTTCCACCACCATCGGCGTAAGCCCTTGCGCGCGCAACTGGCCACGCCCGGCGCGGGCACTGTCCGCTTCGAGCACGCCACGCAGGGTCTTGCCTGCAGGATCAATCGCTTCGTACCGGAATGCCGACATATCAATGTCCTCCTGTTACGCGCAACACCTCTTCGAGCGACGTGAGGCCCGTCGCGAGCCACCGTTCAGCGTCGTCATGCAACGTGCGCATGCCGTTCGCACATCCTGTCGCGAGGATTTCCGCATCGGCGGCATTGCGGTGGATCAGCGCGCGGATTGCATCGTCGACGATCAGCAGTTCGTAGACACCGCGACGTCCTGCATAACCGGAATGACCGCAGCGATCGCAGCCGACCGGATGCCAGCGCTTGCGGCCGTCTTCCTCGGTACGTTCTTCCTTGCAGTGCGGACACAGACGCCGCACCAGCCGCTGCGCGAGCACGCCAAGCAACGATGACGCGAGCAGATACGGCTCGACACCCATATCGGTCAGACGCGTAACTGCCGAGGCCGCATCGTTCGTGTGCAGCGTTGCGAGCACCAGGTGACCGGTCAGCGAGGCCTGCACCGCGATCTGCGCGGTTTCGAGGTCGCGGATTTCGCCGATCATGATCACGTCCGGGTCCTGACGCAGAATCGAGCGCAGTGCGCGCGCGAAGGTCATGCCGATCCGCTCGTTGACCTGGGTCTGGCCGATGCCCGACAGGTCGTATTCGATCGGATCTTCGACCGTCATGATGTTGGTGGTCGCCGTTTCGAGCCGCGACATCGACGCATACAGCGTGGTGGTTTTACCGGAACCGGTCGGGCCTGTGACGAGCACAATGCCGTGCGGCTTGCCGATCAGCTTGTCGAATTTGCCGAGCGTGTCGGCGCCCATGCCGAGTGCTTCGAGATTCAAACGCGCGGCGTCCTTTTCAAGCAGACGCAGCACCGCGCGCTCGCCGTGACCGGTCGGCAGTGTCGACACCCGCACGTCGACCGGACGGCCGCCGACGCGCAGCGTGATACGACCATCCTGCGGCAGACGTTTCTCCGCGATATCGAGCTGCGCCATGATCTTGATCCGCGAGATCAGCGCGCCATGCAGTGCTTTTTTCGGCCGCACGACATCACGCAACGTGCCGTCGACACGAAAGCGAACGACCGACGCATTCTCGAACGGCTCGATATGGATATCCGACGCCTGCTCGCGCGCCGCTTGTGTGAGCAGCGCGTTGATCATGCGGATGATCGGCGCATCGTCTTCCGATTCGAGCAGATCCTCGACCTCGGGGATGTCCTGCATCAGACGCGACAGATCGACTTCACCTTCCACTTCGCCGACCACCTGCGCCGCGCTGCCATCCTGGCGCGCGTACGCGGTGTTGATCGCCTGCGCGAGTTCGTCGGCGGGTTTGCACACCAGCGCGAACGGGCCCAGATGACGCGCGACTTCCGCGATCGAACTCGCCGGCGTGCGCTCGCTGATCCAGACCGATGGCAGGCCTGTCTGTCCTATCTGTTCGGTGCTCTGCTCGTCGACGATCAGGATCTGTCCGTTGCGTGCGAATGCATACGGCAGCCGCAAATCCGGTGTGCTGCGCGACACCGGTGCTGAATGCTGCGGTTCGACGGCCGGCATCGCGATGGCGACGTCCGCGTTCATGGCTGCGTCCTGATCGGATTGGATGAAGGTACGGTCGCCGGTTCGGCTGATGAGCTGCCGGAAGGCTGCGGCACCGGCATCGATGAAGCCGCGGCATTGCCACCCGTTGCGGACATCGAACCGGCCGGCGGCACCGTGCCCTCGGGCACCGCGGAGACCGACCCGGTAATCGAGCCCGTCGCGGCCCCCGCAGCCGGCTCGCGCCGCATCCGTTGCAGGTCGAACACGCCGCTTGCCGGCGCAACGCCATCTGCCGGCCCAGGCGCGCGCGGCGGCAGCACCGGCACATCCTTGTCGCGCACGATGCGGTTATCGGTCTTGCCATCGTGCATCTGTTGCTGCAGTTCGTCGTAGCGGTTCTCCGACAGGCTCGCGGCCGTCTCGCCGTCATGCAGGACGACCGGGCGCAGAAACACCATCACATTGGTTTTGGTGCGGTTCTTGTTCTCCGCGCGGAACAGCGAGCCGATCCACGGAATATCGCCAAGCAGCGGCACCTTGTTGTTGCCGTCGGAATAGTTGTCCTGAATCAGCCCGCCGAGCACCAGAATTTCGCCATCGTCGGTGAGCACGGTCGACTGGACCGAGCGCTTGGTGATCGTCACGCCGCCCGGATTATTGATCGACGTGGGATCGACGGACGAGTCTTCCGAATAGATCTGCAGCTTGATCACACCGCCCTTCACAATTTGCGGCTTGACGTGCAACACGATGCCGACATCCTCGCGATCGAACGTGTTGAACGCACTGACGCCGGTGTTCGACACCGCGGACGCCGTCGAATACGAACCGGTCTGCACCGGCACGTTCGAACCGACGACGATGCGCGCCTCCGCGTTATCGAGCGTGATCAGATTCGGCGACGACAGGATGGTCGCGTTGGTGGTGGTTGCGAGCGCCTGCACCAACGCGCCGAGCCCGAAGATATTGCCGAACTTATGCAGCAGACCGATATTGATGCCGTTGTTCAGCAGTGTTGTCGCGGTCGTCGACGCGAGAGTCTGGCCAAGATTCTGGCCCTGCGCGGTGAGATCGACGATGCTCTGGCTCGTCGATGTGCCGAAGTTCGTGCTGCCGTACAGCGCGTTATTGCCGCCGTTCGACTGCAACGCGCCCTGCCATTGCACGCCGAGATTGGCGGCGGACGTCGCGCTCATTTCGACGATCATCGCTTCCAGATAGACCTGCTCGCGCCGCACGTCGAGCCGGTCGATCACATTGCGCAGGTTCTGGTAGACCGGTTCGGGCGCGGTGATGACGAGCGAGTTCGTCGCCGGATCGGGCTGGATCATGCCGCTCTCGGCGTTGTCGCCACCACTCGCGCTGCCGATCAATCCGCCCTTCGATCCCGCCGCGCCGCCGCTCGCGCTCCCACCATACGAACTGTCGGCGCCGCCAGGCAGCGGCGGCTCACCGGGTGTTCCCGTCGACGAGTTGGTGCCCGTGCCGCTGCTGCTGCCAGTACCACTGCCGCTGCCGCTCTTCGAGCCGTTGCCGTCCTCGAAACTTTTAAACGAGGACTTGTCGCTGGAGCTGGACGTATCGGTCGCGAGTCCCAGCATGCCGCGCAGTACTTTCGCGAGATCGGTCGCATCGGCGTATTGCAGACGCACGACGTGCATGTTGCCCGGCACGCGCGTCGGCGCGTCGAGTTGCGCGATGATGGCGCGCGCATCGGCGACGCGGCCGGGATCGGTGGCGCGCAGCAATAGCGTGTTGAGTCGCGGGTCCGGCGTGACCGAGACCTTCAACGTCGAATCGGTATTGCCGACGCCGCTCGGGTCCAGCATCTTCTGCACGATCGGCGCGAGGTCGATCGCGCTTTCGTGATTGAGCGGCACGATCGCGAAGTTGCGCGATGCGCTGCCGTCGACGCCGGCGATGATGTCCGCGATGCGACGCACGTTGTCCGCGTAGTCGGTCACGATCAGCGTGTTGTCGTTCGCGTAGGCGGCGATCGCATTGTTCGGACTGACGAGCGGCTTCAGCACCGGCAGCAGATTGGTGGCCGATTCGTTTCGGAGCCGGAACACCTGCGTGATCACATGATCGCCGCGCGCAACCGGCGCGTTGCCGACATAGGTCGGCACGCCCTGCAGCTTCGCGTCGGCTTCGGGCAGCACCTTCAGAATGCCGTGATCGCGCACGAGCGCGAAGCCCTGCATGCGCAGCGCCGCCTCGAGCGTTTTCAGCGCACGCTCCTTGCTCACCGAGTTATCCGACGTGAGGTTCAGCTGCCCCTTCACACGCGGATCGACGATGATCGTCGTGTCCGTCGCGGTGCCGATCGCTTTCGCGACCTCGCTGATGTCGGCATTCGAGAAACTGAGATTGACCTGCGCGCCGGCGATCTGCGTGACGGTGAGTGCAGTGGCAAATGCCATGCAACGGGCCACGCAACGAACGACAGGCAGGGAGTGCGAAAGACGAGTACGTGTCATAGACCTGATTGCGATGCCGGGACAACGGGCACGCTATGACGAACACACGCTGCTGCGCATCGATGGTCCATAACACACCCCGTAAGGTCACGTATGTTGTTGGGTCACCGGCACTTCGAAGCAGCGGGCCGGACGAATTCGCCCGGCAAAGACTAAGCAATGAAGTGGCTCAGAATTGTGACGGATGTTGGGCTACCTTTTTGTGCTTATTTTTATGAAAGGTCTAATGCTTTATTCATTGGACATAGTTGAAACATGGATCGCATCGGATATTCGTGATTGCGTCACAATTAATTTAATTGTGGTTTTCGTTATTTCGAAAATTTGATTATTTGAAGTTTTCGTGGCGAGTGTTACGGACATTTTTGTGCGTGCAAAATAGTCCGTAACATTCGACATGAAAATGCCGTTTTGAGGAGTTAACGGATTGACTTATGACGGCGGCGTGTCGGCGGTGCGCCGGCGTGATAATGCCGCACAGCCTTGCCAGATAAGCGTCTTGCGCAATGGTCGTTGGCCCCATGCTCTCTGTTTCGCGACCGTCTTTCTCCCAATGCCCCTTTATGTGGCAACCGTCCTTTCCCATATAACGGACAGAGCTATGCTAATTACAAAAAATGCCATTAATTTCAACATGCATCCGAATTGAAATATGCTTATCAAATCTTCCAAAAAGTTACGGACCATTTGCTATAAAAATTTCACGAGTTATTTCCAGATTTTGCTCTAAAGTGATTTGGCGCCCGGCACTACCCTTCCGCTGGGCGCGAAAGCAGGTTTCCCTTTTTATCTTCGTCCTAAGGAATTCTCGTGAAATCCAACCAACGCAAGATTTGCCAGGCCCTAGCTCTCCTTATCTCCGCCATGGGCGCATCGGCCGCGATGGCCGGCCCGCTCGTTCAAGGTGGCGGCTCGTCGCTCGTCGCTCCGACGATCGGCCTGACGGCCAGCACGCTGAATGAAATCGGCCTGTTCGGCACCACCGAAGCAACGCTCACGTATTACTCGGTTGGCTCGGGCGCAGGCCAGACCGCGTTCCTGAACAACCTGCCGGCATCGTTCGGCGCTGGCGTCACCGGCACAGTCGACTTCGCCAACAGCGATGCTGCACTGACGACCGCTCAGATCACCGGCTACACGCGTACCGCCACGGACGGCCCGCTGATCCAGATTCCGTACATCGTTACGCCGATCACGATTTCGCTCGCGAATGGCCCGGCCGTCACCAGCACGACGACGCCGCAAACGAATCCGAACCAGTCGCATAGTATTGCGCTGAATGACGCGGATCTGTGCGGCATCTTCTCCGGCAACTTCACCAACTGGAACCAGGTCACGAACCCTGAAACCGGCGCGAAGTACGCGGCGAGCACGATCACGGTCGTCTACCGCACCGACGCCAGCGGCACGAACGAACTGCTGACCCGCCACCTGGCCAACGTTTGCCCCAACGTAACTCCCACCACGACGAAAACGGGCGTGACGTTCGTTGATTCGCTGGCGCTCGGCGATTCGTTCCCGGGTCACACTGTCCCGACGAGCTTCGTCGGCGTTAGCAACAGCGCCGGTGTACGTAATGCGCTGCTGGCGGCAATCTCGACGTCGTCGGGCGCACCGGCGCTCGTCGCCTACCTGAGCCCGGACTACACGAACACGTTCCTCGCACCGAAGAGCACGGTCGTGACGACGACCGGCGCGGTCCAACTGTCGGTCGCAAGCTTGCAGAACTCGGCCGCCACGGGCGCCCCGATCGTCGCGCCGACGGCCGCGAACGCTAGCGCCGCGGTCGCCACCATGACGTTGCCGACGAATCCGGCTGACCAGACGCAATGGGTCCCGACGTCCGGCTCCGCCTATACGGCGCTCGCCAATCCGACCGCCGGTTATCCGATTTCGGGTACGAGCCAGATCATCCTGAGCCAGTGCTATAAGGATGCGACCGTTGGTCAGGCAATGCACGACTTCCTGAACGATCACTTCACCAGCGCCTCGTTCATCTCGGTCGTTCAAGGCAATGGCTTCAATACGCTCCCGTCGGCCTTCACCACCGCGGTCGTCAGCGACTTCCTCGTGGGCACCAAAGCCAACCTGAACATCAACAATTCGACGATTTGCAGCGGCAAGGGCCGCTAATACCTCGATACGCTGAAGTCAGCTGGTAGTGCCGGCGGCGCACCCCGAGATGCGGTGGGGTGCGCCGCTTTTTTCATTTGACGGCCAGTACAACCCAGTTGGCTGGCGTACATATCTCCTTTTCATCTTCGTCAAGAAATTAAATGCTCATAAAATCCAGCAAACTCAAGATCTGTCAGGCCTTGACTGTCGTCATCGCGAGCATGGGCGCATCGGCCGCGATGGCCGGCCCGCTCGTTCAAGGCGGCGGTTCGTCGCTCGTCGGTCCGCTAATCGACGGGTTCGGAGCCGCCACCACGTCAAATGAAATCGGCATCTTCGGCACCAGCGAAGCAACGCTCACGTATTACTCGGTCGATTCGGGCGCAGGCCAGACCGCGTTCCTGAACAACCTGCCGGCATCGTTCGGCGCTGGCGTCACCGGCACGGTCGACTTCGCCAACAGCGATGCCGCACTGACGACCGCTCAGATCACCGGCTACACGCGTACCGCCACGGACGGTCCGCTGATCCAGATTCCGTACCTCATTACGCCGGTCACGATTTCGCTCGCGAATGGCCCGACCGTCACCAGCACGACGACGCCGCAAACGAATCCGAACCAGTTGCATAGCATTGCGCTGAATGACGCGGACCTGTGCGGCATCTTCTCCGGCAACTTCACCAACTGGAACCAGGTCACGAACCCCGAAACGGGCGCAACGTATGGGTTGAACTCGGCAATCACGGTGGTCTACCGTGCCGACGCCAGTGGCACGAACGAACTGCTGACCCGCCACCTGGCCGCCGTATGCCCGTTGTTAGCTGCCAACACGACGAAGGCGGGCGTGACGTTCGTTGATTCGCTGGCGCTCGGGGATTCGTTCCCGGGTAAAACCGTCCCGACGAGCTTCGTCGGCGTTAGCAACAGCGCCGGTGTACGTCATGCGCTGACTTCAGCAACGACGGCGCTGGTCGCCTACCTGGGCCCGGACTACACGAACACGTTCCTCGCACCGAAGAGCGCGGTGGTGACGTCGAGCGGCGCGGTCCAACTGTCGGTCGCAAGCTTGCAGAACTCGGCCGCCTCAGGCGCCCCGATCGTCGCGCCGACGGCTGCGAACGCGAGCGCCGCAGTCAGCGGCGGCATGATCTTGACATCGAATCCGGCTGACCAGACGCAATGGGGCCCGACGTCCGGCTCCGCCTATACGGCGCTCGCCAATCCGACCGCCGGCTATCCGATTTCAGGTACGAGCCAGATAATCCTGAGCCAGTGCTATAGGGATGCGACCGTCGGTCAAGCGATGTACGACTTCCTGAACGATCACTACACCGATGCCTCGTTCATCTCGCTCGCGCAAGGCTATGGCTTCGCTACGCTCCCGACAGTCTTCACGACCCACATCGTCGACGTTTTCGTCGTGGGCAACAAAGCCCACCTGAACATCAACAATTCGACGGTTTGCGGCGGCAAGGGTCGCTAATATTTCGAGACGCTGAAATCAGTTTGTAGTGTCGGCGGCGCACCCGAGACATCACCGGGCGCGCCGCTTTTTCATCCGCGGTTCATCGAGCTCCTATTGCCCGCCGGCAGCGCAATCACATTCTGCCCAACCGCTCGCGCTCATCGGCATCAAGCGCGGATCGCTGTGCCGGCCCGACCGAACCAAAGCCCAGAATCGAAACAGCACTGGAACTGTCATAACCCACTCGCTCCACGCCGCGTTTCTTCTTCGGATCGCCATCGCTTCCGGCATCTCCAAAGCCCTCCACCTGCACGGAAATCACCCATCGGCGCGGCCCGACACCGGATGCATTGTTCTTGACGATGTCCTGCGCCATCTGGCTCGCAGCCGATGCCGCCGAACTCGCGGCGGTCAACGCGCCGGTGTTGACCGCCTGCACCACCGGAATGCCCGTCGCCTTGCCCGTCACCTGAATGTTGTCCGCGTTGAGCACCTGCAGCGCGGCGACGTTCAGGTTGCCGGCACGAATACCCGCATCGCCTGCGTCGACGGTCCCTCGTGGGGCGATCAGATTGATCGTACCCAGCGGCACGCCTGGGATGCTCTGCAGCGTCGCAATGCCGGCACCAGTTACTTCACCGCGTGCATCGACCGTGCAGTAATGGTTCGGATCGCACACGTACTGCGGCGCCGGTGTGTCCGCCGACGTCTTCGCCCCCTTGCCCGCGTTGATGTCGCCGTTCGAGCTCCAGATCGTCATGTCGCCGCCCTGCTCCGTAAAGATCCGGCTTTGGGCAAGGAGCACGCTCTGGTCCGTGAAAATATCGATGTCGCCTTTCTCGAGCGTCAGGATACCCATCGTGCCGGGACCCGCAACCACGTTGCCGTCGCTGTCGACGATCGCCGGCGGTGCGGTCGTGCTGCCGACCAGCGCCTGTCCACCCGGCCCGAGGATCGACACGTTACCGCCCTGCTGCGTCTGGATCGTCGTGCTGCGGATATCGAGATTCCCCGTACTCGCGAGCTGATTTGCGCCGTTGGTGCCCCCGTCCAGATTGTTCGCCGTGTAGCCGAACGAGGCCGGGAACAGCGTGTTGATCGCCTGATAACCGCGTGCATACTGCTGAAAATACGGGCTGGCGGCGTTGTTATAGTCCTCGCCGACCTGAGTCAGCACGTTGAACAGCACCTGTTCGGCGAAGAGTTGCCGGACATACGAGGGTAAGGCCTGAAACTGCGTCCACGCTTGCGCGGCAGTGAGGGTGCCCACTTTGTTCCGGGCAGCGGTTTGATCGGACTGAAGGCCCGTATCAACACCCAGCCCCGCGTCGTATTGCTCCATAAAAGCAATCAGCGCAGGCGTCGTACTGGGAACGCCCGTCACCGCGCTACCTGGCGCGATATAGTCAGACTCGAAGGTTGCGAGGTCGATCCCCGGCCCGACGCCGAACAGCACATTGATATTTGCGCTTTCGTGCGGCAGGTTCGGATTGTTGCTATTCCCGACCGCATCGATACCGGTCAGGACATTGGTGGACGTCCCGGTCACGTGAGCGTCGAATAGCTGCTGCTGGCTGGTGAGCGGGCCGATGTTGCGCCCCGCTTCGACGTCGAACGTACCGGGACCGCCCAGCGTCAGAACAGGGGCGGCCCCGCCCCCGGTGTTCGGCACCGGTGTGTCATAAATGTCGCGCCCGGCCAGGATCCGCGTAACGTCCGAACTGCTGAGATTCTGCCCATTGAACGCGAGATTGACGATGTCCTGACCCGCCTGGATCAGCGCCGGTTTGTCGATCGATACGGTGACCAGGTTGTTGTAGAAGCCTGAACTCGCAAGCGTTCCGTCCACGATACTGCCGTTCGCACTATAGATTCGTGCGGGCTCCGTATCGTCTCCATGCAATGCGCTCGTGTCGTGCGTACGCGGATTCGCGAGAGGTTGCGCCGGCGACGGCATTTGCGATGGATCCGCGTCGGACATGCCGAACTCGTTACTCGTCGAATTACCCTCGCCGGTATCGAAGGTGTTGCCGATCGTATTGGTAACCGACGCGTTCGTCAGCGTGCCGGCGAGATTGGAAAGGTTGATGGACTGCTCGGCAACGAGGTTCAATTGGCCGACCGCCGACGGGTATAACGTCCCCCCCGACTCCACGTTGATTCCGCCATTAAATGCGATCAGGTCAAGACTCGCGGGCAACGTTCCACTGGCATTGGTGAGCAAGCCAGCGAGCGAGCCGAACGTAACATCGCCTGTCGTCGAGAGGATGCTTACGCTGGAGGTCGCCGAATAGCCCTGACTGTCTATCGTCTGCCCGGTTCCGGTAACGGCACCGCTCGAGTACGAGGGATTCAGTACCGCACCAATATCGACTCCCTGCCGGGCAGTGACATCGAGTACTCCGTCCTGCAGCGCGAGTATCGTCGCTGCCGGAACCAACCCGCCACCGACAATTTTGGACACCGCTTCCAAGTCCGATCCGATCAGACCGCCCGCGGTAATCGTTCCGGTGCCCTTCGCGACGAAGTAGTCGCCGCTGAGAATGTCGCCGCCCGCATGAACGGTCAGGTTTCCGCCGCCGACCGTATTGACGGTTTGACTACCCGTACTGGAACTCGTCAGATACCAGGTCGTGGGCAGCGATACCGCGAGATCCGAGACATTGCCGCCGGCCGACACCGATACGTTTCCGCCGACGCTCATCACACCCTGGTCGAATGCGCCGAAATCAATTGACGTACTTGTAAGCGGCGACGAAGGATTGGCGGCGATCTCCATCCACGGCGCCCAGAACTGGCCGGGAGTTCCGACGAGCCCACCCGACGAATCGGTCGTGAGCGTGTATTCGATTCCCTGGATATCGCCCTGCGCATGCAGCGTGATGTCGCCCCCCGAGTCCGGATTCACGGTCGGCGATACAAGCGTGTCCGCACCGTTCTGCCCTCTGACGATCGTCGCGGCATTCCCGAGTGCAGGCGCATTCGCCGATGGCGCGCCCGCAGTGTAGATCACGCCCGGCGCAACGGTATCGAGAAGAGCGATATCGTTTCCTGCCGCGACGTCGATGAAGCCCGTGCCGGTTCGAATCATCGTCGGCGTGAGCAGCGTCTGGCCGTTGGGATCGACGTAGGCCGTGTGTCCATCGAGCGTCACACTCCCGACGCAGGTGCCGTTCTGGACAATCGACGCTGCCTGCAAGCTCAGCGGATCGGCACTGCCGTTGTCCGCTCCCGCGATTACCCGCCAGGACGTACTTGATCCGCCGATCAGGGAAGCCGCCGACAACGGCAGCGGATTCGTTGCGACGGCGGTCGGTGACGGCGTATTGTCTACCGGCGTTGGCAACGAAATACTCGACCCATTGATCGGCGCGATGTTTACTGCCATGGCCGGCGCTTGCGGCGGAAGTGCAGACGGTCTTGACGGGCCTTGATTCGCCAGATTCTGTATATAGGCGGCGTACTGGTTGAGATACACGAAATATTGCTGCGCATAGCCGGCGAGATCCGCCCCCGATGTGCCCGGAGCCGATGGCGCCGGAGGCCTACTATTTACCGTTGCGGTCGCACGCTGATACCAGAAGTATTGCAGGTAGCTGAAATTGGACGGCATATTGAACGCGGCGGCTTCGCTGCCCGGCAACGTCTGATCGAGGAAGTGCGCATACGCCGTATACAACGCGTAATACTCTTCCATCGTCTGTGGATCGGTCCCGCTAAGGGCGGCGAATTCCGGTATGAGCCCCTGCGATGCATAGTACGCAAGCCCGGACCCGGATGTTCCCTTGCCGGGATAGGAACCACCCGCCGCGTTGAATGCATATTCGGCCGCGGAATAGAGTCCGTACTGCTCAAAAGACGGTACGGTGATGCTCGCTCCGCCCGCAACCGGATTGGCGATCTGGAAAAACCCGTCCGTCAGGCTGGCCTTGACCTGCACGTTGTTTTCGGCGCGGAACGTGATGATCGGCGCCCGGCCGTTGAAGCGGAACGCGAGATCGGTCGGCGACGTGCCCGCGCCGAGATTCCAGTTCGTCAGAATCTCGATATTGCCGTTATTGATCGCCGACGACGGATTGTCCAGTTCGATCCCCGGCGCGATGTGCGCATTCGCGATACCCGTTCCAGCGAACGGGTTGTTCACCGTATTGAGTCCGTTCTCGACAAAGCCCATCAGCGTGCCCGGCGCCTTCGTTGGGTCGCCATCCGTATAACCATAGAACGTCTGATGGTCAGGGTTCGCGTTGGTCGGCGCGAAGTAGTCGTTCTGCAGCAAATTCGTGAGGTCCGTCGCGATCTGTGCCGCCGTCGCGCCGGGGTCGCTCGACAGGCTCGCTGGCGTATCGCCACTCGCCGGGGTGTACGTAATCGTCGTGCTGCCGTCCTGGCTCGTGAACGTGCCGCCGAGAAGATTGCCGTTGCTGTCGTACCAGCCCGCCGGATCGACGATGCCGTCGAAATGCTGCGCGCCGCTCGTCGCGTCCGTCGTGCTCCATACCGCGTACGCTTCGAGCGTGGTCGCGCGCGAGCCTACGATGCCACGGCCCGTATTGAAACCACTACCCGGCAGTTGTACGTCGACCGTGCCATCGGAAAGCAGCGGCGCGCGGAAGTTGACCGTGCCGCCTGACAAACCACCCGCCGTACCACCCGACACGTCGATCAGCGCATCGGCGCCCACCAGGATCCGGCCTGAATTCGCGGGATCGATGTTCTCGTAGCCGTAGGCCGTGTTGTACGGGTTCGCCTCATTCGGATCGAACGTGCCGCTTGTGCCGATATTGACCGTGCCGCCGCGCTGGTTCGCATCCGAGCCGCGAGCGAGCAGCGTGCCTTCAACGTCGACGCCGCTGCGGCCATACAGGTCGATCTCACCGCCGGCCGTGCCCGACGCGTCGATCGTACCGAGTACGTTCACGTTGCCGTTGGCCGTATCCGACGCGTTGCCTGCGCCGCCGTCGGCGATCAGCGAAACCGTCTGCGCGGTCAATGTATTGCCCGCGGACAGCGTCAGGTTGCCCGTCCTTGAATGGATCACCACCGCCTGGTTCACGCCACTCGCCGCGAGCGTGTTCGTCAGACTGTCCAGGTCCGCCGCGCCGCCGATGTCGAGCGAGAACGAACCGCCCGCATAGCCGCTGGCCGCGCCGCCCTTGATCGTGCCATCGAGATTCACGACCTGCTGCGGTGCCGATAGCACCATCGCGCCGGCTGCGCCGCCACCGCTCGCACCGGAGAAATCGAGCGTCGAACCCGATTGCACGTTCACCGTGCCAGCATCCGCTGTCAGCGTGATCGTGCCCGCGGGCGCGTACTCGGTCACATCGAAGAACTGCTTCGACACGCCCGCGGCGCTCACTAACGAGCCGGCGCCGATGGTCAAGTCGCCGGTGGTTGCTTCCAGGCTCGCATTGCCCGCCGGAGCGGAGATTGTCGCGCCGTTGTCGTTCAGCGTGCCGCCGATAAAGCTGATCGCGCCGCCGACCGGTGTGTCGTTCAGCGCCGTGCCTGCTGCGCTGTTGAGCGTCAGCAGACCCGAGGTCTTCACGGTCGCATTCGACCCGGTATCCGCGACATACACCGGTGCATTAAGCGTGACCGGCAGCGCGCCGAAGTCGAACGTACCTGTGTTCTGACCGACGATGCCGCCGGTCGCATTCATCGTTGCCGCGCCGAAGCCGCTCACGTTCTTGTCGCCGGTGCCGAAGTCGATCTCCTTCGCGTTGACCGTCAGCGTGCCGCTACCGGTGGTCGCGGTGCTTTGCGGCGCGCCGGCTTCGTTCGTGAATGCGATCTGCTGCGCGTTGAGCGTGACGTTGCCGCCGTCGCTCACGAAAGTGCCCGCGCTGAGATCCACGCTGCTGCCGAACGTCACGTCAACGTCGCCGACGAAGTTGATCGCACCGTAGCTGCGCAGCGTCACCTGCTGCGCGTTCGCGAACTGGGCGAGGCTCGCGGAATCGAGCACGAAGCCCGGCAGGCTGGCCGCCGCACTGCCGCTCTCATTCGTAAAGGTAATGGCCGAGCCGTCGGCGGTAATGGCCTGTGCCGACAGTACGGCCGTCGGGTCCACCGTCAGATTGCCGGACGAATCGAGCAGCAGCGACTGACCGCCCGACAGCGTCGCGCCCGCGCCGACGGTCAGCAGCCCCGTCCCCGTGTTGCCGGTGCGGGACAGCGGCGCGGTCGTGCCGTCCGATACGCGCAGCAACGCGCCGTCGCCGGTGATCGCGATCGGCACGTCCTTCGCTGCCGGATAGACGCTCGTTGCCGTGATCACTGCGCCCGCGTCGACGCGCAGACCATTGGCCGCGTCGGGATCGGTGCCGGACGAATCGGTCTTCGTCACCAGCATGATTTCTGGGCCCGTGAGCGCGCTATTGCTGTCGTTCGAGACGACGACACTATTTGCGATCGGTGTGATCGTGATGCCGCTGGCCGTCGCCGTGCGCGTGCCGCCGATCAGCAGACTGCCGGCATCGAGCGAATCGAGTGCGTCCGCGCTGATTTGCAGATAACCCGGCAGCACGACGCTGCCGTTGCCAGTGATCTGGATATCTTGCGACGCGATATCCACTTCGGCCGGCGCACCGCCCTGCGCGGCCGCTGTATTCAGCGTCGCGCCGAGCGTCAATGCCTGCGTCGCTGCCAGCACCAGTTGGCCGCCGTCCGTCGGCAGCGGCGGCGTCACGTTACCTTTGCTTGCCGCCAGCGCGGTAAAGAAGCTGTTCGCGCCCGTCAGGTTGTATTGCGAATACTGCTGCCACACAGCGTTCGACTGCACATCAAACAGCGTCGGTGTCGCGTCACGGCTGCCCGTCAGCGCATTGCCGAAGTACCCCGACGTCACTACGGTGCCGTCAGGCAAGACCTGGCTGGCACCTGGCGCCGCGCTGCCACCAATACCCGAGACCGTCACCCGGAATGCGCCGGGCAGCGTCGCATATTTGCCGGGCAGCAGCGTGTAGTAGCCAGGCGCGAGCCCAGGGACGCCCGACAGATACACCGATTGTCCGATCGCGCTGCCCATGCCTGCCTGACCGACACCGAGCAAACTCGTCGTCGTGGATGGGCCGCTACGCGTGGCCGCCGGCTGTACTGTCTGCGCGAATATCGGATCGTAGGCGGCCACCGGCGACTGCATGCCCGGAATGATCGCGTACACGTTGCCGCCGTTGGCATTGACCGGTACAGCGACGCCGCTCGAACTATTCGCATAGCTCACGCTGTATTGCGACAGCACATCGCGTGTGCCGCCCGTGCCGGCCACCCATTCCTCGGCCTGCAGGTTGCCGCCACCAGACAGGTCGATCACTGCCCCGCTGTTCAGCGCGACATTGCCGCCGTTCGCGCCGATGTACTTCGCGGGCGGTGCTGTCAGATCGGGCGCTGGGATGCCCGCGACGGGGTTGAACTGCCATTCGACACCGTCGACGGTCGTGCCGTATGGAATGACCGTGTCGCCATTCGATACTGAGGTCAAACTGCCGCTCGCGAACGCGACCGAATTCGTCGCGACCAGCGGCAGGTTGCCGAACTGCTGCTGCGTCGCGCTGTCGTTCGGATCGCCCACGCCGAACACGAGCGAACCCGACGGTGCGCGGACCGTGCCGCCCTGCACGATGTTGGTCGCGTCGACGAGCAGGGTGCCTCCCGCGGACAACGGCGTGGACGACGCACCGTTTGCCTCGAAGGTAATCGTCGTTGGCGCGGGTTGGCCGGTGGACGGGTCCGTCGGTCCGACCGCGTCGAGAACGAAGCTCGTACCCGTCGACGGATACAGGTCCGCTGCCTTGAACGTCAGGTTGCCAGGGGTGTAAAGCAAGCCCAGCGCCATTTGATTGTCGGCCGGGTTCGTCGAGGTCAGGCGAATGTCGCCGCTGCTCGTGAAGTTGGCTTGCCCGAAATTGTTCAACTGGAACTGGTTCACCAGATCGATGAACGACGCGTTGACGTTAAGTGTCGCGTCAGAAGCGGCGGCAACCGTGCCCAGGTTGGTCGCGCCATTGCTCTGGGCGCCTCCTGTCAGCTCGACATAGGGCGCGCTGATGTTCACCGTCGAGCCGATCGAAGTCGACGTAGCGGAATTGGCCTCGTCGTTCAGCAATGAACTGATCGTCGGAATCACGTAATCGCCCGACGCATTCATAACGCTGTGCGTCAGCTGATCGAGCTGATCGGCGTTGAGCGCCACTAACTGGTTCGTAATAATCTGCACCGCGCCGGGCACCGCAATGTTCACGTCGCCCGCAAAAGCAACCGGCACATTCGCCGCCTCGCCCGAGTCGCCTCCCAGCACCAGAGTTGAGATACCGGATCCAGTGAGGCGGTCGGCGGCAAACTGCAGCACGTATGTGGGGCTGGACGTCAGATTGCCGTTTCCATCCGTCACAGGCGCGCCAACGAGCGCAGTAATATCCTGACCGGGCGCAAGTCCGGCTGGGACCAGATTACCGCTTTGCTGCACGACGATGGCAGTCGCCCCAATGCCGCTGCCAACGAGCTGTTCCGGCAGGATTGTCAGCGTGCCCCCCACCGCCTGCGGCGCGCCGGGTTGGGCGCGCAACGTGCCGTCGAATAGCAGGCCGTTGGCCGCGCCGAGCGTAATGGAGCCGGCATTGCTCCACACCGGCTGCGACGCATAGGTCCCATTCGCCTGCAACTGGTCGAAATTCGCGGATGCACCCGATACATTGATTTGCGAGCCGGTTTGTGCGACGACATAGCCGCTGTCGCTCGATATCGTGACGGAGCCGCCCGCGAGCACCTTACCGGTGTCCGGTATCAACGTGGTCAGTCCGCTTTTCACCGGCGATGCAAGCGGATCGGTCAGCGCCACGCCTGCGACATCGAGTACCGCGTCGGCGCCAAGCCACACGGATTTGCTCGTGCTGAAATAATCAGCTGCGGCTACTCCATTACCTGCCGCCCCGGGCGGCGCATTATAAAGTTCCGTGTCGCTAAATTGACCGCTTTGAAGATAAGGTCCAGATTGATCGGCGCTCAAGGTGATCGAACCACCCGGTGCGATCAGCGAGCCCAACACCGTGACCTGTACCGGTGAGCCGAGTCCGATACTGGCTCCCGCATCGGCTATGACCGATGCGCCCTGCCCGATCGTTACTGCCCCCGTTACCGTGGCGGGAATCTCGAAGGGTGTGCCATTACCCTGGAACGTCGCTGCCCAGGCAACCCCATCACCCGCCGTCATCACGAGCCCGGTCGGCTGGCGATGGTATGCGTCGAGCGTGCCCACCGTCGTCAGACCGCCGGCGCTCAGGTTCGCGCCGCTGGCGGCCAGTTGTAGCGCGGTGGCGTCCGGGATCAGGTTTTGCTGCGTGAGCCGCACCGTCGTGTCGGGCGCTACGTCCGCGTCGTAATGCGCGTTCAGCACGTACTCGCCGAAGCCCTGCTGCTCGAAAAAATCGGCGGGCAGCGTGACATCCCATACCGGCGCAGCCGAAGGATCTCCGCCGATCTGGAAGCCCGGTGCGGCGAGCGTCAGCGTGCCGCCCCCCGAGAACCCGAGGCTCCTGATCTCGCCGTTCATCGTGAGATACGGATCGGTCGGAATCTGCGCGAGGTAACTGACGTTATCGGCGATCAGCGAAACGCTGCCGCCCTTGCCCTCCGGAATGCCGTTACTCATCAGCAACTGGCCGTTGGCCTGCATCTCGCCGCCGCCCGATACGTCCAGCACGCTGCCTGCCTGCAGGTCGAGATGGCTACCTGCCGTCAGGCTGATGCTGCCGCCGTTGATGTACTGGCTGTTACCCGGCGTCGAGTCTGGCGCCGCTTGCGTATCGTTGTTCACCCATTGACCGGCGGCGTCGATCCGGCCGGTCGACGTCACGGTAAGATCGGCACCACTCGATATGGTCACCTTGCCCGACGGAATGACGATCTGACCGGCCACCGTGGCGTTGCCAGAAAAGCCACCATTCAGCGTAACCGAGCCTCCCGGCTGCAGTGCAAGCGTGGTGCCCTCGGTCAAGGCAAAGCCGTTGCCGTGGCCCTTGTCGCTCGTAACATTGAGGTTCGCGAATCCGCCGTTATTAAGCGTATCGACAGGTACCACGATCGTCGCCAGCACGTTGTTGGGATCAGTGGCGGGCAACGCGCCGAGGGCTGTCGTGTCGAGCGGAGTATCGATCGAGAACCCGGAAGGAGAGCCCGACGCCAGATCGTCCAGATTCGGCGCGCTGTTCTGCAGGATCACCTGGCTCAGTTCTCCGGTGGTGTCACCTCCCTGGCCGTTCATGGTCAGGTTCACGAGGGATCCCGCGCTAGCCGAATTCGGATCGGCGCCAAGATTGAATGTGCCACCAACTGGCAACGCGTTGCCCTGCGTCTGTTTCGAGCCGCCGAACGCCTGAGCGGTGACATCGCCGTCGAGAACCAGCGTCTGGGTCGCGTAGAGATTGAGCGTGCCCGCATTACCGCCGACAATGAAATCTGGTTCGTAAACGCCGCCCGTCAGTAGCGGGTTATACCAGTCATTCGTCACGCCCCAGCGCGGATGGCTCTCGACAAATTCGCCGGCAATCCCGACATAAGTGTCGAAAGGGCTCGCCTGGCCGATCGGCACGATCACGCCATTCGCATCGACGAGCCGGGTCGTATTCACGATGCCGCCGTCGTAGTGCACGTAGCCGCCGTTGAGGTTCATCGACGAACCCGCCGCGGTCATCACCTCGTTGCCGGACAGCGTGATCGTGCCGCCATTGGTCAGCAACTGGTCGATCGTGCGCGGCATGTCGTTCACATAGCCGCTCAGATTCAGGAGCGGACTGCCCACCCACTGCACACCGTCGCTGCGCGTACCGGAAAGCGTGCTGTCCACCACGACGTTCTTCAAGCCATTCAGGAAGCTGTTCCGCAGCAGCGGCGAGTCGGCCAGTTCGTTCTGCCCGATCAGGGGGATGGTGAGCAGGATGTCGGAGATCGGCAGTTCGACGTTGGCGAGTCCCGATACGTCGATCGTGGCGCCGTCGTCGAGCAGGATGCGCCCCGGCACCGCAGTATCGCCCGCAGGTGTGGTGTAGCGCACGCCTGTCGTCAAGGGCGTCAGCGCCGTCACCGTCACGCCCGAGCCCGGCGCCTCGATCAGCGAGCCGCCCTGAAACCACACCGATCCGCCCGTCATCTGAATGCTGCCCGGCGTGAAGGTCGTGCCCGGCGTCGAGGTTGCGGTCTGCCCATCCGTGTCCGGAAGTACCGTCGTGACCGAATCGGGACCGAAGCTCAGCAGACCGGCACGGTGCGTATCCAGCCCGCCGCCGTTTGCGGTATCGAGGACCTGCGCCGCACCGGAGTAAGCCTGGCCTAGCGGATTGTTCGACTGGTATTCGTCGACAGTTGAAATTGTGATCGTGCCGGGCGTATTGACGCTCGTCGTCACGCCCACCACACCGTTCTGCTCAACGCTGCTGCCCAGCAGGTTCACGTTGCCACGCGCCGCCTGCACGATGCCGGTGTTGTTCAGCGTGCCCGCCGGCGTGATGTCGAACGTCGAGCCGTTCTGCGATGTCACGACCTCACCGCTCAGCTCCGGCAACAGCACCTGTGGATTCTTGGCGCTCTGCGCATTCGGCGTGACGCTCACGCCGACACCAGCCGCCAGCACGACCTGTCCGTCGGTCGCGCTGATACTGCCGGCATTCGTGACATTCGGCGCGGCCACCATCACGAAGCCGCCGTCGCTGACCGTGCCGTTAACGTGTGTCGTGATCGACGCGCCCTGTTCGATCGTAATGTCGCCCGGCGCCTGGTACGGCCCCGTCGTCGTCGCAATGTTGCCGAGACCCAGTATCTCGTTCGGCGTAATGCCGCTTCCGTTTACCGTGCTTGAATTGCCCGACTCAGGAAAGGCCAGCCCCCCTGTCGTCCCCGCCGGCAGACTCAAAAACTCCTGGTTACTCGCAACGATACCCGCGGCGCTCGGCATCGCCTCGTTCCTCATATCCAGCAGATTCAACGACGACGCCACCAGCGAATGCACATTGATCTGCGACCCCGCGCCGAACAGAATCCCGTTGCGGTTGATCACATACACCGCGCCCTGCGCGGTAATACTGCCGAGAATCTGGCTCGGCAGGCCGGACGGGTCCATGATCCGGTTCAGCACCGCCCAGTTGTTCGCACCGTTCGTCTGGGTGCCGCCGGACTGATCGAAATTCAATGTGGTCTGGCGCCCGACGTTCATCGTCTGCCAGGTCAGCACCGCATTCTGGCCGGTCTGCTGGATATCGACGTTCACGTGCCCGTTGGCGTCCACGGTTTGCGTCGGCGCGTTCGCGTTGTACCAGAGCAGCGAGCTGTTGGTATCCGCCGTCACGCCAGGCGCGACCTGCAGACCGCCCGGCGTGAGACCGTTCGGCACATTCGAGCCAGTCGCCGCGGCCGCCGCGGCGGCGTTTTGCTGAGCGGCGATCTGCGCGGCAATCGTCTGCGCGGCGTGGCCGAGGTTCCGGATCGACGGCTGGCTCGCCTGCAGCGCCTGCTGCGGCGTCATGCCGAGATTCGGCATGGCCCCGCCGCCAACGCCGCCGACACCGCCCGCCACAGTACGCGTCGTCTGACCGAGGTTCACAAGTCCGCCCGCATGCGCATGCATCGACATCCCCGCCGCCAGCATCACGGCAATCGCGCGGCACAGCGGACGCACATCCGAACTGAGGCTATATCGCGAGAAATTGTTCTGTTGTTGTGCGTAACGTGCTCGCGCTGCCATGTTTCTACCCCGAAGCAAGATAAGAAGTTGACGGCCTGCGCGTCGCGCGCAAGAGGGTTGCGCGACGCGAAGGTCAATGCCACTGGCTACGTGCGGCCAGCTAAATCAGAAGAAAATACGAATTGCATATGGCAGCGACGTGGCCAAAGGTACGGACCATTTTCGCCACCCGAAAAGGTCCGTACCTTTTGTCAAATTCGGGTGTTCAGCGAATGCGTGGTTCATTGGCCGCGTGTTGTAGTGCATCGCGCACGCAGGCGATCACTGAGGGCCAATCGCCGGGTCGGTGCTGGCGGAAAAGTCGAGCGCTCGGGTACCACGGACTGTCTTCGCGGCCGATCAGCCATCGCCAGTCCGGCACGGTCGGCAGCAGAACCCACACCGATTTGCCGAGCGCGCCGGCCAGATGCGCAACCGAGGTATCGACGGTGATGACGACGTCGAGCGCCGCGATCAGCGCGGCGGTTTGCGCGAAGTCGGACAGTGCATCCTCAAAACGGAGAGCGCCGCTTGCCGCGAGCGCTTCCATGTCACGTTCGCGCACCTGCGGTTGCAGGCTCACGAAAGCCACGTCTAGCGCAAGAAGCGGCGCCAACATCGCGAACGGAAGCGAGCGGTTCTCGTCGTTGTTGTGGCGCGGATTGCCCGACCATGCGAGCCCGACTCGCAGACGTCCAGGACCTGCGAGCGCGTCGACGCGACTGGCCCATTGTTCGCACAGCGCCGGATCGGCGCTCATATACGGAACGTCTGCCGGAACCGTATCCAGCATCGTGCCGAACGCCAATGGCAAGCTGAGCAGCGGGCAATGCAGATCGAATCGGGGCGGCGCCTCCGTGTCCGGCAGGACTCGATCCACACCGGGCACTGAGCGGACCAGCGTCGCGAGCGCCGGCGGCACATGGAGGATCACTGTCGCGCCGCGTGCATGCGCGAGGGACGCATAGCGACAGAACTGCAACGTGTCGCCGTACCCCTGTTCTGCGTGAAGCAGCAGCGTTTTACCGGCGATCGACTCGGCGCCGAGCCACAACGGGCGGTCTACGTAACGGCGAGTCAACATCGCATCGCCGGCCACCCAGCGCGACTCGTGCTGTCGCCAGCCCTTGTCGAAATCACCGAGCAGCAGCCGGCAATAGGCCTCGGAGCGTCGAGCGACACCATGATTCGGATCGTCCGTGAGCGCGAGTTCGAAATCGCCGAGCGCAGCCTCGTGTGCCCCGGTCTGCTGCCGGGCCGTGCCGCGCGCATAGAGCTGTTCGGGTGAACTCGCCGGCGCAATTGCCGCAGCCTGATGATCCGTCAGCGCTTCGTCATAGCGGCCCAGCAACTGATAGGTGATCGCGCGGTTGTACAACAGCGTGGGATCGGCTCCCGTCAGCGCCAGCGCGCGATCGTAATGATCGAGTGCCTCCGCCAGTTCGCCGACTGCTCGCAGTGCTGCCGCGCGGTTTCTCAGCGCATCGATCCACGCCGGCTCACGTTTCAGCGCTTCCCCATACGCCTGCGCCGCCTCGGCGTTTCTCGCGAGACCGAGCAGTGCATTGCCACGGCCCATCCACGCGGCAACGTTGTCCGGGTAATGGGCGAGCAGACGGTCGGAACGGCGCAGCAGTTCATCACGGTCATGAAGCAAGTCCAGCGCGACACAACTCGCGTAAAGCAGCGCCTCATCATTGGGGGCAACGGCCAGCCCCTCGTCGAGACGTGCGAGTCCTTCCACTGCCCGGCCCATATCCGTCAGGATCGTTCCCGTCGCCAGCAGCAGATCGCGCGTTCGGCCCAGCACGACCATCGCGAGCTGATAACAATACAGTGCCTCTTCGTATCGCTTCAGCGCCCGCAATGCGTGCCCACGTTCGGTATGCGCGAGCGCGTCGTTGGGATCGATGCGCAGCGCGTTTTCGAGGCAGATCAGCGCGTCGGCGGGAAGATCGAGGCGCACCAGCGCGACACCTCGCCCACGCCATGCGCTGCCGATGCCCGACGCCTGCCGCAGCGCCGTATCATAGGACGCCACCGCCTCTTCGAACCTTGCCAGTGCAAGCAGTGCGTCGCCGCGAACCGAGTGTCCGACCGCGTGCGCCGACCCGTGCCCAAGATCGACGCAAAGCGCCTCCTGGATAACCGTCAGCGCTTCCTCGTGACGCCCCACGCCAGTCAATGCCGCGCCATAGTTCACGAGATTCCACGGTTGCCGCCAACCCGCCTGGATCGAGCGGGCAATCAGTGGTTCGGCACGCGCGGCATCGCCGGCCCGCAGATAAACAAGCCCCAGCAGATGCATCGCCTCGACGTTGTGCGGAGCGATCGCCAACACGCCCTCGTAAAGCGGTCGAGCCTGGGCCAGATCGTCTTTATCGAGAAGCATGCGCGCACGACGCAACGCATCACCGACGGCCGCCTGCACGGGATTCTGACCGATCATCGGAGAGCCGAGAAAAGGCGCAGCCTGCCGCTGCTGCGGGCTCACGTCGCCGCTCCACGCGTCATCTCGGGGAGCACCGCCTTAACGGCCTCGACGACCGACGCCCACTGGCCCGCCTGCGCCTGCCGGAACAGTCTTGCGCGCGGATACCAAGGACTGTCGTCACGATCGAGAAGCCAGCGGAAGTCAGGCGTGTGCGGCACCATCACCGCTAGCGGCACACCCAATGCGCCCGCGAGGTGCGCGACCGACGTATCAACGCTCACCACGCAGTCCATCAACTGCGCCAGCGCGGCGGTGTCGCCGAAATCAGCGAGCTGTTCGCCGACATGACGAATCGAACTCGATTCGAGCGCCGGTTTGTCTTCGTCACGAATCACCTTCTGCAAGCTGATCCATTCGCAACTATCGTCGAGGAGCGGCAGCAACTCGCTCAACGCCATCGAACGATTACGGTCGTTAAGGTGGTTCGGGTTGCCAGACCATACGAGCCCCACGCGCGGACGCGTCGACGGACCCAGCCGTTCGCGCCATCGTTCGACACGCTCCCGATCGGCGCGCAGATACGGCACATCGGCAGGAATCGAAGCCAGACCGGTGTGAAACTCGCGCGGCAAACTCAGCAGCGGACAGTGCAGATCGAACGGCGGCAACGGCGTGCCGCGCGCGACCACGATGTCGACGCCGCCAAGGCTCGCCAGCAGCGGCCGCAGGTCTTCCGACGCTTCGAGCACGACCCGCGCACCGGCCTCCTTGACGAGCCTCGCGTAACGACAGAACTGCAGCGTGTCGCCCAAGCCCTGTTCCGCGTACAGGAGGATCGTGCGCCCTTCGAGCGGCATGTCGGCGGTCCAGCGCGGCTGTGCGAACTGGCGGCGGCTCGAATCGAGTTGAGAATCACGCCAACGCCATTCGTATTCTTCCCAGCCGGTCTCGAAATCGCCGATCGACAGACACAGGAATGACAGCACGCAGTGCGCTTCGACGTAGTCCGGATCGAGTTCGATGGCTTGCAGGTACGCGCTCTTCGACTCTTCGTGGCGCCGCAGCGAGCGCAGTGCATTGGCGCGATGGAAGTGCGCGAGCTTGTCGCCCGGTGTCGCGGCCAGCACGTCGTCGAAGTCGATCAGCGCATCGTCGTAGTGGTGCGTTTCCAGAAATACGCGGCCGCGCGTCAGACGCGCGGCAACATAATTCGTGTCGCAGGCGAGCGCGCGATCGCATGCAGCGCGCGCGTCGTCGTAGCGGTTCACGCGCATCAGCACACTCGCGTAATTGCACAGTACGCCAAGGCTGTCCGGTTCCACTTCGAGCGAGCGAGCATAGTGATCGACCGCTTCGCGATTGCGGCCGAGATGTCTCGACGCATTGCCGCGGTTGGCAAGCGCCGCCGCATGTCGTGGGTTCATCGAAAGTAGCCGATCACAGCGCGCGATGCTCTCGGCGTGGCGCCCAAGCCGCTCCAACGCCACCGAGCTGTTGAAAATCGCATCGATAAAGTCCGGGCTGATCGCCATCGCCGAATTGAAATCGGCCAGCGCCAGATCGTCGGCGTTTTGATCGAGATACGTAACGCCGCGCAGAAACAGCAACTCGGCGCTATCGGGTCTGGCCGACAGCGCGTGCCCATAGCAATCGGCCGCGTCACGATAGCGGCCCAACGAGCGCAGCACGAGACCGCGCTCGCGGCACACATCGAACGACAAACCGGCGCTCGTCAGCGCGCGATTCGCGCTCGCCAGTGCGTCATCGAAGCGTCCCAGTGCGCGCAGCGTCTCGCTGCGTTTAAGCAACCCTTCCGTGAAGCCTGGGTTCAACTCGAGCAAACGATCGTAGCCAGCCAGTGCCTCCTGATGCCGGCCCAGCTGCGACAGCAAAGTGGCACGCTGAAACAACGTGCGCTGGTGAGATGGATTGATCGCAAGCGCATCATCGAGACGGCTCACCGCTTCGTCATAGCGGCCGAGACTCGCCAGCACCGCGGCGTAATTGGCAAGCGACAGCGGAGCCGGCTTGTGCCCGATCGACAGCCGCATCAACGCTTCCGCTTCCTCGAAGCGGCCCTGCTGGAAGCGGGCCGCACCGAGCATATGCAAACCTTCCACATGTTCCGGGTCTAGCGCAAGCAGTTGATCGTAGGCCTTCACCGCTTGATCAAGTGCGCCTTCCTGATGGAGTTTGCGAGCCCTCAGAAACAGCCGGTCCAGCGTCGAAGCATCCGGCCGCGGATTAGCGGCGGGCTGCTTCAGCCCCACAGGTACTGCAAGCGTTGTCCCATCCCCATTCGAAGTCATGCCCTCGCCCCTGTTGATTTGGCTATTTGCTGCTTTAACGTCTGATTGCTGAAATCTCGCGCGCGAGCGCGTCAACTACGTGAGACCACTGCCCAGGAACGGTCTGGCGGAACAGCCTGGCCCCGGGATACCACGGGCTGTCGTCACGTGCGCGCATCCAGCGCCACTCCGGCGGATCGGCCAATAGAATCCAGACAGGGTGTCCGATCGCGCCAGCTAGATGCGCGACCGCGGAATCGACGGAAATCACCAGATCAAGCGTTTTGATGAGCGCGGCGGTGTCGGCGAAATCGATCAGTTCGTCATCGAAGCGGCGTATCGGTGCAGCGCGCAGTTGCTGTTCGTCACGCTCGGGAATCTGCTTTTGCAGGCTGATCCATTCGACGGCGAGCGAAAACAGCGATGACAGCGCGGCCAGCTCGATCGACCGCTTATGGTCGTGACGGTGCTCGGGATTCCCGGCCCACGCAATTCCGATACGTGGCCGGCGCTTTTCTCCCAGCAACGCTTCCCAGTCACGCACGCGCTGCGGATCGGCATGCAGGTACGGCGTCTGCCGCGGAATCGTCTCCACGGTCGTGCTGAATGCGAGCGGCAGGCTCAGCAGCGGACAATGGAAATCGAATGCCGGCAACGAATCGCCTTTGCCCAGCAGTTGCGCGGAGCCACTCAAGGTGGTCAGCAGAGAGTGCAACGGTGACTGTACGGCGAGGATCACGCGAACACCCCGATCCGCCAGCAGAGACGCGTATCGGCAGAACTGCAAGGTGTCGCCAAAGCCCTGCTCCGCATGCACCAAAATGGTTTTGCCATCGAGCGATTCGCGTCCGCTCCACTGCGGCTGCACGAACTGCCGGAAACTGCTCACGAACGTCGGATCTTTGAAACGCCATTCGTATTCCCGCCAGCCCGGCTCGAAGTCGCCCCGAAGCAGATTTAGCACGGCCAGCGAACAGTGCGCTTCCGCATAGTCGGGATCGATCGCGACGGCACGACCATACGCGTGCAATGCGTCAGCTTCCTGGCCCGTTTCATAATGGAGATTGCCGTGATTGAGCCAGTTCGTCGCATTCTCGGGCCGCAGCTCCAGCGCCTTGTTCGACGCAACCACTGCTTCGTCATAGCGGTGCAGATCCTGCAGCACGCTCGCACGATTGGTCCACGCCTGCGCGAGTTGTCCATCACCGGCAATCGCCTTGTCGTAGCACTCCAGCGCGTCGTCATAGCGCTTCAGGAAACGCAGCACGGTGCCCCGATTGCACAGCACGTCCACCGTATCCGGCTGGGCCTGAAGCGCCAGGTCATAACTTGCAAGCGCTTCGTCGTAGCGCTTCATCTGCTGAAGCACATTGCCCCGGCATGCGAGCGTCGCCCCATGCCCCGGCACCAACGCAAGTACGCGCTCGCACCGGTTCAATGCCTCAGCCGCACGATTCAGACGCTCCAGTACGACAGCGCTGTTAACAAGCGCCTCGACCATCCCCGGCTCGATCGCAATCGCTTCATTAAACGCCGACAGCGCCTCATTCAACCGCCCCAGCTCAACCAGCGTCTGCCCTTGCAACGAGTACATCGCCGCAATACCCGGCTGGATCCCGATAGCCTGATCAAGGCAATGCAGCGCTTCGGCATCACGCTTCATTTCGCGCAACACCAGCGCGCGGTTGAACCACGATTCGAACGATCGCGGATCGACCATCAGCGCGCGGTCATAAGTCTCCAACGCTTCCTTATGACGCCCCAGCGCGCGTAGCGCGCTGCCCCGGTTACACAGCGCATCGATGACGAGCGGCGACACCTGCAGCACCCGGTCGAACACAGCCAGCGCCGCTTCGAACTGACGCTGGCCAAGCCGCGTATTGCCCAGTCTGACGAGCACCTGAACGTTATCTGGATCAATACGCAGCGCCGCTTCGAACTGTTCAATACCTTCGCTCACGCGACCACTGTCGGCCAGAATCGCGCCGAGATCAGATAGTGAACTCACATCGGCTGAATCGAGCGCGAGCGATTTCCGTATCAACCGCTCCGCATCGTCACGCGCCCCGCGCTGATACTGCAACACACCGTACAGATGCAGTGCCTTCGCGTTGTCCGGTTCCCGCGCCAGCACGCCCTCATACTCGTGCGCCGCCGCATCGAATCGTCCGCTGCTGTGCAGCTCCTGCGCGCGCGAGAAATTCGCCGCCGCCGCGGGCCGCTTTGCGGCCGCTTCAACCACCGCATTTGCATCCGCATTGGATGCGTTGTCGACGTCCATATTCGCCCCTGCCGTTTCGCGAAAAAACGCTTCGGTCGCCGCGCCGCCAAACACGGCGCGCCACTCTGATTGATGTCCTACGCGAGACTAGCGGACAGGCAGTAACAGGGGTATGACGAATGTTACGGACCATTTTGACAAATGCGCTTGAGGCCCGTGTTCCGCCCTATGTGCTTTGATACGGCACCGATCGGCCGATCGTGGAAACAGCGTCCGTCTCAATGCATGGCGCATTAACGTGGCAACGCTGCTGCGATTTACGCTGCCTCACTGCCCCAAGGGCAGCATCCGCACATACTCGACCGGCGGCGTGCCGAGCGTCACCGAAAACCGCAGCCCGCGCGGCAATGGCGTATAGAGCGCGGTGATATTCGCGATCCCGTGCTGCGACAGAAAATCCGCATACGCCTGATCGACCACCGCCTGGCTAGTCGTCCATCCAGTCGGCGCGAGCCATACGGCGAGTTGCATCGAACGCGCGGAGTTCGCGACCACGACGCCGGCGAACTGATCCATGTGATGGAGCGCGTCATCGAGTTCGGCCAGCGATGCGAGCGGTGCCGATGCGCTGCGAATCAGCTGATCGCCGTCGCGTCGATAACGGACGACCTGCACGAACGTGGGACCGCCACCGACGTTCAGATGCCGCACCAGCACGAGTTCGTTCGGGCGAATACGCAATGGCGGCCCGAACACTTCGTCGGCGGTAACGAGATTGAGCAGATCGAATTGCATCTGCGAGAAATAGCGGCCCAGCAGGCGGGTCTGGCTCAGGTTGGTGATGATGCCGTCGCGGCCGCGAATCGTCGCATCGAGACCGCGCCATGACAGCATCGCGATCACCGCGAGGAGCGTAATCGCGACGAGCATCTCGATCAGCGTGAAACCACCGATCCGTGCGCGCCGCCCGCTGCGGCTCCCCTTAGTGACGCGCTTCATTCTCGACCACCGTCACCACCTCCGCGAGCACGGATCCACTCGACGCCGACGGGTACACGCTCACCGCGACCTGGCGCACCAGCGGACTCGAAAGCGACGTCACCGATTGACGGCAGACGAACCGATAAGGCCCCTGTGGACAGTCGAAAGTCGTTCGTCCCACCGCTGGCCACGCCATCGGAATCCTTATCGCGCTGAGTGCGTTGTCGGCGCTCCAGAGCGCGAGCAGTCTGAGCCGCGCGCTGTCGGTATCGGTGGCGAGCGCGCCGATTGCACGCGTCACCGCGCCGAGGGCGATCGCAACGATCGCCAACGCCACCAGCACTTCGATCAGCGTGAAGCCCTGCGCGGAGCGCGCGCGGCCGCGCGATGAGCGGCGTTGCCTCGTTACTGTCCGCATCTGCCACATCGGCATGTCAATGACGCAACGAAAGTCGCGAGCCGCTGCCGGTCTCGACGCAATCGACAGCGCGATCGACATCCAGTCCGCCCACACGCGCATCGGCCGTCCACACGCCGATGTCAACCGGCACGGCGAGCGCCGTACCCTGCGACTCACGCGTCACGTCACGGCTTTCACGCTTACCGGGCGCACATTCCGCATCGAGCCGCGGTTTCCCGACTGCGACGGCGACTACGATCGCGACCGGTCCAGCGAAGCGCTGTTTATTCATGGTGGTCTCCACGCGCAAGGATCGCCGCAAAGCGGCGCCATCAGCCCCGTCTGGAATTCAAACTGGTCAAGCTTCTTCCGCACGCCCAGCCTGACGATCAACGCGTCACCGCACGATCCTTCGATCACGAAAGTTAGTCGATCGATATGGCACGGGAATGTCCAATGTTGCGTAACATTTGCGCCGACAGCCTCCGATAACCGCCGCCCCGGGCCGCCCGTGCGGCCGCCGTGGACGCCAAAAACTTCGCGGCCGAACGGTTACAGGCGATAATCGACAGCAAGCAATCGACCTCAAAAGCGGAGAAGGAATGGACAAGCAGGGTTTCACCACTGGCATCGTTCACGGCGACAGAATCGCGGGCACCGAGCACGGCGCCTTGCGCCAGCCAATTCATACGTCCGTGCAATATGGTTTCGAACGCGTCGAGGACCTGATCGGCGTGTTCCAGGGCACGAAGAAAGGCGGCTTCAATTACGCCCGGCAGGGCACCCCGACGACCGCCGCGCTCGAGCGCAAGATCACCAGTCTCGAAGAAGGCGTCGGCACGATCTGCTTCAGCACCGGTATGGCCGCGATCACCGCGACGTTCCTGACGCTGCTGCGCGCGGGCGATCATCTGGTGTCGAGCCGTTACGTGTTCGGCAACACCAATAGTCTGTTCGGCACGTTGCGCACGCTCGGCGTCGAAGTCACGACCGTCGACGCGGCCAATATCGATGAAGTCAAAAACGCGATCCGGCCGAATACGCGCATGGTATTCGTCGAGACCATCGCGAATCCGGGCACGCAGATTCCCGACCTGCAAGGCATCGGCGACGTGTGCCGCGAGCGCGGCATCGTGTACTTCGTCGACAACACGATCACCTCGCCCGCCGTGTTCAAGCCCAAGGCGGTCGGCGCGAGCCTCGTCATCAACTCGTTGACGAAGACCATCGCGGGTCATGGCGCGGCACTCGGCGGCGCGGTGACGGATACGGGCCTGTTCGACTGGAGCGCCTACCCGAATATCGCCGACGACTACCGGCGCTCGGCGGCGAAAGATCAGGGGCTTCTGCAGATTCGCAAGAAGGGCCTGCGCGACATGGGGGCGGCGTTGTCGTCCGAGCAGGCGCACTCGATCGCGATGGGCGCGGAAACGCTCGCGTTGCGCGTCAAGCAAAGCAGCGACAATGCGCTCGCGCTCGCGCAGTTTCTCGAAGGGCACGCAGCGATCGGCAAGGTGTTCTATCCGGGCCTGAAGAGCCATCCGCAATACGACATCGCGCAGGCGCTGTTCAAAGGCGCATCGTGGCTGTTGTCGTTCGAATTGCTGAACGCGGATCGCATGATCGAAGTCGTCAACGCGCTCAGGCTGCCGATCAAGGCGACCGGCCTCGGCGACACGCGCACGCTGATCATCCCCGTTGCGCCGACGATCTTTTTCGAAGCCGGGGCGGAAACGCGCAAGGCGATGGGCATTTCCGACGGCATGCTGCGGCTGTCCGCCGGCATCGAGGATATCGACGACCTGATAGCGGATTTCGCGCAGGCGCTGAAGCTGGCGGCGTAGCCTTCGGCCCCTTGAATTCCGGGGGCGCCGCCGAGTTCGATCTGCCGGGCCGGGTCCGGCGAGCTGTCGCGCGGTGGCGCTTTTCGGTCAGCGCGCGCGACAGACGATTAGTTGCACATCTGGTCGCACACCGGTTGGACACCATACGGCGCGGCGGCAAGTTGAACGCGCGCGGCCGGGCCTGTATGCTGAGCGCCTTCGAGGAATCACGCATTCCGCCATGCGTCACCAACCGCCAATCCCAGCATGACACTTCGACGCTTCACGGCACGACGTTCGTCCGTCCACGGCACCGGGCTATTTGCGCTGCAACCCATCGCGGCCGGTGACCGCCTGATCGAATACAAAGGCGAAGTGACCAGCTGGCGTCGCGCAGCGGCCCGTCAGCAGTCCGACGACGGACATACCTTCGTCTTCGGTCTGTCCAACGGCCGCGTGATCGACGGCAGCCGTGGCGGCAACAGCGCCCGCTTCCTGAACCATGCGTGCACGCCGAACTGCGAGGCGATCGAGACCGGCGAGCGCGTTTTTATCCATGCCGTCACCGCCATCGAGCCTGGCGAAGAGCTATTCATCGATTACGGCCTCGTCGTCGATGGCGATATTACCGACGACATCGGCCGACAATATGCGTGCCGTTGCGGCAGCCCCGCCTGCCGTCGATCGATGCTCGCGAACACCACGACGTCCGCGTAGGCGGGCGAATCGCCCCGCCCTTTGTTCGGGCACTGGGCACTGGCACGCGCCGAAAACGCGACGCGCATGGGACGTCGATCCAACCGCCCCTCGGCATGCATCAAATCAACGACAGCTTCGACGCGCAACGGATATGCGCTATCGTCACGCTGCCGATAAGCCAGCAAACAAGGCTCGAGACGAAAAAATTACCGACCGGCCGCATGCTCGCCCCCCGCTTTAACGGACTTTCCTGCCGCGCCTTCCGTTATCATTTCGCCAACGAATACGGCAGCGGCCGTTATCCCGTGTTGTATGTTTAATCTTTTTCCCTGTCGTGGCGGGCACGCGCTCTGATGTCAGCGATGAAAGTCGATTTAGCCACTCTCTATTTTCTTGTAATCGGAACCCTGTTCGTCAGTTCCGCGATGACGTATTGGGAGCACCTGTCCCATCCCAAGCGCCGCAAAGAATTGCGCGCGCTAGCCGCCGGCTATGCGACGCTCGGAATCGGCTGCGCGCTGGCGGCATTCAGGAGCCCGCTGCTGGGTGCCGCGGGTCCCGCGGTGAGTAACCTCGTTATTCTCGCCGGCTATCTGACCGTGCTGCACGGCGTGGCCATGTTCAATGGCCGGCGCTATCTCGTCGGTTCGATCGCTTTGCTGCTGTTGATGGGGCTCACGTGGGCCGCGGCGGGTCAGCGCTGGCAGGCTGTCGTGTGGCTCTATGTCAGCGCCGTACCGATCGCGCTGGCTAGCGGGATGACATCCGTTGAATTGATGCGAAACGACGGCATGCCGGCGGTCCAATCCCGGCGCGTCGCGGTGGCGGTGACGGCGATCCACGCGCTGTTTTACGCGGCCAGAGCGTTCGTGCTGCCGTGGATAGTGCCGCTGTTCGGCGCGCGCGCGTTGTCTCTTTCCAGCGTCATCACGATGTACGAAGGGGTGCTCTACTCGGTCGTCATGCCGATGACCTTGCTACGGCTCACGCGCGAAGAAATTCACGGCGAGCTTTTGCAGGAGTCCCGCACGGATTATCTGACCCGGCTGGGTAATCGCAAACTGTTCTTCGAAGATGGAGAGCGGGTGATCCGCGACTACGCGATGCATCGGCGGCCCGTCACGCTGCTCGCGTTCGACCTCGATCACTTCAAGCGAATCAACGATCGTCATGGCCACAAGACCGGCGACGAAGTCTTGAGATCATTCGCGGAAACGGTTCGCTCGGTCACGGATGCCGACGCGATTCTTGCGCGCATCGGCGGTGAAGAGTTTGCCGCGCTGCTGCCGGGCTACGACAGCCAGCGCGCGAAACAGATCGGCGAGACGGTGGCCAACCGGTTCGCCGCGCTGTCGCATGGCACCGACGGTGACACGATTCGCGCCACGGTCAGCATCGGCCTCGCCGAATCGAGCGGCGAAATAGCGTCGCTGACCGAACTGCTGTCGGCTGCCGATCAGGCGTTATATCGCGCCAAATCGCTCGGCGGGAATCGCCTCGAACAGACGCCGGCCGCCGTGCTTTCCGCCGCTAGTTACTCGTCAAGCGGCGACCGCGCTTAATAGCACGAGGAAGCAGTAGCTTATCTTCGTTTCATCTCCGCTTTATTCCCCGCATTACCACCCACCGCTTGTTCTCAATCGCGATAAGAATAGCGTTCCATATTATTTGCGTGGCGGCACCCGGCTCTCTACGATCTGCTGATCTTCACTTCGATGAGAGTTCCGAAAACATGAATACGGCCAAAGCGCTCAAAGCCGCCCTCTTCTCCCTTCTCGTCATATGCGGCGTCGTCAGCGCGCAATCGACGCTTGCCGCCGGGCAGACAGTGCGCGTCGGCATCATGTCCGGTGAGGACGAAGACGTATGGCGCGTGGTCGCGGCAAATGCGGCCAAACAGGGCATCACGGTCAAAGTCACCACATTCTCCGACTATACGCAGCCGAACGAAGCGCTCGCGCAGCACGACCTCGACGCGAACTCGTTCCAGCACAAGCCGTATCTGGATGCACAGATCGCGGCGCGCCACTATGCGATCGTGCCGGTCGGCTTCACCTATGTGCAGCCGATTGGCCTCTATTCGCACAAGGTGAAATCGGTCGCTGCGTTACCGCAAAACGCGACCATCGGCGTGCCGAACGATCCGAGCAACGAAGGCCGCGCGCTGCTGCTTCTGCAGGCGAACGGGCTGATCAAGCTGCGGCCCGACGTCGGTCTGTTGCCGACCGCTCGCGATATTTCGGACAATCCGAAGCACATCCAGATCAAGGAACTCGACGCGGGCATCGTCGGCCGCGCGATCGACGACGTGGACGCCGCCGTCGTCAATACCGACTGGGCGATCAAAGCCGGCATCAGGATTCCGCAGGAGCGCATTGCACAGGAGCAGGTGCCAGGCAATCCGTATCGCAACTTCATCGCGGTCAACGCCAAAGATACCCACGCGGCCTGGGTGAAGACCATCGTCGACAGTTATCAGCAGGCTAATGTCGCGTCGTCGATCCTGACGGTTTATCACGGCGCCACGTTGCCCGCGTGGGAGGGTGCGCCTCAGCATCCGTAACGCGTGAATCACGCGCGAATTACGCCCAGCGCGCGCGGCGCATTCGCCTGGAAGAGCGCCGCCGCGAACACGGTTTCACACCTTCGCACGCCCGCATCGCACCAACGGCGTCCGCCCTCTTTCACCTCGCTACTCGCCATGTCGATCACCACAACGCTACAGGACCGCCGCGCCTTCCTGAAACTCTCCGTTGGCGCCGCGGCGGCTGCCGTATCGGCTGCTCACTCGCCGCTATCCTTCGCGCAACAGAAGCCCCACACGCTGCGCATCGGCAACCAGAAAGGCTATCTGAATCTGCTGAAGGGCCGCGGCACGCTCGAAAAGCGGCTCGCGCCGCTCAACGTATCGGTCAGCTGGACAGAGTTCGCGGCGGGCCCCGTGCAACTCGAAGCGCTCAATGTCGGCTCGATCGATTTCGGCGACGTCGGCGAAGCGCCGCCGATCTTCGCGCAGGCCGCGGGTGCACCGCTCGCCTATGTCGCCGCGACCGTTGCCCGTCCGCAGTCGGAAGCTGTGCTCGTACCGCCGCAATCGACGATCCGCTCGGTCGCGGACTTGAAAGGCAAACGGATTGCGCTGAACAAAGGCAGCAACGTCCACTACTTTCTCGTCAAGCTACTGCGTCAGCATGGCCTGCAATACGGTGACGTGAATCTGGTATTTCTCGCACCCGCCGATGCGCGCGCGGCGTTCGAGCGCGCGTCGATCGACGCGTGGGTGATCTGGGATCCGTTCTACGCGGCGGCGCAGAAATCGCTGGGCGCCCGCGTGATTGCCGATGCGACCGGCGTGGTAGGCAACCGCGCGTTCTACTTTTCGTCGCAGAGTTACGCTGCGAATCATCCCGACGTGATCCGCATCGTGATCGACGAACTGAAGAAGATCGATCAATGGGGTCAACAGAACCGCGATCAGTTGGCGAGTGAACTGGCGCAGTTGTGGGGCGTGCCGAAGGCGGTCGTGGACGTCGCGGTGCAACGCCAGCAGTTCGGTACGCAGCCGATCACGCGCGCGATTCTCGGCGAGCAGCAACAGATCGCCGACACATTCCACGAGTTGGGGCTGATTCCCACGCACCTCGACGTGCTGAAGGCCGCGCCGCCGAACCTCGCGTAGTCACGCACATTTGTCCGGTGGTGGTGTGGTGCTACTTGCCGCGCTTCGTGGGTGACGAACGACGAACCTGCTCGCGCGCGACGCGCTCACTGCAAATCGACGTGAGCAGGCGGGAGATCAGGCTCCACGGTTCTGCCCTGCGCTTCGCCGAACTGCAATGCCGCGAGCTGCCGATACAGCGGCGAACTATGCAGCAGCTCCGCGTGGCGACCCTGCGCGACAATGCGCCCCGCCTCCAGCACGACGATACGGTCCGCCTGCTGCACGGTGGCGAGACGATGGGCAATGACGAGCGTCGTGCGGTTCAGCGCGGCATTGTCCAATGCCGTTTGCACGAGGCGCTCGCTCGCGGCATCGAGCGCGCTAGTGGCTTCGTCGAGCAGCAGGATCGGCGGATTCTTCAGAATCGCGCGCGCAATCGCAAGACGCTGCCGCTGTCCGCCGGAGAGCCGCACGCCGCGCTCGCCGAGGAACGTGTCATAGCCTTGCGGCAGTTCTTCGATAAAGCCGGCCGCGGCTGCCATCTCGGCTGCGCGTTGCACGTCGGCGAGCGTCGCGTCGGGCATCCCGTAACGGATGTTGTCGAGCACGCTGCCAGAAAAGATCACCGATTCCTGCAGCACGACGCCAATCGCATTGCGCAACGACGCAAGCGGGACCTGATTCGTCGCGACGCCGTTGATCAGGATGCGGCCGGACTGTGGATCGTAAAAGCGCAACAGCAGTTGAAATAGCGTCGTCTTGCCCGCACCGGATGGGCCCACCAGCGCGACGTGTTCGCCCGGACGCACATCGAGCGAGAAGCCGGCCAGCGCCGCGCTGCCGGGACGCGATGGATAAGAAAAGGCGACGTTATCGAAACGGATCCCTTCGCCTCGAGCCGGCAACGGCACGGTCGTTGCGGCGTCGACCACCGGCGAGCGCGCGGCCAGCAGTTGCAGCAGCCGCTCGGTTGCGCCGGCGGCGCGCTGCAGATCGCCCCACACCTCGGCGACGGCGCCGACCGCACCAGCCGTGAACACCGCGTAGAGGATGAACTGCGACAGTTGGCCTGCCGTCATCTGCCCGGCCAGCACCGCCTGTGCACCCAGCCACAGCACGAACACGATCGCGCCGAACACGAATACGATCACCACCGCGGTCAGCGAAGCGCGCGCGCGGATGCGCGTCAGCGCCGTATTGAACGCCATTTCCACCGCGTTGCCGAAACGCGCCGACTCGTAGCGTTCCTGCGTATACGACTGCACGGTCGGCATCGCGTTGAGCACTTCACCGGCCAGCGCGCTGGCGTTCGCGACCTTGTCCTGGCTCGCGCGCGACAGCCGCCGCACGCGCCGGCCGAAGATCACGATCGGTGCAACCACCACGATCAGCGTCGCGATGATGTACCCCGACAGCACCGGGCTCGTCGTGACCAGCATCGCGACACCGCCGACCGTCAACAGCAGATTGCGCAGCCCGAGCG